>JAFLSC010000014.1 GCA_022511145.1 Helicobacter sp.
AATAGCAGCATTTAAAGCTAAAAGATTAGTTTGGTCAGCAATATCTCTTATAACTCCCACAACATTTCTAATATCTTCAGCTTGGTGAGTTACTTCTTGAGTTCTATCAGCAATACTTTGCATTGAACCTGTGATTTCTTCAATCGCAGAGGCAGATTGTTGGATAGAACTTGCTTGAGAGTTAGAGCCTTCAAGGAGTTGCTGCATTGATTCTTGAAGGGCATTAACTTGTTGGGTTAAATCGTGAGCATAATTAGAAGAGGATTTTAGCATTTTTTGGATTTCCTCTCCTAAAACATTAGCAGTAACTTCTACATTACCTTTGGCATCAGCAATTTGTGTGGTGAAATTTAAAGCTTTATAGGAATCAAAAACACGGCGGATTTCATTCATATCAGAACCGACTCTTCCTTGCAATACATCAAGCATTTTATTCAATACATTTTTAAGCTCAATAAGTTGAGGATTGTTAGGATTCTCTGTGATTCTTGCTGTTAAATCTCCCTCTTCAACAGCTTTTGCTGTGGCAGCAGCTTGGGTAATGGCAACATTATCTTTTTCGAGTCCTTGTTTGACAAGTTCCATTGAAGAGTTCATTGCTTTTGCAATCTTACCGATTTCATCATTTGCTTTAATTGGCAAAAATGGCGGTATTTGTTTTTCGGTATGATTGATAAAGGAAAAAAACTTTGCAACGGTGTGATTAACATTATCTAAGCGTTTGATAACGGAAATGCGGATATTAAAGAGAGAAACAGCATTAATAATAACCATTAAGGCAACAATCCCAATCACAATGATGATAAGATTTTTTGTATTAGTGGCTGTAAAATCCTCAATTAAGGCTTCTGTAACAATATAAAGGTCTATTGCCTCATTATGGGTAGAAACAGCCCTAAAATGCCCCTGTGCATTTTGAAATTCAAAAACTCCACTAGAGGGCATACTGGCAAAATAAGGTATTTCACTAGGCTTTTTATCACTCCCAACGATAAATTTATCATATTTTTTATCGATAATTTGGATTTTTCCATTACTACCAATCTTAATTGAACCTATGGCTTGTTGCAATATCGCATAAACATCTTTGAGTTTATAAGCCACAAACAAAATCCCTACAACTTCTTTTTTAGCATCTAATAAAGGCATATACAAGCTCATATAATCCTCACCAAAGAGCTGAACGCGTCCATAAAAAGTGCTAGGATTACTGCTTGTCATTTGGGCATAAGCAGGGTGGTCTTTTCCTAAGGGTGTCCCCACCAAACGATTACCGCTTGCGTCTCTTAAAGAAGTAGCAATACGCATAAAATCACCATCTTTTGTTTTAGAAAAAATAGTCGCTGCCTCTTGTGTTAATGTTGCAAACTCATCAATAAACTTTTCATTATTAGCCAATCCCACACCATTATAGTAGAGATTTTGAGCTTTTGTTTTGCCTACATTGACGATTTCATCGCTTAAACTATAAGTTTGGGCATTTTCTGCACCAAAATTTCTTGCCATTATGGTTTTCAAAATTCTTGAATTTGCATTTGTATCATCAATGATTCCCTGTGCAGTAATTTGAAAATTCTCATTTAAAATCTGCCCCATTTGATTTAATTGTAAATCAAGTGCTTTTTGTGTGTTACTTGACATATAAGATGCCAAAAAGATTATAAAAGGAATACAGATTATTAATGCTGCACCTATCTGAATGATTGCGATTTTGCTACCTAAAGAAAGATTTTTCATACCCATAAGAAGACCCCCAAAAATTTAAAAACAACCTGTTTTAGTGATTACAATTTTACTCGTATTCTCTAAATACAAGTAAAATTGTTATTGTATCAAGATAGAAGATAATTGCTCTTCACCATAAATAGGAGCAAGAATTTGCTCATAAACCTCTTTTGTGAAACCCTCGCTATTGAGTGTCTGAATCTCTGCATTGAGCCATTCCAAAAGCTCCTTTTCACCCTTTTTAACCGCCGGAGCAATCACATCTTCCTCACCAAGTTTGCTAATACCCACTGCAAAATCTGGATTCTCTTTTGCCCACGCAAAGACTAACAAATTATCGTGTGCTAAAGCATCACCTCGTCCATCTTTAAGAGCTAAAAAAGCCTCTGTATTTTGGTCGTATTTAACTAATTCAATATCAGCGTGATTTTGAGTAAAGTAAAAATCTGCCGTTGTGCCTTTATTGACAATGAGTTTTTTGCCCTTTAAATCCTCAATACTTTGGATTTGACCATTTGGGGAAACCACACCCAATGCCACTTTCATATAAGGAGTAGCAAAATCAACAACTTCTTCTCTTTGGGGTGTTTTTGTGAAATTTGCCATAATCACATCAACTTTACCTGATTTAAGAAATTCTACACGACTTGCGGCTTCGACTAATTCAAATTTAACTTTGCTTTCATCGCCTAACAAATCTTTAGCAATCTGTCTTGAGAGAGCAACATCAAAACCATCATTTTGCCCATTTTTATCGACAAATCCAAAGGGAGGCTTATCACTAAAAACACCGATTTTAATCTCACCGCGTTTTTTAATTTCCTCAAGTGCGTTTGTCGCTTCTTTGGGAGCTTCCTTGGTTACTTCTTGCTGACTATCTGCAGCCTTATCTTGACTATTGCTTCTATTACCCTCATTTCCTCCACAGGCAAAAAACAAAATCCCCAAACAGCTTATCATCAAAAAAGAGAGAAGTTTTCGCATTAATTCTCCTTAAAATTTTAAAATCCGCTCCAAAACCTTGCCTAATATTCAAAAATGTAAAAAACAAAATTTTAAAGATTTGAGATTCTAGCAAAAAAATGATAAAATAAACTTTTAAATGTTAAAATTTATAAAAAATAATTATTTTAAGGAATAGTCTTGACTCTAACAATGCTTTATAGCAAGATTCATCGAGCGAGTGTCTCGGATGCAAATCTTAATTATGTCGGCTCTATTACGATTGATAAGCAATTAATGCAAGCAAGTGATTTGCTTGAAGGGCAAAAGGTTGATATTGTAAATATCAATAATGGAGAGCGGTTTTCAACCTATGTGATTGAAGGAAAAAAGGGCGATATATGCCTCAATGGTGCTGCCGCAAGAAAAGTGCAAATTGGCGATAAAATCATCATTATGGCGTATGCTCAATTTAGTCCGCAAGAGTTAAAAAACTATGCTCCTAAAATAGTTTTGGTTGATGAAACCAATCAAATTATCCAAATTAAGAAGGAATTACACGATGTTTGACCCTAATGATTTAGCAAAAACGCTTGGGGATTTGCAAGAAAAACTTAAAAATGTCCAAGAAGAATCCAAAAATCTTACCTTTAATGCTAAAAGTGGTGGTGGTTTAGTGAGTGTCAGTGCTAATGGTGAGGGGGAAATTATTGATATTACTTTCGATGATTCCTTGCTTGAAGACAAAGAATCTTTGCAGATTTTATTGATGAGTGCGATTAATGATGTCTATAAAAGTGTAGAATCTAATCGTAAAAATCTTGCCTTTGGAATGCTTGGTAATTTGGGAGATTTTAAACTTTAAGGAGAGGGAGCAATGAAACACTTAAAATGGTTTTGCATTATGGGGCTTTGCTTAGGATTAAGCACAGAAATTTTCGCTTATGATTTTAGTGCGTGTCAAGTTCAAGCCAAAAAACACACTGAGAAAATCGGTAACACTTATGGGATTGCTCTGCAACCTTTAAATCCAAAAAATGGTAACACACAACCTAGCAAGAATGTTTTGTTTTATTATGGAAGAAACGCTCCTGCAAACTATAAAGTCCTCAAACACGACCCTTTTTTAGGAATGTTTCTTTTAGAATCCAAAACTAATTTAATCCCCATTGAATTGCGTCCAATTGAAAGCAAAATTTTAGAAGAAGAAGTCGCCTCTTTAACACCCAAAGAATTTGTAAGTGGTAAGATTGAAACAAGAATGCAAAGCCCTAGAAAATTTGCAACTCTTAATGTCCCTACTTTTAATAATAGTCTTATTACAACGATATGTGAGCATTTTTATGGGATTGGTGTAGGGGGAGGAAATTTTATAGAAAAGCATTACATTGACCGCTTTGTGCAATCCCCAGTAATTTATTATGGGGATTTGGGGATTCGTGTTTTTGATAATCCTCAAAATGAAGTGGAAGTCAATCTGATTGACCCTTTCTTTGAAAATAATCCTTTTCGTTATGGCGATATTATCCTTAATATCAATGGGGAAGCGATTTTAAATACTGATATTTTTGACCGCATTGTTTTTGATTTACCCAAACATATTCAAGTGCCTGTTAAAATAAGACGCAATGGCGTAGAAACAGAAGTTAATGCGTTAGTAGATAGTTTGCGTGGCGGAATGCTTCTACCAGAAAATTTCTTTAGCCGCGTGGGGATTGAGATTTCACCAGATTTTACCATTACCGCTGTATCACCTGAAGCCCGCAATGGATTTGAACAACTCAAAGTGGGCGATAAAGTCTTAAGAATCAATCAAAGGGAAGTGCCGCAAGGTTACAATGCTATTATTAGGCTTTTGGGTGATTATCCTGATGAAGAGCAAAAATGGCTTATTTCGCGTAATGATTTTCAATTTTTCCTTTTAATCAACAAAAAGGATAAGAATTGAAATCTAGTATTCCCAGTCTCTTAGAGGATTTTGAATCCTATCTTATACAAAATGCCCCTAAAATCCCGAGCTTTCACCCTTATTATGAAAAAGCTTTATGGGAAATGGTTTTAAATGGAGGCAAAAGGTTTCGTCCTGCCCTGCTCCTAAGTGTCGTGCAATCCCTTAAACCTCAATTAGTCCAAAAAGCATTTTTACCCGCTTTGGCATTAGAGATTTTACACACTTATTCTCTCATTCACGATGATTTGCCCGCAATGGATAATTCTCATCTAAGGCGAGGGGCTACAACCCTTCACATTAAATACGATGAAGCTGGGGCAATTCTCATCGGTGATGCACTCAATACACATAGTTTCTATTTGCTCTCTATTTGTGATTTTAAACCTAAAATCAAAGTTCAGCTCATTGAGACTTTAAGCTTTTGTGGTGGGGCTTTGGGTATGGTTTTTGGACAGGCTTTGGATTGCTATTTTGAGGGCGAAAAACTCCCCTTAAAACAGCTTAAAACTATTCATCTCAACAAGACTGCTAAACTCATTGCAGCTTCTTTAAAAATGGGTGGAATCCTCTCAAAATGTAATCAAAAAGAAACTAAGCAACTTTATCAAATGGGTTTGCATTTGGGATTATTTTTTCAAATCCGTGATGATATTATTGATGTAACCCAAAGTCCGCAAGAAGCAGGTAAAAATACACAAAATGATACGCAAAAAAATAGTTATGTCAATCTTTTGGGCTTAGAAAATGCTAAAAAATCTGCCCTAAAACTCCAAAATCAAATCCAAAAAAACCTCAATAAATTTCCTCCAAAACTCAAAAAAAATCTTTTGGATTTGCTTAATCCTTATTTTTTAGGACAAAATTAATGAAAAGAATCCTTCTAACTAACGATGATGGCTATCAATCAGAGGGACTCTTAGCCTTAAAGGAAGCCTTAAATCCTCTAGGGCAAGTAACGATTGTCGCTCCTGCGAGTGAAAAATCAGCGTGTGGGCACGGAATGACTTTAACGCGTCCTTTGCGTTTTATCAAACTTGATGATGATTTTTATAAACTTGATGATGGTAGCCCAACAGATTGTATTTATCTCGCTTTGCACGCTCTTTATGATGAGGGATTTTTACCGGATTTAATTGTGAGTGGCATTAATATTGGCTCAAATATGGGTGAAGATGTGAGTTATTCAGGCACAGCCAGTGGGGCTATGGAGGGTGTCTTGCACGATATTCCCTCGATTGCTATTTCTCAAGTTCTCCAAGATAAAAATATCTTAGATTGTGATTTCACACTCGCTAAAACGACAATCTTTAACCTCGCTCAATCTGTTTTAAAGAGAGGTTTTCCTTTAGGAAAAAGGGAGTTTTTGAATGTCAATATTCCCCAAACTACGCCCAAAAAATGTCAAGGGATTAAAATCACAGAATTAGGGATTCGCCTTTATGGTAATGATGCTCATCTGCACCGCAATCCTCGAGGAGAGGAGTATTATTGGTTAGGTTTGCACCCTCTAAATTGGAAAGAAAGAGAGGGCAAGGAAATGTCGGATTTTGAGGCTATAAGACAAAATTTTGTTTCTGTTACGCCCATATCACTTGATTTTACGGCTAGAAATCGCTTAAAAGGCTTGAAAGAATGGATAATGCAGTAAATCGCTTTGCAAGAACACTCCTCATTTTTAAGGAAAAAGGGTTTGAAAAACTCCAAAAAGCAAGTGTCTTGGTGCTAGGAGTTGGGGGTGTTGGGGGCTTTGCTTTGGATTGCTTATACCGCAGTGGTGTAGGAAAAATCTGCATTATCGATTCTGATTGCTTTGATATTACCAATCAAAATCGTCAAATTGGTGCGTTTGAAGGTATCGGACAAAAAAAAGTTGAAGTTTTAGCTAAAATATATCAAGGGATTGAGGCTTTGGATTTGAGACTTACGCACGAGAGTATCCAAAATTTCGATTTTGGACGATTTGATGTTGTTATTGATGCGATTGATGATATTGATGCAAAAATCGCTATCGCCCTTAAAATCGCCAATCAACCCAATATGAAAAAAAAGCCTATTTTGCTTTCTTCAACAGGAAGTGCCAAAAAGCTTGACCCCTCACAAATCCAAATCACAACCATTTGGAAAAGCTATGGGGATAAATTCGCAAGAAAATTCCGAGAAGGCTTGAAAAAGCAAGGTTTTAAGGGGAATTTTAAAGTCGCTTTTAGTCCCGAAGCTCCTCATTGCAGGGATTTAGGAAGCTTTAGTGGCGTAACAGGAAGTTTTGGTTTGCATTTAGCAAGTGAGGCTATTCAACTGATTTTAAAGGATTGATAATGAACATTTACAGCAAAGCTTACGATGATGAAGAATTCGATGAAGAAGAATATGATGATTATGATTCTGATGACAGAGGCAATAATAGGGTTATTTATGATGATGACGACTACGATAGTGATGATTCTGAATATGAATCTGATGAGGAATATTAATGCAAGAGCTTAAAGTCGCTCTTATCCAGCAGGCTTTTCATCAGAGCAAAGAAGCAACTCTAGCCGCTACTCAAGCGATGATAGAACAAGCCACAAGACAAGGTGCGAAGCTTGTATTATTGCAGGAATTACACACAAGTGAATATTTTTGTCAAAGTGAGAGCGTAGATTTCTTTGATTATGCTTTGAGTTTTGAAAAAGATTGTGCGTTTTTTAGTCAAATAGCAAAAAATTTACAAATTGTTTTATTAACCTCACTCTTTGAGCAAAGAACAAGTGGGCTTTATCACAATACCGCTGTAATCTTTGAAAGCGATGGGAGCATTGCAGGAAAATACCGCAAAATGCACATTCCTGATGACCCGGGATTTTATGAAAAATTTTATTTTACTCCGGGTGATTTGGGATTTACACCCATTACAACGAGTGTAGGGAAACTTGGTATTTTGATTTGTTGGGACCAATGGTATCCAGAGGCTGCAAGGATTATGGCACTTAAAGGAGCGGAAATTTTGATTTATCCGACTGCTATTGGCTGGTTTGATGAGGATTCTAAAGAAGAAAAAGAGCGACAAAGGGAAGCGT
The DNA here is from genome assembly GCA_022511145.1 of Helicobacter sp. Classification (GTDB taxonomy): domain Bacteria; phylum Campylobacterota; class Campylobacteria; order Campylobacterales; family Helicobacteraceae; genus Helicobacter_D. Next base: position 7,675 of record JAFLSC010000014.1, read on the forward strand.
GGATTGCAATCCAACGAGGGCACGCCATAGCTAATGGAATCCCTGTTGTTGCAATCAATCGTGTTGGTTTTGAGAAAGATTCAAGTGGAGTTTTAAAGGGGATTCGTTTTTGGGGAAGCAGCTTTGCTTGCGGAGCACAAGGAGAGCTTTTGGCTTTAGGAAGCGTTGAGCAAGAGGAAATTATCATTTTTAATTGGGATAAAAAACGCACTGAAGAAGTGCGGCGAATTTGGCCATTTTTAAGAGATAGGCGGATTGACTCCTATCAAAGTCTTTTGAAACGTTTTGATGATTGATGATAAAGAAAAATGGGATTTAAGGCACAAAGAAAATCCCCCTATCAAGACGCCTTTAAAACTACTTGAAGATTTTATTTCTCTTGCTAATCCTAACAAAGCCTTAGATATTGCGTGTGGAATGGGAAGAAATTCTCTTTTTATGCGGGATTGTGGCTTTTGTGTTGAGAGTGTTGATATTTCCTCTTACGCGTTAGATTCTCTGCAAAATCAACCTAATATCACGCCGATTTTAGCGGATTTAGATTGTTTTAAAATCCCTCCAAATCAGTATGATTTGATTTGCAATAGTTATTTTTTAGAAAGGAGACTTTTTCCTTTTATCCTCAAAGGGCTCAAAAAGGGAGGGATTTTAGTGTTTGAGACTTTTGCCTTAAGCGATGATGAAAGTCTTAATGCCTTTGCCAAAGATTCTTCGCATCTCCTCTATAAAAATGAATTATTAAGGGCGTTTTTGGATTTGGAGATTCTTTTTTATGAAGAAAAAATCATAGAACGCACACGCTCCCCTTTATCAAAAGCTTTGGTGGCAAGCCTTGTTGCAAAAGCTTAAAAGATTAATGTCCTTTTACTCTAAAGAAAGGAGTAAAAAAATCCTACAAATCGCCTTACCTTCAGGACTTAATTCACTTTTAGATGTGATTAATATGTCTGTGGATTTGTTAATGATTGGGACTTTTGGCTCTGTGGCTATTGTTGCTGTTGGGGTAAGTTTAAATTTTATGATGCTTTTTTTTGCAGTTACCACGATTATTTTTGTGGGCAATAGTGCTTTGGTGGCAAGATTTTTGGGACAAAAAGAATATCAAAAAGCAAATGAAGTAGCTTTGAGCTTGACTTTTGCTTCTTTTATACTCTCAATCCCTCTAACCATAGGGGCTTTTTATGGCTTTGGATTCTTTTTTGATTGGATTGGAATCACGCAAGAAGTTAAAGAGATAGGGGATATGTATCTTAAAATTACCCTGCTTAGTATTCCTTTTTTGCTTATTAAACAAATCAGTATTTCATCATTTTCTGCCGCTGGGGCGACCATTATCCCTTTTGTGATTAAAATTTTTATTACTTTATTAAACATTATCTTAAAATATAGTTTAATTTTTGGCTTTTGGATTATCCCACGATTAGAATTGCAAGGGGCGGCGATTTCTAATCTTATCATTAGTATGCTAGAAACCCTTGCCTTATTTTTATGCCTTTTGTATTATAAAAAATCCCCCATTACCTTAAGGGGAAAAATCAATTTTGATTATATCAAACGGGCTTTTAAAATAGGAATACCATCGGGATTTGAGAGATTTTCAACACTTTTTGCCATTATTTTAATGACAAAATTTGTCGCCTTATATGGCACAATCGCCCTAGCAGGCTATCAAATCGCCACACGCATTGAGGGCTTTGCTTTTATGCCCGGATTTGGTTTTATGATTGCAGCAATGGCATTAATGGGACAAAATCTTGGTGCTAAAAAACCGCTAGAAGCAAAATACAGCACTTTAAACACTTTATTTTTGGGTGGAATTTTTATGGGAACTATCGGGCTTATTATGAGTCTTTTTGCGTATTTTCTCTCAAGTCTTTTTACGCAAGATTTAGAGACAATCAAAGCAAGTATGGCTTATCTTATCCCTATTGGACTCTCTCAAGTCCCTTTGGCTTTTATTTTTATTCTTGATGGGGCTTTAAGGGGAGCGGGAATTACTAAGATTACACTCATTACTAATGCAATTATGATTTGGGGATTGCGTGTTTTGCCTTGTTTTTTTATCGCTCACTATGGAATTCCGCTTGTATGGATTTATTTATGTATTGCACTAGAGACATTTTTAAGAGCTTTTGTGTATTGGCGGATTTTCCTCAAAGGTAAATGGAGAACCCATAAAGTCTAGAATCTAGACTTTAAAAAACAGCTTTAAAGAGTTCAAGATGAGAAAGAATAAAAAGCAAAATAATTCCTAAACATAAAATAAGAGCAACGCTTATTAATGTTTTTTTCTCAAATCCTGTGAGCCTATCACCACTTTTAGCAACAGAAATAATGGTTGCTAACACAACAACAACGGAAATAATTCCCATTATGCTTAAAATTGTAACAAAACCACTCACTGTATCAACCACGAATAACCCTCCTCAAAAATATTTCGAAATTTATAACTTCAAAACTTACTTCTCTGAAATCAAAAATTTAAAAATTGCCCTTAATTATAATCTCAAAAAACTTAATAAATCGTAAAATCTCTACCTCCAAAAGCTCAAAATGCACTTTTTATAAATAAGGATTAAATAATAAAGGGGGTAAATCATAAGAAAAGGGGGATTGTTATGAAAGAAAAATTCAAATGGGATAATTTATTGCGGATTGCTTCATAAGTATGTTTTTTATTCATTTATTAGCAATACTTATCGGAATTCCTTTATATCTTGTTATTGCAGATAATTTAGATATAACTGAACACTATTGTGGCTTTCTCAAGTATGCTTTTTTTTTACAATTTGGTTTTTGTTAGAAAAAAGAGATATAAAGATACAAAGATGACTATCTAACGAGAAAGCATTTCTTATTAAAGCTAAAGACAAATAGTATGAATCTATCCTAGCATTTTAAAGTGATGAGTTTCTTTGAAGTTTTATGTTGTTTTTCTATAAAATCTCAATCTTAAGTTTTAAATTTCACATTCCAAAGAAATTTTTTAAGTTTTTTGAGAGATTTTACTAAACCAAAGCTAAAATTTATTTTTTTTAGATACTATAAACAAATTTATTTAATTTATTCAAACATACTTGAAAGATTTTAAGGAATATTATGCGAAGTTTATGGGTGAAATCCAGACAAAATGACAAAATAAAAACTCAACTCCATTATGCTAAAAAGGGAATCATTACGCAAGAAATGGAGTATGTAGCAAATCTTGAACACTTAGAACCAGAAGTGATACGCAAAGAGATTGCAAGAGGGAGATTAATCCTCCCAGCTAATATTAACCATACTAATTTAGAACCTATGGGGATTGGGATTGCAACTCGCACCAAGATTAATGCTAATATCGGTAGTTCAGCCTTAAGCAGTTCGATTGAAGAAGAAGTGCAAAAAACACTTGTTTCTATTAAATACGGAGCGGATACAATTATGGATTTAAGCACAGGCGGGGATTTGGATATGATTAGAAGTGCAGTAATTGCAAATTCTAGCGTGCCTATTGGCACGGTGCCAATGTATCAAATCCTCTATGATGTCAATAATGATATTAATGCTCTTAGTATTGATAAAATGCTTGAAGTAATGGAGAGACAAGCCCAACAAGGTGTTAGCTATTTCACAATCCATTGTGGCTTTTTACTCGAGCATATGCCTCTTTTAGCTAAACGCAAAATGGGGATTGTCAGCCGCGGCGGTAGTTTAATGGCTTCTTGGATGTTGCATTATCATAAACAAAATCCTTTTTATGAAGCTTTTAATGATATTTTGGATATTTGCCAACGTTATGATGTTTCTTTGAGTCTTGGAGATTCTTTGCGTCCGGGTTGTCTAGCAGATTCTAGCGATGAAGCACAGCTAAGCGAACTTAAAACACTCGGGGAGCTAACTCTCAAAGCGTGGGAAAAAGATGTCCAAGTGATGATTGAAGGACCAGGACACGTGCCTCTTAATGAAATTGAACGCAATGTTGAACTCCAAAAGGAACTTTGCTATGAAGCCCCTTTTTATGTCTTAGGACCTCTTATTACCGATATTGCCGCAGGGTATGACCATATCGCATCGGCTATTGGTGCTACGATTGCTGCTTGGAAAGGTGTCGCTATGCTTTGTTATGTAACACCTAAGGAACATTTGGGCTTACCTAATGCTAAAGATGTCCGCGAAGGCATTATTGCTTACAAAATCGCCGCTCACGCAGCCGATATTGCAAGAGGTAGGATTAATGCAAGAATACGCGATGATGCGATGAGTAATGCCCGTTACAACTTTGATTGGAATAAGCAATTTGAACTTGCCCTAGACCCTGATAGAGCAAAAGAATATCACGATGAAAGCCTCCCACAAGAAGTTTTCAAAGAAGCGAAATTCTGCTCAATGTGCGGACCGAAGTTTTGCAGTTACAAAATCTCGCAAGATATTATTCAACAATACAATTAAGGAACAACAATGAATCAAGAACAACTCGTCCAAATCTTAAAAGAGGTGATTTACCCAAATTTTGAAAAAGACATTGTAACCTTTGGGTTTGTCAAAGAAATGCTTATTAACGATAGTGCTGTCTCTATCCGATTAGAGATTCCCTCCGCGTCTAGTGAAGTGGCTCAAAGCTTAAGAGATACTATCACTCAAAAGCTCCAAAGTCAAGGTATAAGCAAAATCAATTTGGATATTAAGCAACCTGCCCCGCAAGCTCAAAGTAAGCCCCAAACCAAAAATCTAGCCCCACAAATTGCTAATTTTGTGATGATAAGCAGCGGAAAAGGAGGTGTGGGAAAATCTACAACAAGCGTCAATCTCGCTATTGCACTAGCCCAACAAGGCAAAAAAGTTGCCCTACTTGATGCTGATATTTATGGTCCTAATATCCCTAGAATGCTTGGACTCCAAAACGACAAGCCCGAGATAGATTCCAAACTCAAAAAGCTCATTCCATTGCAAGCCTATGGGATTGAAATGATTTCAATGGGGGTTTTGTATGATGAGGGACAAAGCCTTATTTGGCGGGGACCTATGATTATGCGTGCGATTGAGCAAATGCTCACTGATGTTTTATGGGGGAATTTAGATATAATGGTTATTGATATGCCTCCGGGAACGGGTGATGCCCAACTCACTTTAGCCCAAAGTGTCCCTGTAACTGCAGGAATTTCTGTAACAACTCCTCAAAGAGTCGCTCTTGATGATGGTATCAGAAGCCTTGATATGTTTAGCAAACTCAAAATCCCTATTGCTGGGATTATTGAAAATATGAGTGGCTTTATCTGTCCAAATTGTAATGAAGAATATGATATTTTTGGCAAAGGCACTTCTAATGAATTAGCACAAAAATACCAAACTCAAATTTTGGCACGAATCCCTATTGAACTTACTATTCGTGAAGGTGGCGATAGCGGAAAACCTATCATTTACTTTAAACCCGAATCCAAATCCGCCAAAGAGTACTTAAAAGCCGCTAAGGCTTTGTGGGATTTTATTCAAGAAGTCAATCACAACAAACTTGCCGATAATGCCGAGATTCAGCCTACCAAATAGCAGAATCTCTGCGAGGTAGAATTTCTAATCCACTAAAATCTATTTAATAAATTAATAACATTCCTAAAGTTTTTTTAAAAAAAGCCGATGTAGTTTTTGATATTAACATTAAGGAGACAAAAATGTTAAATAATAATATGATTATTAAAGAAATGGCAAATAAATATAAAGGGCGAATGGAATCTGCTCTTGGAGGGTGGTATGTAAGATGATGGTATTTGCTATGAGTACTTTTAACAGATATTTTGGAAACGACCCTCTACAAACACTTACTAAAATGAGAGATGAAGGTATTGAAAATGGTAATCCTGAACTTATAAGAAAGTTAAGAGAAAGTTTTAGTAATAGTTTTATAGAACTTTATAAGAATTCTAAAGAATTTAACGATAAAATAGGATTAGTCGAGGGTTCAATAGAGGATAAGCTTAGAAAAAATGAATTGTCAGAATCAGAAGTTAAAAGTCTATTTAAGTGGATGGAAGAAAATACCAAACACCCTCGTTGGGTGGATATTGATGGGGTAAGTTACGATGAAGCTTATGTTAAAATTTTACATACGAGCAAAAACATAGATGAATTTAAGGAAAAATACCTTGAACTTCAGCAAAAATACGCAGTTGATTTTAATAACATTAATGCATCTCAAAAAAAATCACAAGAAGCCAAAAATGAAGAAACTTTCACCCCTATACAAGGCGAAAGTCAAAACAAAGAAACTTATAAAGATAATAATATAAGAAACGAGCTTGTAGAAAATCTTTTAAAAAATCGTTTTGATAAAAAGAAACAATTAGAACTTCTTTTTGGAACAAAATTTGATAATGGTAAATCATACCTGGATTTGATAGTTTAAATACGAAAAAAGATTATTTTATAATGAAAAATCTAAGATATTTTATTATCTTATTTTTATCTTTATCTTTACAAGCTGATTTTATAGTTAAATCCTATCAAGAAATCAAAAATCAAAAAGCTGTGAGACAAAATTATGAAGAATCTTGCGGGGCTTCAGCCTACCAAATAGCAGAATCTCTGCGAGGTAGAATTTCTAATCCACTAAAATCTATTTAATAAATTAATAACATTCCTATAAAGTTTTAAAAAAAAAGCCGATGTAGTTTTTGATATTAACATTAAGGAGACAAAATGGCTTTAGGTATTAGCAATTTGCAAAATTTGGCTGCAAGTGTGAATGCAAACAAAAATTTAAATGTGAGTGTGGAGAAAAACTCAACCACACAAAGCACAAATTCCACGAGTTCAAAACAAGAATTTGAGAGTTTAGAGGAATACACAAAGTATTTGGGCGAAAAATACGGAGTGAATTCTGGAGTAAGAATGATGAGCGGAGTTCCAACAACTATGGTTGTTTCAGCTGTGGCGATACAAAAGGCTTTTGAAAATCCAGAAGCGAGGCAAAACTTAGAACAAAAACTTGCTGCAAGAAATAATATAGATGTGTTACTCCAAACCACAGCAGCTCTAAACCCTAGTGCTGAAGTAACTCACGCGGGTTGGGTGATTGATGATAATGGAGAAGTTATGATGTTTAGCGGTGCTAAGACTAAGGATTCTTGGGCAAATCAAGGCTCATTAAATTCATATTCAAGCAATTTAGACGAGGAGCTTGAAAAAATCTTAGAGAAAGCTAGACTTAAACAAGAAGAATTTAAAAAAGACTTAGAAAAAGCCGCACAAAAAGCAAGCCAAAAACAAGAGGAACTTAAGTCAGATAGTAAGCAAAATTTAGATTTTAATAATGAACAAAATTTAAAGCTTACACAAAATTTTTCTTTTGAAGTGCAGGGTAAAAATTTTGATGAACTTTTACAAAATTTTAAAAATGCTTTAAGTAACACTTCAATGCTTGATTTAAAGGCTTGACTTAAAATCCTTGCAAAGCTTTGCAAGGATTAAGGGTTAAGTGTAAATCCTAAGCCTTAAAATCAAGCTGATTAAAATTCATCTTTTCAAGCAAAGATTTCACATTGTTTGCGTTAAAAATAAGGGAATTTTCCTGCAATAAACCTTGATTTTTTGCTTCTTGGATTTTAGCCTCAAAATCCACTAAAAAATCTTGTTTTTCTAAAGATTTTTGCCTTTCTTTTTCAAATTTTTCAGCCTGTTCTTTAAGTTCTCTAAAAAGCTTTTCAAGTGGGCTTTCATCATTACCTGAAGAACTTACTGCGTGAGTTATGGCTGAAATTTCTCCTTTTTCATTGATATTCCAAGTTTGAGAGATAACTTTACCTTTAATTCCGCTTAAATCTGCGTTGTGAATTGCCTCTAAATTTTCTTCTAAAAACTGCCTTTTATCCGCATTTTCAAAAGCTTCTTTAATGAAAGCTGCTGAAACATTAATGCTCGTGGGAGCACCGCTAATCATTCTCTGCCCGGAATTTACTCCGTATTTTTCACCCAAATACTTTGTATAATCCTCTAAGCTCTCAAATTCTTGTTTTGAGGTTGTGGAATTTGAGTTTTGTGCGTTTTGGATACCCAAATTTTTGTTTGCAGCCAAATTCTGCAAATTGTTAGAAATACTTAAAGCCATTTTGTCTCCTTTTGATTTTAAATTCAAGAGATATATCGTTTTTTTTTTTTTCTAAAGTTTAGCTTTTTTGAAAAAATTTTTGAAAAATTTTAAATTTATAAAAATTCCTGCAAAATTAAATTTTTCTAATAATCTTTAAAATAGTAAGATAAATCTTTAAAGTGTGAGTTTGATGGGCTTAGAAAATTTAGGGAAGAATAGCATAGGATTTAATGGTGCGGAAAAGAGGACTTGAACCTCCATGCCTTGCGGCGCTAGATCCTAAGTCTAGTGCGTCTGCCAGTTTCGCCATTTCCGCGTGAAACCTAGAATTATACTTGATTTTGCTTAATATAAAATTAGAAAATAAAGTTAGCTAAAATAAAAGCTTTGAGTCTTTTTAAGCTTCAAGCTTCCTTTGGGAAATTGCATACTAATGCAATGCAAGCTCCCTCCTTGTCGGATAAGTATTGAGCAATCAATAGGGATAACTTTATGCTTAGGGCAAGCTTTTTGTAAGGTATTCATAGCTTTTTTATCATTTTTATCCCCATAAATAGGGAATAAAATTGCACCATTGATAAAAAGAAAATTCGCATAAGTTGCCGGAAGTCGTTTATTTTTATAGTAAATAGGCTCACAAAAGGGGAGAGGGATTAATTTAAAAGGTTTATTGTCTAAATCTCTTAGGTTTTGAAGTTCCTCTTCCATTTTACACAAAGCTTCATAATGCTCATCTTTGGGATTTTCACACCGCACATAAACAAGAGTTTTTTTATCAATAAAACGCACCAAAGTATCAATATGGCTATTGGTATCATCTCCGCTAAGATAGCCATAATTCAGCCATAAAATTTGTTTTAAGCCCAAATCTTTTTTGAGGATTTTTTCGATTTTTGCTTGAGAATAGGAGGGATTGCGATTGGCTTCCAGGAGACATTGAGTATTAGTAAGCAAGATTCCCTCACCATTGGATTCAATACTCCCGCCCTCTAGGATTAGTTTTTTTGTTTTAACATTTTTGAGGATTCCTTTTATTTTAAGTTTTTGTGTGATTTGATTGTCATAATTAGCAGGGAATTTCAAGCCCCAGCCATTAAAGCCATAATCTAAAATTTGGATTTTGTTTTGATTAAGGATTGAGATGCCACCAAAATCTCTAGCCCAAGTGTCATTTGTGGGAAGCTCGATACAATATAAGCGTTTTGTTAATTTCAAATCATAGTGATTTTGAGTAAAAAAGTTTTGAATAAAATCTTTTACTTGTTTTTTATTATCACAAATAAGCAAACACGATTGTACTTGAATAATTGCATAAAGGATTTGGCAAAAAGTCTCCCTAACCTCCTCTAAATAGGGCTTCCAATCAGTATTTTTATGAGGAAAAACAAGTAAGATTGCTTCTTGTTTCTCCCATTCTGCAAAAAATTTTTTCATAACCACTCCTTATTTTTATAATTTTGTCGATATTATTACATAAATTTTTTATTAAGGAGCAAAAAATGGCAATTCAATCTGTGAAAAGTAGTCTTGAGTACGCTCAAGAATTGCAAGTTAGTATGCAAAACAATCCTCTCAAACAAGACAATACTTCAAAAGAGGATAGAGAATCATCAATCAAAGATGCCGCTTCAAAAGTCGATGCAAAATCTCTAATGATGTCTTATACAATGCAGTTTCAGCTCAACATTAGCGTAACATCACAAACAAACTTTGGGGCTCAAAGCGGACTTTTTGGTTCCGGCTCTAGTGCATTAAATGACCCGCTTAGACTCGGTAATATTTTGTCTAATTTAGATTTAAGTTCGATTGGTTACACAGGAAAACCACTTACTGAACTCACACAGCAAGAGGCTGCAGATTTAATCAGTGAAGATGGATTTTTTGGTATTGCTAAGACTTCAGAAAGGATTGCAGATTTTGTCATCGCAGGGGCTGGTGATGATATTGAAAAACTCAAAGCCGGAAGAGAAGGTATTTTGAGAGGATATGAACAAGCACAAAAAGCTTGGGGTGGAGATTTACCTGATATTAGCGAAGAAACATTGCAAAAAGCTTTAGAAAAAGTCGATAAAAGACTAGCAGAACTTGGTGGCAATGTTTTGGAACAAAACGCATAAGCAAGGAATTTTCCTTGCTTTTAAGCATTGAATCAAGTTGTGATGATAGCTCACTTGCACTAACACAAATTGATTCTAAGAAAATCATTTTTCATCAAAAAATTTCGCAAGAAAAAGAACACTCTTTATATGGTGGCGTGGTGCCTGAACTTGCAAGTCGTTTGCACGCTAAAATACTTCCTCAAATTTTAAGCAAAATAGAATCTTATCTCCCGCAATTAAAAGCCATTAGCGTAACCACAGAGCCGGGATTAAATATCACTTTATTAGAGGGTTTAATGATGGCAAAAACTTTAAGTTTCGCTTTGGGAATCCCTCTTATTGGTGTTAATCATCTTAAAGGGCATTTGTATTCTCTGTTTTTAGAAAAAGAAGCTTTGTTTCCTTTAGGGGTTCTTTTGGTGTCTGGAGGGCATACTTTGCTTTTAGAAGCAAGAGATTACAAAGAGATAAAAATCATCGCACAAAGTCTTGATGATAGTTTTGGGGAGAGTTTTGATAAAGTTGCTAAAATGCTAAATTTAGGCTATCCCGGAGGTCCTATTGTAGAATCCTATGCCAAAGAGGGCGATAGCAAAGCTTTCAAATTCACGCTTCCTTTAAAAAGCAAAAAACAGCTTGCTTTTAGCTTTTCGGGATTAAAAAATGCAGTGAGATTGGAGATAGAAAAAGCACAAAATCCTAGTTTGCAATGGAAATCAGATTTGTGTGCGAGTTTTCAAGAAGTGGCTGTTTCGCATTTACTTCAAAAATGCCAAATTGTTTTTGAGCAAAATCAAAAATCCAAAAAGGCGTGGAAGCATTTTGGTCTTGTTGGAGGAGCAAGTGCAAATTTATTTTTGAGAGAAAAGATTGAGCAGTTGTGTAAAAGCTATGCTCTCTCTTTACTTTTAGCTCCTTTAGAATATTGTTCTGATAATGCTGCGATGATAGGGAGAGTAGGGATTGAAGCGTATTTAAGAGGGGAATTTGATTTGATAAGTGAGCTAAAAACTCAACCCAAAATTTCTAAAATTTAATGATTATTTTAGATTTCTAGCATAAAATTACACTCTTACTAAATTACAAAAAGGAAAAAAATGGTAACTTTTAAAGGTAATGCAGTCAGTTTAAAAGGTAAAACGCTGAATGTGGGTGATAAAGCACCTAAAATAGATTTAGTAGCTAAAGATTTAAGCATTAAAAGTGTGGGAGGAGCAAGTGGCAAATATCAAGTGATTAATGTCGTGCCTTCTCTTGATACAGGTGTGTGTGCAACTCAAACAAGAAAATTCAATGAAGAAGCTGCATCACTTGCAAATACACAAGTATTTGTAGTTTCTTTAGATTTACCTTTTGCACAAGGACGTTTTTGCTCAACAGAAGGGATTGAAAATGTCGAAGCTTTGAGCGATTTCAGAAAAAAAGCTTTTGGTGAAGCTTATGGTGTGGTTTTAGATGGCTCACCTTTAGAAGGGCTTCTAACACGAGCGGTTTTTGTTGTCAATCCTCAAGGTGAGATTGTGTATAAGGAAATTGTTGCTGAAATCACAACAGAACCTAATTATCAATCCGCTCTTGGAGCAATTAAATAAGGTTATGAATAGACTTTTATATATTCACGGCTTTAGGAGTGTAGGGCTTTGTTATAAAGGGAGCATTATTAAACAATTTGCTCCTGATGCCCTTACCCCTAACCTCCCTTATCCTCCTAAACTTGCAATGGCTTTATTGGAGGATTTGATTAACTTCTATTTAAAAACTTCACAATCCCTATGCCTTATAGGTAGCTCTCTTGGTGGCTATTATGCAACTTATTTGGCAGAAAAATATCAACTCAAAGCTATTTTAATCAATCCTGTTATTGATGCTTATAAAACGCTTTACCCCGCGATTGGACGCGTTAATATTTCTTATAACCAAAAATCCTTTTTATGGACTAAGGATTTGCTAGAGGATTTGCGGGATTTTCAAATCTCTTGCATTACGCCTACGCATTATTTGGTTTTATTGCAAAAAGGCGATAAGATTTTGGATTATAAGATAGCGGCTTCATTTTTTAGTCAATGCCAGCTTGTCATTGAAGAAAAAGGCTCTCATCATTTCGATAATTTTGAAAGTAAAAAAGATTTAATCCTCTCTTTTGCAAATTTTTAATTTATTTTTACTTAACTTAAGATTTTTAAAGCTAATGTGTGCTATGATATGCTGAATTTTATTTTAACAAATAAAGGGTGTTAGGAAAATGGAGCAATCAACTATCAATTTGTTAAGCAATTATATGCCAATGGTTCAACGTTACAAATCTCAATTTTTATCTTTTAATACATTATTGGGAAAAACGACTTTAACGGGTAAGATTAGTTCGCTTGATATTGCGGAAAATTTGTTTGAGTATATGGAATCAACGCAAGAGAAATTTGGAGAACTTCAAGAAAAGCTCATCAATACTATTATGGAGCAGAGCTTTTTAAATCGTTATGAGGAAGCTTACACTTCAATTTCTATCATTTCAGATTTAGTGGGTAAATTTGTGCAAAAACGTTGTGATAATATTGCGATGTTTGCTAAAAGTGATTTTACTCTTAAGCAATGCCTTGCCTATAATGAAAATAAAGCAACAAATCCAGAACTAACACAACAAGCTTTAGAAAATCTCAAAAATTATTTAGATAAATTTAGAAATGCTTATGGCTATTATAAGGATATTATTGTTTATGAGCCTGATGGAACTTTAATGCAATCTTTAAATAATGAGGCTGTATTAGCAACCAAAATTCAGCCTATTCTTGAAGCCGCATCAATAGATAATTTTGCTGATTTTTATCAAAAAATCGATTTTTATGGAGAAGAGAAAGAAGAAATTGAATTTTTCTTTGTTGTGCCTATAAGGATTCCTAAAGACCCTCAAATTAAAGCAGTTATGGTGTTTATCATTGAGTTAGAACAAGAAATCAGCAAGATTAATACCTTGTTTCCTTATCGTCTCCCTCAAAGCAATCTTATTATTGTGGATTCTAAACAGCGTATTTTATTTTCTGATGACTTAAAGCATTTTGCTAAAGGGCAGATTTTAAGTCCTATTGTCCATCAAGACCATTCTTTCTTGGAAATACGTTCACGAATTTGTATGCTTGCACAAAAAACCATTGGTAATGCCTATGGTTATAATGGAATAGCAAGAGATTGGCTAGTTTATCGGTGTGTTCCTTTACATATTGCTTTTGATGTAAAAAAACAAACTGAAAACAAAATCGACCCTATTTTGTTGGAAGATTCTTTGTTAATCACTGAAGAATTAGATAGCGTTATTGCCGAAGCAGAGAATATCAATGAAGATTTGGGCGATGTGGTTATTAATGGTGAAATTATCGCTTCAAAAAGCCACTCTTATGCTCTCAATCCAATTTTAAATAATATTAGAAACTTAAGTGATGAGATGAATGCCCTTTGCTTTCAATCCACTGAAGAATTACAAAAAGGGATTTATGATGCCCTTTTTAATGTTATTAGTTATTACCCCAAATGCTCTATTACGATGGTAGATTCTTTCTTTGAAGAAAGCTTTAAAGATGTAAAGTGGATTAGAAATTGTGCAGAATTTAGCTTATTTGCTAATGAAATTCAAAAAGAAGGGATTGTTTCAGAAGCAACATTAGAGAGTGTCAAAGCACTTCTTAAACGATTAGGCAGTATTCATAGTATTTACCATAATATTATTTTGTTTGATAAAGAAGGTAAAGTTGTGCTTGATAGTGCTTCTAATACTGCCATTTATGGTAAAAAAGTCGCTGTTTTTGATAAAATTCAACGCTTAAAGAATAATTTATTAGTTTCTAATTATGAACACACTTTGCTTTTTGATGATAAACCCGCTTATGTGTTTTATACTGCCTTGTTTAGTGATGAAAGGGTATCAGGCGGTTTAGCCTTTATTTTTAATCTTTCTATTACCAAAGAGATATTAATGCAAACCTTGCCTAAAGATTCCGCCATTCTTTCAGATACAAGCGAAATTATCAGCGTAATTTGCGATAATGCAGGAAATATTTATGCAAGCACGCAAGAGGATTTTTCATTTGAAAAATTCAATATAAGTGAGGGTGAACCTATTGATTTCAAGAATTTCAAGCCTTTCAAAAAAATTATTAAGATTGAAAATAAATATTATTTAGTGTGTTGTGATATTGCTTCTTCTCATAAAGGGACAATCACAGATTACACAAAAAATCCTTTGTTTTGTCTAGTGTTTGTTGCGGTTAAAGAGGATAATCCTGACGATATGTTTTAATAAATTATGATTATTATTCCTGCACGTTTAAAATCTACTCGGTTTCTCAATAAGATTTTAATACCTATTGGAGGGATTCCGATGGTGATTCGTGTGGCACAGATTGCTAAAGAGATTGATGATGTTGTTATTGCAGCTGATGAAAAATCTATACAAGAAGTGTGCCAAAAATATCATTTTCAATCCATTCTAACACAAAATACTCATAATAGTGGCACAGATAGGATTGCAGAATGTGCAAGGATACTTAAGCTTCCTCCTAAAGAATTGATTATTAATGTGCAAGGCGATGAGCCTTTTTTGGAAGCAGAAGTTATTGCTACTTTAAAAAATCTTATGCTTAAAAAAGCAAAAGAGCAAGGAGAAATGCCTTTTATGGGAAGTTGTGCTAAGAAAATCTCTCCCAAAGAGGCAGAAAACCCTAATCTTGTCAAAGTGATTATAAATCATCGTGATGAAGCCATTTATTTTTCACGTTCCAAAATCCCTTATGATAGAGAAAATATCCTCTCTCAAACCGATACAAATCCAAAAAAATGGACATATTATGGGCATTTAGGGATTTATGCTTTCAGTATGCAAAGTTTGCAAGATTTTTGTAATCTTCCTAAATCCTCGCTTGAAGAGATTGAAAAGCTTGAACAGCTAAGAGCTATTGAAAATGCCAAAACAATTGTAATGGCGAGGGTTAAAAGTAATTCTTTTGGGATTGATACACAAGAGGATTTGGAGCTAGCGTTAAAGACTTTCAAGATTGCTTCGGCTGTGCCTTGCAGTGATTAGAGCCTTTTACAAGGTGCAGGATTTCGCCATAAGGATAATTTTAAAACCAAAGCACACAATTTTAATTTTTATCTTTTATTTCGCTCTAATCCCTTAGGAATTTATGTATTTTTAAGTTTTTTAGGGTATAAACTAAAATTTATTTATTAAATAAAGATTATTAATTAAGGAGTTATTAATGAGTAATCCTAAACGCATTTATTTGGATAATAATGCCACAACTAAGCTTGATGAAAACGCTAAGGCTTTAATGGATTCTTATTTTTGCGAAAAATATGGCAATCCTAACTCTTTGCATATTTTTGGCACAGAAACACATAAGGCTATTAGGGAGGCTTTTAATCATCTCTATGAAGGAATTAATGCCGATGATGACGATGATATTATTATTACTTCTTGTGCGACAGAGAGTAATAATTGGGTTTTAAAGGGTGTGTATTTTGATGTTTTGCGTTTTGGCGAGAAAAACCATATTATTACCACAGAAGTAGAACACCCCGCAGTTTTGGCGACTTGTAAGTTTTTGGAGGAATTAGGCGTTGATGTTACTTATCTTCCTATTGGTTCAAATGGGACGCTTGATGCTAAAGAAGTAGAGGCAGCAATAACACCTAAAACCGCCTTAGTAAGCGTAATGTGGGCGAATAATGAAACAGGTATTATGTTTCCGATTGAGGAAATAGGGGCAATTTGCAAAAGGCACAAAGTATTGTTTCATACAGACGCCGTTCAGGCTATTGGTAAGATTCCTGTTGATGTCAAAAAAGCCCAAGTGGATTTTTTAAGTTTTTCAGCTCATAAATTTCACGGACCTAAAGGGATTGGTGGGCTTTATATCAAAAAAGATATTAAGCTTACTCCTTTATTTCACGGCGGAGAACATATGCACGGAAGGCGAAGTGGGACACTTAATGTGCCTTATATTATTGCAATGGGCGAGGCGATGAGACAAGCAAGCTTGCATTTGGATTTTGAGAGGAATAATGTCCGCCGCTTAAGAGACAAGCTAGAGGACGCTCTCTTAGAGATTCCTGATACTTTTGTGGTAGGGGAGAGAAGTTTGCGTGTCCCTAATACGATTTTAATTAGTATTCGCGGTGTTGAGGGTGAAGCAATGCTTTGGGATTTAAACAAAAATGGCATTGCTTGTTCTACCGGAAGTGCCTGTGCGAGTGAGGATTTAGAAGCAAATCCCGTGATGAGTGCGATTGGTGCGGATAAAGAGTTAGCCCACACCGCAGTGAGAATCTCTCTTAGTCGTTTTACAACGCAAGAGGAGATTGATTATGCGATTGAAGTGTTTAAAAAATCTATCCAAAGATTGCGAGCAATTTCAAGCAGTTATTAACGAACTAAAAAGGATATAAAATGGCAAAAAATGAATTATTAGGCGGTGCTTTGTGGGACGCTTATTCTAAAAAAGTAAGTGAAAGAATGGATAATCCAACGCATTTGGGGGTTATTACTCAAGAGGAAGCCGATAAAAGAGGATTGAAACTTATTGTTGCTGATTATGGTGCTGAAGCCTGTGGCGATGCGGTGAGGCTTTATTGGCTCATTGATAATAATGATATTATTGTTGATGCGAAGTTTAAAAGCTTTGGCTGCGGGACTGCCATAGCAAGTAGTGATATGATGGTGGAGCTGTGTTTGGGTAAAAAAGTGCAAGAGGCAGTGAAAATTACCAATATTGATGTTGAGAAAGCCTTAAGAGATGACCCTGATACACCCGCTGTTCCCGGACAAAAAATGCATTGCTCTGTTATGGCTTATGATGTAATCAAAAAAGCAGCGGCTTTATATTTAGGTAAAAATCCTGAAGATTTTGAAGATGAAATTATCGTATGTGAGTGTGCAAGAGTGAGTTTGGGGACACTAAAAGAAGTTATTAAACTTAACAATCTTAAGAGTGTAGAGGAGATTACAGAATACACCAAAGCCGGTGCATTTTGTAAAAGCTGTATCCAACCCGGCGGACACGAAGAGAGAGAATATTATTTGGTGGATATTTTAAGAGAAGTTCGCTCTGAAATGGAAGAAGAATCTCTCAAAGCCAAAGCAGATGCGGAAAGTAAAGGCGATTTGAAGTTTTCAGATATGACAATGGTGCAAAAAATCAAAGCTATTGAGGCAGTCATTAATGAGAGGATACGCCCAATGTTAATGATGGATGGTGGTAATATGGAAATTATCGAGCTTAAAAATGCAAGTGATGGTTATACTGATGTTTATATCCGCTATCTTGGGGCTTGTAGCGGTTGTGCGAGTGGAGCGACAGGGACACTCTTTGCTATTGAGTCTGTTTTGCAAGAAAATTTAGATTCTAGCATTCGCGTTTTCCCTATTTGATTTTCACTCCCCTTTGGGGATTTATTTCTTTAAAACTAAGAAGCAAAATTAGAAATTTTTAGCCAACTTTTAAACAAAAAGCAATATAATTTTATTGCCCTTTTTGAGACTTGTGCAATGGGCTTTTAGGATAATGCTTCAGGGTGGGAACACAGCAGAGCCTCTTAAAAATCTGTGTGCCGCAAGTATCTTAAGAAGGGTTTAATTAAATCCTTAATCTTTACCCTTTATATTTTATAGTTAATGACTTCAGTTTGCAAGGAACAAAATGCCTACCATTCAATGCCCTAATTGTAAAGTTTCTATTGATGTTAATGAGATTTTGTATCATCAGCTTGAAGAAGAAATGAAACAAAAGAATTTAGAGCTACAAAAGCAGTTTGAAAAAGAAAGAGAACAGCAGCAAATCGCTTATAATGAAGTGGTAAAAAACTTTGAGCTTGAGCGAAAACAATTTGCACAAGAAAAGGAAGCTTTTAGCGAGAAATTGCAGCAATCCACGAAAGAAGCCCTAAAAGAGCAAAGTATCAAAATGCGAGAGGAGCTTAAAAAAGAAATTTTAGAAGAACACCAAGAATCCCTAGAGTTTTTGCAAAAACAACTTCAAGAAAAGTCAAATCAAGTCAAAGAACTCAATAACGCTAAAGTCGAAATTGAGCAGTTAAAACTCGCTAATAGTGAGCAAGAATCCAAACTCAAAGTGCAATTTCAAAAAGAATTTCACACAAAATTTTTGCAAGAAAAAGAACAAATCTTAAAACAAATGAGCGAGGAAAACGAACTCAAGCTTAAAGAAAAAAATGTGCAGCTAGAAGAGCTAAAAAAACAGCTCAAAGAAACACAAAGAAGGGCAGAGCTTGGCTCGGTCCAGTTACAAGGCGAAGTGCAAGAACTCGCTATTGAGGAGTTTTTGCGTCTTAATTTTCCTTTTGATGAGATTGAGGAGATTAAAAAGGGCGTAAAAGGCGGGGATTGTGTGCAAACAATTCATACTAGAGAGATTGCAAACTGCGGCAAGATTTATTATGAAAGCAAGAGAACTAGGGAATTTCAAAAATCTTGGATTGAAAAATTTAAAGAGGATATGCGTGAAAGAGGGATTGAACTAGGTGTGATTGTTACAGAGACCTTGCCTAAGGAATTAGAGCGAATGGGATTGATAGAGGGAGTTTGGATTTGCACTTTTGAGGAGTTTAAGGGGCTTTGTGTTGTGCTTAGAGAGAGTGTGATTAAAATCTCTCTAGCAAGGAAAATCAAAGAAAACAAAGCCGATAAGATGAATTTGCTTTATCATTATTTGACAAGTGAGGAATTTAAAATGCAAATTGAAGCGATTGTTGAGGGCTTTATGCAGCTTAATAGCGATTTGGAGAGGGAAAAAGCGGCGATGAATAAAATTTGGACTCAACGCAAAAAACAAATCGATAAGGTGCTAAAAAATACCATTGGAATGTATGGGAGTTTGCAAGGGATTGCAGGGAGCAGTATCGCAAATATCAAAGCCTTAGAATTGCCTTATGAGGAATAAGGTATAATTACAAGAGAAATCCTCATTTCTTAAGTGAGGGCAATAGATTGTAAGGAGTAAAAATGAAAAATTTGTTAATTAAAGATGATGTGATTGGCGAAAAAGGGCAGTTAGGAGGAATCCTAATGCAAAGTTTCTTGGCGAGTATTAAGGAGTGCGAAAAACTCCCTGAAGCGATATATTTTGTCAATCGTGGCGTATTTTTGACAACTAATGCGGAGGATAAAGAAATAATAGCGATTTTAAAAGAGCTAGAGAGCCTAGGTGTGGCAATTTATTCTTGCAAGACTTGTTTGAATTATTTTAAACTTAATGTGGTTGTGGGTAAAGAAGGGAACGCAAAAGACACGATGAATGCGATGTTAAAAGCCGATAACACGCTTTGTTTGTGATGTTCTTGTTTTTTGAGATTGCTTGTTTGTAGATTGCACTATCCGCCAAGATTTTGTCATTATGCGATTTTTGCTCATTATTGCGAGTTTGTCTCTCGTCATTGTGAGATGATTTTCCTTGCGTCATTACGAGGAACTTTAGTTTTGAGGCAATCTTTTTAGATTACCATGAGTTCTTACAAACTCCCACAATGACGCTGTTTTTACAATGACGAAGCAAAATGCAATAGCAAAACCGCAATAAATCCTACACAATCTCTAGTGCAATGAAGCATTAAGCTCAATTTTGCGATTAGAGCGAAAAGCAATCATCTCTCCGGTTTTGGAATTTTGCCTAAAATGCACCCCATTTTTATTCGAGAGGTCTCTGCCTTTGTAGATTCCATTTTCTTTGATTTCAAATCCCGGATTAATCTCTGCGATTTTTTGGGCTTCTTCGGAAGTGATTTTAAAGATTGTCCCTGCTAAAACAGCAATCCCACCATCGACAATACAACCATCACCCAGTGAAATCCCTGTTGAGCTATTAACCCCTAAGAGGCAATTTCTCCCTATGCTAATAGGGTCATTGTTTCCTCCGCTCAAAACGCCAAGTATGCTTGCACCACCGCCCACATCGCTACCTTCACCAACAATAACACTTGAGCTAATGCGTCCCTCATTCATACAAACCCCTAACGCACCCGCATTGAAATTCACATAGCTTGCACCGGGCATTTGTGTATAGCCACCATTTCCTAAATACGCACCAAAGCGAGTTTTAGCGGTATCAAGTAAGCGGATATTATCATATTGAGGAATCACTTGCATAAGGTAGCGAGGGAATTTATCAACAAAATCAATCGCGGGGAATTCTCCTCGCATTTTAAGTGCGATTTCATTTTCTCTTAGCCACTCAAGCTCAAAAGGGATATTTCCACTCCACGCAACATTACTTAAAAGCCCAAAGATTCCATCGAGATAGAGACTTCTTAGCGGAGCTTTTCCTAGTGAGAGGGCAAGAAGTTTCATATAGGCAGATTCTACACTTTTGCACTGCTTATCTTCATAAATTGCACAAAAACGATAGCGAAAATCCCCATTTTCTGTGTAAATGCGATTTTCTTGCAAGGCTCTTTGGAGTTCCAAAACCACCGCAACATTTTTGTGTGTGTTAGGGTTATTTTGGGCTTCTGCTAAATAGGGCGAGAAATCCTCCAACGCTTTAATCACAAATTCTTCTGTAATACCAAAAACAAGCTCACTTTCACAATCCTCAAGAATTTCACATTCTTCTTTGAGATTCCAAAAAATCGCATAACTTCCAAAGTTTTCTTCCCAATTTAGCAAGGGATAGGTTGCTTGCAAAACTTTATTAGAGATTGTCCCCACATCAGCATAACAAATCCCAAATCCAAGCGGTTTTTTGTAGTTAGTTTGGTTTTGGATTGACGCTACTTTATCTTTAAATTCTTGAATATTCATTGAAAACTCCTGTAAATAAAATCCAAATTATAACGATTCTTAAATATTAAAGAAATAAAAAAGATAAATTTTGTATCATAACACAAGCATTTTTAATAAAAGGGGTTAAATGAGCCAAGAAAATGGATTTTTAATCATAGCAATTTTATGTCTTTTTGTGATTTTGGGTGCTTTTTGCTTTGCAATGCTGTTTTTAAAAAACAAAAATAAAGAATCCAAAGACGAGCCACAAGAGGATATTCCCGCTCCTAAAGATTTGATTGTGTTGCTTGAAAACAAGAAAAATACACTCAAAGAATTAGAGCATTACAGCCAAATTGCCCTCAAACATTATCGGCATTATATGCAGCAAATGCCAAACTTTGATTTGGAATTTTTAATTGTTTTAGTAGCTCATAAGTCAGTCAATGCTAAATTAATTTTGGAGGTGGAGAGATTTTTTAAAAGTTCAGACCCTAATCGAGTAGAAGTTATAGAAAAAGCTTTAGGTGTAGGTTTAAAAGGTAGGTAAGCACTCTTAGTGAGTTATCTTTGGCATTTGCGAAGTTTCCTCTCGTCATTGCAAGAGACTCTTTCCCCTCGTCATTGCGAGGCGTGAAAAGATTGCCACGAAAATTCTTACGAATTTTCTCGCAATGGCAAGATAAATAACAATGACACGTTGCCAACAAACCTAAACCAACCAAAAAGCGAAATTTAAAAAATCTTAGCAATAAAATAGGAGCAAAAATGAAATTTATAAAATTGATTTTAATTTTTTGGGTTATGTTTTTTATCGGGGGTTGTAGCTTGACGCCTCTCCCAGAGGACAAAAACAAACAAGATAACACAAATAATATAGAATACAGCGTTCAAGTGGGAAGTTTTGAAAACTCTAATAATGCGTGGAAACTCGTTGAAAAGCTTAACAAATACAATCTTGATGCGTTTTTGCTCAATGTTAATAATACTTATAAAGTCCGATTTGGGCATTATACAAGCAAACAAGAGGCAATTAAAGCGGCTAAAAAATTCCAAGAGAAGCGATATTTTGAGGAATTTTTTATTATTTCATCAGAAAATTTCACTCCCAAAAGTGCAACCCAAAAAATCCGTGATGAACTTTACCACAATGCCTATGGCTACATTGGCGTATCTTATAAATGGGGAGGCACTTCCGCTAAAGGTTTTGATTGTAGCGGTTTGACTTATACGGTTTATCGCCTAAGCGGGATTAATATCCCTAGAAGCTCAAGAGACCAATTCCAAACCGGTAAACCTGTGCCTAAAAATAAGCTAAAAGTCGGGGATTTAATATTTTTTTCAGTGGGTAGAAAACGCATTGACCACGTTGGGATTTATATCGGCGATAATCAATTCATTCACGCCCCGGGAAGAAACAAGAAAGTGCGAATTGATGTCCTTGATACAGAATATTGGGTAAAAAGTTATAGAGGAGCAAGGAATTATTTGTAAGCACCCTTTCTTGTCATTACGGGGAATTTTAGTTCCGAAATAATCTCTCTTGAAATTTAAAATAATCCTTTTTAGATTGCCACGAAAATTCTAACGAATTTTCTTGCAATGATGAAACCAAAAAAACCAACTAAAAAAAAAAAAAAAAAAAAAAACGAAAAAACACAGAAATCAGCCTAATTTAAGCTCTTTTTAAAGGTAGGATAAGTAAAATCACTCGTTTATAAATCTTTTTAAAAGGAGTTTAAATGGCGAAGACAAGACTTTCTGTTGTAACTTGCAGAGTTTTGCTAGGAATGAGTTTGGCTCTTGGAGCTCAAGGGCTTTATGCGGCAAATGATACCGTTAGTGTTGATGGCGAGGATAGACCCGGCACCACAGTTAGTGGGCAATTTAAACAAACACAATCAGGTAGCTTTTCTACACGTAAAACTACAAACAATCGAGCGAGCGGAGATTATACCTATAATGATGCTCAAAACACTACAAAAGTAGGACAGGGCGAGACAGCAGATTTTACTTTTAATTATTCTACACAAGATTTTTTTGGTGGCAACGCTGGAGATGGAGTGTATTTTAACAAAACCACTGAAAAAGTGAATATCGATGCAGGAGAAGGTAATATCAATCTTTCAGACGGGACAACCACTACTACTAATACAGCAACTAAGATTACACGAACTGATAAAAGCACTTTTACTACTGGTGGTTTTGCTGAAAGCGTCGATGGACTTTATAACTTTACTCTAAAAGGTAAAAATGTTAATGTTGATGGCTTTGAGCTTGTTTCTTTTGATGGGAAAAGCACGATTGAAGGAGATACCTTTTTATTCAATGGTGCTTCTTTGACAAATGGTTTTACCCAAGATTATGCGGTTAGCTATGTAGAAAATGGGGGTGCTCAAAATGGAATAGACGCTTTTATCTTCAGAAATAGCAATCTTTTTAGCAATAATGCTTCCGTAGAAATTAATGGAAATTTAGATTTAACACAAAATAGTGCTGGAGTAGCAGCTACTTCTGGTTCATCTCTAAACTTTAATGGACATTTGCTTAATAATAGCAGAGCTACTATTACTGTAAATGCTGATGCAGAGACTGCAAACGGTGGTGCATACTTAGGAACTATAGGTTCAACAGCTGCGACAGACAATAGCATAGGCATTGCGTCTAATGGGAAAATCTTAAGCTTTAATAAAGCTAAGCTTTTAACTGTAACAGGTGGTAAAGATGGAAAAGCTTTTCTTACCTACGACAATGCGCTTGAGTTTATCAATGGTGAAGATAGTAGCAATGGAGTATGGATTACTCAATGGGCTAATAGTGTTGATCACCAAGGAATTGACGCTGTTATGAGCATTGATTATAAAGCCTATTTTAATGACATTATCAACGACCTTAATGGCATTAAAAATACACAAGGTTTTATCAACGCCAATCCCACAAGTAGAACAACTGATGGTATCACAGCTATTGCAGGTGCAAGCACACAATTTGCTGGAGAAGAAGTGAAATATGAAAGAAGTCAAGCATTACTTGATTTAATTGCAAATAATTTGGCTACTTATAGACTTAGCACTGATGAAACAGTAGATGGCAGCAGAAAAAATAATGCTAAAAATCTTTATATAAGTGGTGGTGCAACTGTGGCTGCAGGTGATGTTCGAACAAAAGCATTAGTTACTAAAGCTCTTTTGGAAGCGTATGCAACTGATATTGCAAATTGGGCTGCTGCTAATGGCATAACCATTACAAATTCTTTCTACAACACCGGAACAGCTATTACTAATAATAATGCTAATGATGCGAGAAACAATGTCGAACAAGCTTTGGATAAGCTTAATGATGCCATAGTAGAGCTTGGAGCTCTTACAAATACAGGTTATGCTAATGTTGATGGTTATTCTTCAGGTGCGATTCGTAATGGTGCTACCTTTACAGCAAACACTTTCAATGGGCATACTACCTATGCTAATGGCACTGCTGTAACCTTTGATAACGTTGTCAATAATGGGTTATTTAGACTTGATAACTATATCTATGTAACTCGATTTGACAAAGACGGTAAAGTTCTTGTTGATAGAGATAGCGATGGTGTTGTTAAAGCTGGTGCAAAATACAATGCTTATCAACTCGTAAGTGGCAGACAAGCTTACGATGCTATTAAGGCTTCAAACGTAGAAGGTTTAGACAAAACAGCACTTAACTACACTCGTAATGATATTTTTGCTCAAAACTCTGTTAGAGGGAAAAGCGTAACAGGTATTAATATCGATGCGGGAAATCAACAGATTGTAGCAAGGTATCTAGACGGACTTCAAACAAAAATTCAAGGTAGAGTATCTAATACAGCTGCTGCTGGAGATGACAAAAGATACAGTGCAAAAGATTTGCATACACAAGATACAGGTAGTTTCGTAGAAACCAATGATGGCGGACGCACAGCTGCAAAAGTGGATAGAGATGGAAATGTAATGCAAGATAAGAACGGAGATACCATTTATGTTGATAACTCTGCTGTTTTAGACAGACTCGCTCTTATGATGTATCAAGACGGCGTCGCTAATAATGTCGCTAATCAATACCGCGAGAGTGCAAAATCTATCAGCAATACTAACACTGCGATGAGTTCAGTAAATTCTATCATTAATATCACTAATGATCTTTCCTTAACTTCAAGAATTGCAATGCGCGATAACCCTTATAACTCTTATGCTTATCAAATGAGAGGGGTTGAACTTGCTGCTGTTGCAAGTGATATGGGTCCTAACTATGTGGATACTTATTCTACAGGGATTTGGGCAAATGCCTTTGGTGGAGCTAATGTGATAGACGGAAACAGCGGTGGTGTCTATGGTGTGAGTGTTGGTTTTGATGTAAAAGCTAGTGATAATGTGCTTTGGGGACTTTATTTCACTTATGCTGATGCGGATATTAAAGATAATCTCGTCAAACAAGAAAGTGATAACTTCCAAATCGGTGCTTATTCCTCTATCCAACTTGCACCTTTGTGGGAACTTAACCTTAAACTTTTCGGGCAATTCTCACCTAGCGACCAATATCGCTATGATGCGTTAGGAAGCTATGACTCTGATTTCACAAGAAAATCTTTTGGAGCTGGTGCGAATGTCGGGAGAGCTTTCAAATATCAAGAAGATACACTTGTACTTAAACCTTTTGTGGGCTTGAATTACTACTACACTAACACTCCAAGTTATAGTGAAAGTGGGCTTGGATTTGATCATGTCAATAGTACAACAAATAACACTGTTGCTCTTGATTTGGGTGTGGAATTTAGAAAATACACAAGCTTAAATTCCTATATTTTCATTACACCTAAAATCGAGCAATACCTTATTAATAATGGCGATGATTTCCGTGCTACTATGGGAGGAATTGCTATGCCTACTGTTGATGGTGCTGATAAAAATAAAACTTATGGGCAAATTATCATCGGTGGGAATTTTGACATAACTGAAGATTTCAGTGCTAATGTCGGTGTAGGTGCAAAACAAATCTTTGCTGGTAAAGTTGATGGTAAAGACGAAACTTATATCAGCGGACAAGCAGGGATTAAATACAAATTCTAATTGTTCCTTTAAACTCAAGTTCGCTTGAGTTTTGAAAGGACAAAAACTCCATTCCTTTTTTTGTTAGTTGTTAAGTTATTACAAGGGGATTCCCCCTTGTAAGACTACTCCCCTCTTATTACTACTTTTTTATCATCATTGTGATTTTCTTTTTATTATTGAGAAACTTTGTGCTGAAGCAATCTCTCTTTGATTATTATAAAGATTACCGCGAAAATTCTAACAAATTTTCTTGCAATGACGACTAGCCCAAAATCAAGATTACCACGAGGCAGAGCCTTTTATAGTGACACAAAAGAGATTGCTACAAATCCTTCCGAACTCTCGCACACATACAGATTGCCACAAGTTACGCAAAATTGTGCTATAATAAAATAGACAATCACACAAAGGAAAGAAAATGTTTGATTATACTCAATATGAAAATGCTACAAAAAAAGAGTTGTTTTCCGCCCTTTTGCTCGCAGAAAAAAAGGCAGAAAAACTTGCTTTGCAAGTGAAAGAAAACAAGGAAATTACAAGGTTTTTAAAATCAAAAATCAAACAATCTTTAAGCAAAAGCACAAGGCAAAATAAGGGGCAAAACAAAGCACAAAGAGTAAAACGCAAAGAACAAAAAATGCAAAATGAGCCGACAAAAGAAACTCTTTTGGCTTTGAAAAATGCAAGAAGTGTGGGTGTTTTTGATAATTTTGAGGATTTCAAAAAGGCGTTGGGAAGTTAATGCGTAAAATCAACCTTTTTAACACTTTCAGGAAAGATTATAACAAAGTTAAAAAACAACAATGGGATTTGGAAGCCATTGATGAAACTATTAAAATTTTATTGGATTGGGACATTTTGCCTGCAAAGTTAAAAGACCACGCTTTAAGCGGAGATTTAAAGGATTTCAGAGAGTGCCATATTTTTGGCGATTTAGTTCTCATCTACAAAAGAAATGATGAGATTTTGAGCCTTTATCGCATAGGGAGACACCAAGATTTGTTTAAAAACTATTAATTTATCTCATCGTGATTTTTCTTGTCATTGCGAGGCGTTAGCTAAAGCAATCTTTCTTTGATTATTACAAAGGTTGCCAAGAATCCTTACGGATTCTTGCAATGAGGGGTAAGGTTTTTTGTAAGATAAATGTGTTTTATGTTATAAGATTAGTTTTGGCAAGATAGAAGGCGACAAGGATATTAACAATCATAGCAATAAGCAAAAGCGGTGTTGTCCTTTTGATAATATCCATAGGCGAGAGCTTGGCAAAACCCGCTAGGGCTAAAATTCCACCCGCAATCGGCGAGGCAGCACGTCCCAAACAAGAAGCAATTTCAATAGGTAAAACCAAAGTGATAGGGGCAATGCCGAGTTTGGTTGCAATATCGGAGGCTAATTTACCAAAAGCTGCAAAAGCCGCAATCCCACTTCCCATAATGATAGTTACAAAATACACCAAAAAACTTAAAACGCTGATACTTAAAAGCACAGCAAACCAAGCAAATTCCCCTTCTTTGCCAAAGGATAAAACCGCCCCTGTTAAAATGTCCAAACCGCCCAAAGCCTTAATGCCTTGAGCAAAAACGCCCGCAGCAATGATAATACTTACAACGCTCACAAAAATTTCAGCCATAGCCTTAATAATCACCATTATATCCTCGCTAAGCTTTTTTCCGTCCCTATGCCTTATAAATTCTATGATGAAAACAAGGCTAATGCTTATGAAATTTGCACTTACCACATCAAGTTTGATTCCCAAAAAATAAGTCGTAAATAAAAACACCACAGGAAGCCAAGGAAAGAAAATGTAAAAAGTCGGGCATTGAGGGTTGATTATCTCCAAATTCTCCGCTTGTGTTTGTAAAATCCCCTTTTGTGCGTCTTTTTTATCCACCCAAGCAAAATAAAAAGGGATTAAAACCGCAATCACAAGCACATAAGCAAGCACGCTATAACTTTGAAAATTCAAAAAAAGCCCAACAACATTTTCCTTTTGTCCCACCATATCTGCCATATTAATGGAGCTTGCATCTTTGGGTCCATAATCAAGAGCGATTAAAGAAAGCACACAAACAGCGGTAATAGGGCGAATTTTTAGGGCGATTAAAACAGGATAAATGCAAGCTAAAAGCAGTAAAAGCAATCCCGCATAGCTTGAAATTACGATTTTTAAAGCCATTCCTACGATAAAAGTTCCGCTTAAGATGAGGTATTTGTTTTTGATTTTTCCCAAAGGCTTGTTAGCTAAAAAGGCGAGTTTAGCTGAAGCATTGATATGCTTCATATAGGCTGCAAAACCTGCTACGCTCATTATGATAAGCCCAACTCCTGCGAGTTCTTTTCTAAAACTTTGGGCGATAAAGTCAAAGCCTGAAAGTAAGACATTTAGAAAGCTATCGTGTGGGAATTTCGCGTTAGGGATTTGTGTGCCATTAAAATAAAAGGCAAATAGGATTAAAACAAGCCCGCTAAAAAGCAATACAAAAATAGGATTATATTTTTTAAAGACATAATACCCAACGATAAAAACAGCTAAAAGAGTAAAAACAGCACTCATTAAATCTCTCTTGGGTCTGAAATTTTCCCTTTGATAGCACTTATCGCAGCTACCGCAGAGTTAGCAAGATAAACTTCAGAGTTTTTTGCTCCCATTCTCCCTACAAAGTTACGATTTGTTGTGGAGACACAACGTTCATTATCGCCTAATATTCCCATATATCCGCCTAAACAAGCCCCGCAAGTAGGATTAGAAATCAAAGCTCCTGCTTCTAATAAAATATCAATATAGCCAAGCTTATGAGCATCTTTGTAGATTTGCTGTGTGCCGGGTGTGATGATAAGACGCACATCACGATGAACCCTTTTATTTTTGAGGATTTCACTCGCGATTTTTAAATCGCTCAAACGCCCATTTGTGCAACTTCCGATAAAAACTTGGTCGATTTTTATATCATCTTTGCACGCCTTGGTGATACTTTTTCCATTACTGGGTAAAAAAGGATAGGCAACAAGAGGTTCAAGCTTATCGGTTTGAATCACTAAGGTTTGGGTGTAAGAGGCATCGTTATCTGAGAAAAATTCTTTGGGTTTGGCTCGGAGATTTGCTCTTTTGGCTAAGAAATCTCGTGTAATTTCATCAGGGGCAATAATCCCATTTTTTGCACCCGCTTCTATTGCCATATTGCAAAGTGAAAAGCGGTCGTCCATATTGAGATAGCCTATTGCCTCTCCGCAAAATTCCAAAGTCTGATATAATGCTCCATCAACGCCGATTTGCCGAATAATCTCTAAAATCAAATCTTTACCATAAATATGTTGGGCGGGTTTGCCTTGAAATTCCACCTTAATGGCACTTGGCACTTTAAACCAATTTCTTCCTGTAATCATCGCATAGGCTAAGTCTGTACTTCCCATTCCGGTGCTAAAAGCCCCTAATGCTCCGTGTGTGCAGGTGTGAGAGTCTGCCCCAATAATCACATCGCCGCTTACAACTAAGCCTTTTTCTGGTAATAAAGCGTGTTCAATCCCCATATCTTTTTCATCAAAAAAATATTTGAGATTGTGTTTTTTGGCAAAATCGCGGCTAATTTTTGCTTGATTGGCACTGGCAATATCTTTAGCAGGGATAAAATGGTCCATTACAATGCAAAATCCATCGGGATTGGCAAGTTTGGTTGCACCGCTTTGCTCAAAAGCTTTAATAGAAAGGGGTGTGGTAATATCATTACCAATAACCATATCAATGGGAGAATCAACGATTTCTCCGGCATAGACTTCTTTTTTGATATGATGTGAAAAAATTTTTTCTGTAAGGGTTTGTCCCATATTTACTCCTTTATTGCAGTTTGAAAATATTTTAAAATCGCTAAAATTTGGGATTTTTTGGCATAAAAACTATTTTCATTTGCCACCAAATAAGCACTAATTTCCATAATCACTTCATCAATCTTGAGATGATTTTGTTTTAATGTATTGCCTGTCTCTACCAAATCCACAATCGCATCTGCCATTCCCACAAGGGGAGCAAGCTCAATAGAGCCGTAGAGTTTGATAATATCAACGCATAGGGCTTTTTTGGCAAAAAAATCTTTGGTGATATTTGTCATTTTGGTAGCGATTTTAAGGTTAGGGTTAGAGAAATTAAATTGGTACCCATTAGGCGAGGCAATGACGATTTTACATTTTCCAAATTCTAAATCCAAAAGCCGCACCAAAGGGCATTGCTGCTCCTCTAAAATATCTAAACCCACTATGCCAATATCGGCTACTCCTCTTTGAATATAAACGGGGACATCTTGATTCCTAACAAGCATAAATTCAAATTCCCCTTGTTTTAAAATCAGCTTCCTGTCCTCAAAGCACAAAGGGCTATGCAAAAACTTTTCAAAGATTTTTAAAGCCTCTTGTGCGATTCTCCCTTTAGGTAAGGCAACTCTTATCATAGTTTAATCCCTTTTGATGCGATATGTTTAGCAATACTTTTTTGCATTCCTTTAAAAACGAGTGTATCATCATAAATAGCGTGGTTAAAATACCTTGAGAGAAACTTACCATCGCCACCGGTAAAGTAGAGCTTTTTATTTCTTGCGGTGTTTTGAATCGTAAGAAAAATAGATTTCAGTATGCCAAAGCTTAGAGCGTCTTTGGTGTTTTGCGGAAAAGCCTCAAGGTCAATGCCAAGATTCATTTCACAATTTAAAACAGCAATATGGCTAAACATTTTTTTGTATTGAGCAATCCCGGGCATAATAAATCCTCCCAAATGGATTCCATCTTGCATAATATCAACGGTTATCGCACTTCCCGCATCAATAATCGCTCCTTCTTCAATGCTATAACAAGCAGCGATTCTGTCAATCCCTAAACCCTTATAAGCCGTATCAAGAGTCAAATAGGGCGTAAGGTCAAAGCATTTGGGGTGTGAATAAAGCAGAGCTTTGGTAGAATCCTCATTCACGCTAATATAAAAAATCACTTCATTGGAATCTTTTTGGGTTAATTCTGTGGCAATTTCTTTCCAGATTTTGCCGCGGTGATAAAAATGCAAAAAAGAGTTTCCAATATCACACAATATCATTGCACTGCCTAGTTAATCTCTATAATCTTATTATCAATAAAAATTTTATTAGTTCCTGAAAATGTGGGGACTGAAATTTCATCAGGCAAAGCTAAAATCTCTTTTTGTCCTAATTCTTCATCAAGCGTAATCATAAAACCTTGCGTTTCTAAGATTGCAATCTTTCTTCCGTGACTTGCGGTGCTAAAATGAGCGAAGTCAAATTTTTCTCGTTTGATTTCATTTAAATCTTGGTCAGTTAAAATCACTTCCCCTTCGGAAGTAAAAAGGAAGATTCTGTCTTGAAAGAAAAGCAAATCTCTAATATTGGCATCAAAAGTGCTAATGATACTAGGGCTTACAGAAATCACGCGTTTTGGTGTAGCCGCAACCATTCTTGTGCCAATAGCGTCAAGAAAAATCACATTGTTAAAATATTTTTCGCCATTAACAACAATGTTTCTGATAATTTGCATTCTTGCTTTATCGACAATAACAAGCTTCCCATCAAGTGTGGGTAAAATCGCAATATCACTCAAAAAGAGGGGAGAGGCAATGAGGGTGTTATTTGCTGGGGCAGGGTTGCTTTCGTGTCTGAAAAGTTCGGTTTGGGATTGCCAATCATAGATAAAAAGAATATTTGCATCAGTGATAATAGCAAGTAAGTTTTGGTTTAAAGACACACTCACGGCGTTATAATCAAGCCTTAGGGTTTGAATCTCTTGAGTATCTTTGTGGATAATGAGAATCTCAAAATTGTTATTTGTAGCGAGATAAAAATCCTCTGATTCATTTAAAAATCTTGCGTCTTTAGGAAGTTTGAAGGAAGGAATCTCCCCATTTTTGGTGATGAATTGACCATTTTTAAGTGTCGCACCATCGCGGGTAACAAATCCTATGGCAGCAGGGAGAGAGTTATTATAAGAGATTTTTCCTGCAATCTCTTCTTCTTTGGGTTCAAAATAGAATTTTGAGCTACAACCACTTAAAATCAGTAGGGTTAAGCAATAAAACACCATAGCATAATTATTCTTTTTCATAAGGGACTCCTAAGTTCAAGTGTTCAAGCATTTCAGCGATTTCTTTGGTGGGGGAATTGATTTGGATTTTAGAGAGGATATTTTTTGCTTCCTTAGTGTTTCCTTTTTGAATTTCTAAAAATGCGGCTTGTAAATATCCTAATTCGCCTGATAGGCTAGAATCAAGTGTGGCTAAGTCTTGCGTTAGACTCGCATATTGATATTTGGCAAGTTTGGCAATCATTTCATCTTGGGAGCTTTGGAGTAATTTAAGTGTTTCTTTGTCCCCTGCTTGAATCGCTTTACTGAAACGATAAAGGTCATAAAGCCGACTTTGACTTTTCTCTAGGGATTTTAGGGCTTCTTCATCGCCACTAAGGGCTTTATCATAAAGCAAGGCAAGTTTGTCTTGCTGATTTTGCACATAAAGGTTATTAATCTCATAACCTACTGCTAAAATCACTGCAAGGACAAAAGCAACCAAAAGCGGGATTTTGTAGCGTTTAAACCAACCCTCAAAACGGATTAAGCCTTCAAGCATTTTTTCATCGTTATTGATTTCTGTCTTAATGTAATCAACATTTTGTTTTAAACTCAATTTTAACTCCTTTATTTTCCTGTGCTTCCAAATCCGCCTTGGGAACGCTTGGTTTCATCAAGCTTTTTAACTTCTTTGAATTTAGCTTGTTTGACTTTACACAAAACCGCTTGAGCGATTCTATCGCCAACTTTAATGGTAAAATCCTCCTCGCCCAAATTAATTACAATCACTTTAATTTCACCGCGATAATCACTATCAATCGTGCCGGGTGTGTTAAGGATTGTAATCCCATAGTTTAGGGCTAAACCACTGCGGGGACGCACTTGGATTTCATAATGTTTTTTAATGCTAAAGGCTAATCCGGTAGGTATCAAAGCCCATTTGCCCGCAGGAATCACACTCTCTTTTGCAGCACACAAATCAAATCCCGCTGCCCCGCTGCTTTGATATTGGGGAATTTTGGCATTAGGGTTTAGTTTTTTAATTTTTAATATTGGCATTGGCACTCTTTATTGGAATTTAATTTCTTGGTAAAAGATTTTTAAAATCTCATAATCAGCCTGTCCATTGGGGAGCTGAACGCTGACTTCATCGCCCACTTCCTTACCTAAAAGCTGTTTGGCTAAAGGGGAGTGAAAAGAAATCAAGCCTTTTTGTGGATTGCTTTCTGTTGAGCCTACAATCGTATAGCAAAGCTCCTCTTGCGTGTCCATATTTTCTAAGATAATGGTTGAGCCAAAGCTGATTTTATCGTGGGAAATGCTTGTAGGGTCAATTACCCTTGCAACCGCAACGAGCTGGGTTAGCTCATTAATCCTTGCGTCTAAAAAAAGCTGTTTGTCTTTAGCAGCGTGATATTCGGCATTTTCTTTCAAATCCCCGTGTTCTCTAGCGGTATCAATCTCTTTAATATTATTAGGACGTTCAACTTCTTTTAGATGTTTTAATTCGCTAATAAGCTTATCATAGCCATATTGTGTCATAGGTTCATATTGTTGCACAAAAATTCTCCAAAATAAAATAATATAATACTACAAAAAAGAGTTTTAAAAGCCCTTTAGTTTATTGTATTTTTATAAAAATTTTTGATTTTTTTGGCACAATTTTGAACGCTGCCTTGTTGTAAATAAGTTATGAGTTTTTCTTTTTGTTTAAAAAAGTGGGTGTAATCAAAGTTTTTGTAGGCTTCAAGGAGAGTTTGGGGATTGACTTGGTGTTGCAAAAATTCAGGGTGGATAGGGGGATTTTCAAGTTTGTGCGTAAAATCCTGATAAGTGGCATATTGCAAGAAAAGATTAGAAAGCCCGATATATTGCAGTTTGACTAGAGATTTTGCTATCCAATAATCCAAAGTCTTAGCCTTATAAGCAAGGATAGTGGGAATCCCCATAAGTGTGGTTTCTAATGTCGCTGTTCCGCTACAAACAAAGGCAAATTCGCATTTTTGAAGAGAGTTAAGATTATCACTTAGGGTAAAATCGCTCAAATCCCCATAAATCTCCTCTAAATTCGCATTTTTAAAAGTTTTGGGGATAATAAGGAGAGCTTGTTTGTTTTGTTTTCTAAGGATTTTAGCAATTTCTCTAAAAATAGGGAATAGTGATTTGATTTCAGATTTTCTTGAGCCGGGCAAATAGGCTAGAGTTTGCGTTGGATTAGGTTGAGTAAAAGAAAAAGGGATTTCATCAAGTAGAGGGTGTCCGATATAGTGTAAATTTGCTTTTGGTGGGTAAAAATCTCTCTCAAAAGGTAAAATCCCCCACAATTCATCGCATATTTGAGCAAGAATCTCTGCCCTATAAGCTTTCCACGCCCAAACTTGTGGGAGGATATAATAAATGATTTTGGGGGGTGATTTGTGCTTTTTGATTTCTTTAATAAGAGGGATATTAAAAGAAGAGGAATCCATAAAGAGAGCTATATCGCAATCTTGTGCGATTTTGGCAAGCTGGGATTTGAGCTTTAAAAGTCGGGGAATAAGCTTTAAAACCCCGATAAATCCCATTATTCTAAATTCATTGCTTGAAAAATCACTTTGGTATTGAGGATTTAAGGAGGTATCAAATATCCCGCAAACTTCAAAGGGAATGTTTTGATTTTGCAATTCATCAAGCAAATAAGTAAGATGAATGTTTGAGGAATACTCTAGGGCTGAAATGAAAATCTTTAAGGGTTTTGTTTGCATTAGTTGGGAGTAGTTTTTTGAGGATTTTGGGTTTTTGGGGAATTTTGCGGGTTAGGGGATTTTGGATTTTGGGTGGGTTTGGTTTGCGGTGTTGGGCTTGGTTTGGAATTATTTTGTTTTGGGATTTGAATCTTTGGATTTTGGACTTTTTGATTTTGCAAGACGGGTTTTTTGGGATTTTGGGCTTGTGGATTTGAGACTACTTTGCTAGAGGCTTTGTTGAGTTGCTCTTGGTTATTTTTGGACGATTGTAGAGGTTTGATTTCTTGTAGGGATTGCAATTCATCAGGATTAAGGGTATCTAAGGATTCTAGGTTTTTTAGGGATTCTTGGGGTAATAAAAGCGTATTTTTAAAATCACGAAATTCTATAAATAGTTTGGAGGATTCTAAACTTATTTGATTGAGTAAATCCCTTAGAAGCTTGAGTTCTTTCATAAAATTTTGGATTATCTCATAGGGAAAATAGTTTTTAGCGGGGGTAGCGAGTAATTTTTGATTTTTTTGATAAAGAATTTCTATTTTTTGGAGAGGCTCACAATGCTCTAAATTTGGGATTTTAATAGAATTAAAAAGATTTTCTAGGGCATAAAATTGTCTTTGGATTGCTTCAAAGTTTGCATTATCCCACTTGGGATTTTTACTCAAATCTTGCGGATTTTCTTGCGGGGGTATAAAATCCCCCACAGCATTTTCTTTTTGCTTAATGAGTGAATCTAGGGCTTGATTTTTGGCTTCTAGTTCTCTATTTTGGGCAATTAGCAAGGCATTTTTTGCAGAAATATCATTAAAACTCGCCATTAGCGATTTTTTATCTTCTTGAAGTTTTTGGTATTCTTCATTAAAATTTTTACGCTCTGTCTCAAAAATTTCATAAATCTGCCATGATTCTTTGATTTCATCAATTTTTTCTATGAGTTGTTTGAGTGTTTTATTTTTCATTAAGGATTCCTTTGTAAAAACCATAAAAACGCAAACATAACTCCCGAAGTTTTAGGATAAGATTCGTCCAAAATAAAATTATACGCTTTGTTTTTAGGGATAAAAATCACTTCAATTTCTTCATCATCAACCCCACCTCCTTGATTTTGGCGATACTCTTCTTTAACTTGAGCAAAAAATAGCGTTTGTTTGCTTCCTGCAAAGCCAACTGAACTATAAAATTCCGTGATTTTGGTAATATTTTGAAGCGGGATTTGGTAGCCGCATTCCTCTAAGATTTCTTCTTGAGCGATTTCTTGCAAAGTTTTGTTGGGTTTATCGGTAATTCCCGCACAAAGCTCGTAAGTGTAACCTTGAGGGATTTTGAGGTTTTGAGCTTGTTGGGTTTGTTCTTTAAGAAAAACTGCGGGACGAAATTGCTTTACTACGATAAAAGCTTCCTTTTGCGTATGATACAGCAGGATTGCTACGCTATCGTGTGCTTCTATAATATCCCATTTTCTTTCTTTGCCATTTTGAGAAAAAAGCATTCTTTTAGGCTTAATATAAGGCGAATCCTTGCATTCACAAAAGCGAATATCCGTGATTTTTGTTTCCATAGCGTAAAAATCTTAGAGATTGTTATTGGGGTTATCTAAATAAACGATATGGGATTCCTTACGTTTTTTGAAAGGCTCATTTTCAATGTTTTGTGAAATTGCCTTATCAAGTTTGATTTTGTATTCATTAGCAAGAGGCAAGAAAAATTCCTTTTCTTTTTTATTGAGCTGTGTCTTAGCAAATTTGAGATAACGCAAAGGATTTACGGCATTGCCATTTCTGTATAAACCAAAATGGAGATGAGGTCCTGTGCTTAGCCCCGTGCTTCCCACTACACCTATCACTTTACCTTGAGGGACTTGAATGCCCGAGCGGATTCCTTTTGCGATTTTGTGGAGGTGGGCATAAAGAGTTTTATAGCCATCATTGTGTTGAATAATCACGGTGTTTCCATATCCCCCTTTAACACCCGCAAAAATCACTTTTCCTTTGCCAGAGGCTTTAACAGGTGTATGGTAAGGTGCGGCATAATCTACTCCTAAATGCGGACGAGTGAAGCCTAAAATAGGGTGTTTTCTACCCATAGAAAAATTTGATGAGATTCTTTTATAATTTAAGGGTGTTGTTAAAAGGTAGCTATGGAGCTGATTTCCTTTAAGGTCGTAGAGATGCCCATCTCTGTGGCGAATAACATATTTTTCTTTGCGATTAGTTTCTAGGATTGAGGCTTTGATATTAGGTGAGCCAAAGAGTTTGCCTAAGCGATATTTTCTCTCATAAATGATGGCGAGTTTATCATTTTTTTTGATATGTTGTTTAAAATTTACGCTGTATTTATAGGCTTGGATAAAATCTGATGCTAAAAGATTATCACCTGTGTATTTGACAATATCATTATAAAGGGAGGTTTCCACCACCAAAGCGATAGTTTTTTCCTCACTAAAATAAATTGTAGGGATTGCTCTTAAGCCATATTTTCCGTCTTTTTGGTAAATATGGAGTTGAGAGTTTTCATTAATAGGAATAAGAGCTTGGAGGAGTTTATCCCCTTCATAGAGTGTGTAAAAAGTGCTGCCACTCATAATTTCATCAGCTAATTCTTTGTCTTCTCTTGGGAGGTCATAGTAGATTTTTAGGGGGATTGAATTTTTTTCAAAGAAACTTAGTAAAGTTTGTCCTTGTTCCCATTTGTCTTCTTTGAGAGTCGCTGCTTTAAGGGGTGAAACACTTAGAAACAGGAAACTTAAGGGCAAGATTGCCACAAACAAAAACCGCCCCAAAAGGTTTTTACAATTTTTACACCGCATAGCAATTCCTTAAAATTTTTTTAGGCAAGCCTTATAAAAAGCTAAATTATATCAAATTTTAAGGATAAAAAATAGGGTTTTTGCGATATTTTGTTGAAAAAATCATAAAATTTTGCCTTATTTTACGCTTTTCTTTGTTTTTTAATCAGATTCTAAAAGGATTTTGCTATACTTTTAGGAGTAAATTTTTAAAAAGGCAGCGTAAATGAAAGATTGGATTGTGCCTTCCATTGGA
The DNA here is from genome assembly GCA_022511145.1 of Helicobacter sp. Taxonomy (GTDB): domain Bacteria; phylum Campylobacterota; class Campylobacteria; order Campylobacterales; family Helicobacteraceae; genus Helicobacter_D. The sequence continues at coordinate 45,491 of JAFLSC010000014.1, forward strand.
TTTGGTATGTTTGTTTATTTTATGTTTTTTGTGATTTTGTATGCCATAAAAATCGGAGGTCCTAATGTCCCCCTTTATACAGAGACAAATGCAATACCACCGCCAAAATCAGATGAAGAGAAGTTTTTGCAAGATATTTCTAAAAGTATCAGAAAATCTTTTTAAGTTTTTTTGAAAATAGTCGATTTATAAGACATACAATTTTTACACAAGGAAGAAAAAATGGTGAGTCATTTAATGAATAACTCGAATTTCTCGAGTGCGATTAATCAAGCCAATAAAAATTCCTCCGCTATTAGTAGTAAAAACGAAAGTGAAAGGAATGAAAAGAGAGTTGCTGATTCTACTCCAGCTTCTTCTAATAGTAGAGTCGATGAAATCAAACAAGCCTTAGCAGAAGGAAGCTATAAAATTGATTTTAGGGGGAGTGCAGAAAAAATGGCACAAAAATTGCTTGGAGAATAGTAACTAACCTTTAAGGAGTTACTTATGTCCGTGCAATACCTAAAAGACGCAATAGAAGATGTCAATGCTTTGATTGCCATTACGAAAGAAGATATTGAAGATATCAAAATCGCTAATCACAATGCAGTCTTTGCAAGAATGGCACAAAAAGAAGAACTTGCCAACTCATTTATTCACAAAAAAGACCTCTATGCCAAAAGCTTAGAGTCTCGCTTAAGAGAGTTATTTCCTCATTCCTCTTTGGGTGATTTATGTTATGAAGATAAACTCAAAGTGCTAGGGGAAGAGTCCTCTCAATACACTGCTGAACTTCACGATAGACTAGAAGAATTAAAAGAACTCAATCATCGTTTTGGAAGAATGGCTCTAGCTGTTTGTGAATTTTATTCTTCATTGCTTAAACAAATGATACCTAGCGAGGATAGGGGTTACAAAAAAAGTGTTTTTAATACTTCAATCCTAACAACTGATGCGTAAGGAGTAACAAATGGGCGGCTTACTTTCTTCATTAAATACTCCTTATACAGGACTTACTGGACACCAAGTTATGGTGGATACAGTGAGTAATAACATTGCTAATGCAAGTAATGAATTTTATACGCGTCAAATTGTTCGCTCTGCGGCACAAGTGCCGTTGTGGAGACAAAACTATGCGATGGGACAAGGTTTAGAAATTCTTTCTATTGAGCGGGCACACAATGAATTTACCTATATGCGTTACAAAAAAGCTAGCGAGGAGCAGACTTTTGCTAACACTTCTTTTACTGCTTTGAGAGAAGCTTCAAGCTTCTTCCCAGAAATTGATGGGGTAGGAATTTATAATGATTTGCAAAATTATTTTAATGCGTGGAAAGACTTTTCAACCAAAGCCGATGACCCCGCCCAAAAAATCGCCCTTGCAGAATACGCACAAACTTTGACAAATAATATCCGCACAACAAGGGAAAGATTGGTTGAATTGCAAATGCGTTTGAATGATGAATTAAAAGTAACCGTTGAGGAAGTCAATCGTCTAGCCGAGCAAATTTCGATTTTGAATAAAAAAATCAAAGAATACGAAAGACAAGATATTAGCAAAAAAGCTAATGATTTGCGGGATTTGAGAGACCAATACGAATTTGAAATTAACAATCTTATTGGTTGTGATGTCTTTAAAAGTAATATCCAAGGGAGTGCGTGTGTAAGTAAAGATATTGCGGATTTTAATGAAGAATATACCTTGACAATCGGAGGAAAATCAATCGTTGATGGCGATTCTTTTCACCCTCTTGTTTTGGATAATTCCCTCAATCCCAGCGGGATTTATTCTATCAAATATGTTCCTAGCGACCACAAAGCTGTTAATATGACAAATAGTTTAGTGCGTGGAAAAGTTGGGGCTATTTTGGATTTGATTCGCACAGAAGATGTTTTGACTTGTCAAGGAACCATAGGGAAATTGCAAATTTATATTAATGATTTGGACACTTTTGCAAATGGTTTGATTGAACACACTAACAATATTTATGCTCAAAGTGCTCGTTTAGGTGCAACTAGTGATTTGCTTTATATCGGCACACAAGACGCTTTAACAACAAGTGGTTATAATGTGCGTGCGGGAAGCTTTGATGTCGTAATGTATGATAAAAATGGTAATGAGCTTGGTAAAAGAACAGTGTATATCGATAATCTTACCACTATGCAAGAGGTGATTAACCAGCTTAATGCGAATATTGATGATAATGGCGACAACGACCCTAATAACGATTTTGATGATAGATTTATGGCAGTTTATAATAATGATACCAAAACT
>JAFLSC010000015.1 GCA_022511145.1 Helicobacter sp.
TTTTCTATACCCTCTCTTAAACCTTTTTGCAGTCCATTAACCATTACGCTATTGCTTCCACCAAGTAAAATAATATTTTTAGACATTGAAAATCCTTATCTAACTAAAATAATATAATCAAATTATAGCTAAAATTAAATTTTAAGCTCATTAAAAAGCATTTTGAGAATGTATTTAGCGTTTTCTAAGGCAATTTTGCGATGAGAGAGCGTGTTTTTTGTCTGCGTATCGAGCTCGGCAAGTGTTTGGGTAAATCCATTAGGGATAAACATTGGGTCATAGCCAAATCCGTTTTGTCCTCTAGGAGTATCAATCACCCTGCCATATAAAAATCCGTGTGTGCTAAAATCGCCAAAAGGTGTGCTTAAGCCTATACTCGCACAAAAATGGGCTTTTGAACTTTTGTTTTTAAGCAAAGAGACTTCAGAGAGGAGTTTATTAAGATTATCTCTATCGTCTCCCCCGCTGTATCTTGCACTATAAATCCCGGGCTTTCCCCCTAATTCATCGACACAAATCCCGCTATCATCAGAGAGTATAATATCGTTTTTTTCAAGGAGATTTTGAGATTTCAAATGTGAAAAAATCGCTTTTGATTTTATGAGAGCATTTTCTTGAAAGCTTTTGCCATTTTCGCAAATCTCAAAGGGTTGGGTGAGTTGGGTAAAATTTAAGATTTCAAATTTTTGTGTGCTTGTATTAAGCGATTGTGTGCTTGTAATGTGCGGCAGGGGTTTTGGGGGTAAATCGCTTAAAATCTGCTCAATCTCTCTTATTTTATCTTGATTTTTACTTGCTAAAATTATTCTCATTTTAATTACCTTATAGGTTTCAATACGATAAAATTCAATTTTTGTAATTTTAGCAGATTTTAAAGAGGTTTTGTAGAGAATGAAAAATAAATCTTTAATCAAACAAACAATCCCCCTAAGTCTTATTTTAGCTTTTCGCTTTTTTGGTTTATTTGTTGTTATGCCTTTGCTTTCCCTCTATGCTCTTTCAATGGAGGGAATGAGTTCTATTCTTGTTGGGATAGCCATAGGTGGGTATGCCTTAACACAAGTGATTTTTCAAGTTCCTTTTGGCTTCTTAAGCGATAAATTTGGACGCAAAAAAATTATTGCTTTAGGTTTGGTTGTTTTTGCAGTGGGTTCTTTAATCTGTGCGATGAGTGAGGATATTTACACTTTGATTTTAGGGAGATTGCTTCAAGGAGCAGGAGCGATTGGGGGCGTGATTAGTGCGATGATAGCCGATTTGGTTACTGAAGAGAAACGAACTAAAGCAATGGCGGTTATGGGAGGGACAATCTCTTTAAGTTTTACCGCAGCATTGATTTTAGGACCGATTCTAGGAGTAGTTTATGGGGAGGCAAGTTTATTTTGGCTTACCTTTATTTTAGCTTTAGGGGGCATTATTATTTTGGCTTTTTTTGTCCCAGAAGCTCCTAAAATTACCTATAATTTTCAAGCTTCTTCTAATCATTACAGCCATATTTTCAAAAACAAAAATCTGCAAATTATGAATTTAACAAATTTCTTACAAAAATCCTTAATGACTTTGGCTTTTTTGATTATTCCTATCGCATTGGTTAAAGGGTTTGAAATGCCTAAAGAGGATTTGTATCAAGTCTATATTCCTGCTAGTATTTTGGGATTTTTAGCAATGATTCCAGCGGCAATTATCGCTGAAAAAAAGGGAAAATTTAAGAGTGTTTTGGGTAGCGGGATTTTGCTTTTTGTTGTGGCTTATTTGTTAATGTTAAGTGCAAATGTGTGGGGATTTGTATCGGGAGTTTTGGTTTTTTTTATAGGCTTTTCAATCCACGAACCGATTATGCAAAGTCTTGCAAGTCGTTATTGTAAAGCTCATCAAAAAGGTAGTGCGATTGGAATTTTTACTTCATTTGGGTATTTGGGTTCTTTTGTTGGGGCATTAGTGGGAGGGCATTTGTATGACTATTTTGGAATGCTCTCTATTAGCGTAGTTGTGGTTATTACTTGCTTTATTTGGATTGTTGTTTTGGGCTTTTTGGCTAATCCTGCTTTTCAGAAAAATTTTTATTTACCCTTGTGTGATAATGTTACTAATGAGGATTTGGAAATCTTGGTTGAGTTAAGAGGAACTTTGGAGTGGTATATCAATGAAAATGAGCGAATAGCTATTATTAAATATGACAAGCATTTGCTAACAGAAGAGGAAGTGAGAGATTTTATTGAACAAAATCTAAAGGGAAAATTTAAAGAAATTTAAGAATTCAAGTATTATTAATATAAAGTAGTCAAGCGATAAATAATTAGAAATTTTAAACAAATGATATAAAGAGCCAAAGGAGTTGTGTTTGACAAAAGAAATTAGTAAAAAGATTTTAAAAATCACTGGACAAACGAATGCACAATTTAATCTCATCAAAGAGGGGGATAGGGTGCTTTTGGGCTTAAGTGGGGGGAAAGATTCAATGCTTTTGGCTACACTTTTGGCACGATTGAAAAAATACGCACCTTTTAATTTTGAATTTAAAGCTCTCACGATTGATTATGGTAGGGGAGGCGAGTATGATTATATTTTTGAATATTGTAAGGAAAATCAAATCCCCTACGAATTGTATCGCACCGATATTTATAAAATTTTAGAGGAAAATCGCCGTGATGGCAGTGTGTATTGTAGCTTTTGTTCAAGAATGCGTCGGGGTGCTTTGTATTCCAAAGCCTTAGAGGGAGGATATAATAAAGTTGCTTTGGCTCATCATCTCGATGATGCGGCTGAAAGCTTTATGATGAATCTCACTTATAATGGGGCTTTACGCTCTATGCCACCGCTTTATAGAGCGGAAAATGGCTTGTGGGTAATTCGTCCTTTAATTTTCGTGCGTGAAAGGCAAATTATCGATTTTATTGCTAAAAATGAGATTTATATTGCTCCTGATTGTAATTGTCCAATCCAATGGCAAAGTGATGATAAACGCCCTTTTGCTCGCGAGAAAACCAAAGCAATGCTAAAAAAAATGGAAGAGGAAAATCCAGACTTCTTTAATTCACTCAAGGTGGCTTTGGGAAATATTCACGCCCACAGCCTTTTTGATAAGCGGTATTTGGATAAGCAGGAATCTTAATCAGAGAATTTGATTAGAGGATTCTTAAACGATTGCCACGAGGCTAACGCCTCTTAGCCTTTGTGGATTCTTGCAATAAGATTTAGCCACCAACAAGGGCTTTTGTATCCCTTGCAATGACAAGTTCTTCATTTGTGGGGATTACACACACTTTAACTTTAGAATCAGGGGTGGAGATAATCCCTTCTTTGCCGATTGTCTCTAGGTTGGCTTTCTCATCAAGCTTAATATCTAAGAATCCTAAATGGGCGACAATTTTTCCACGAATAAATTTAGCATTTTCTCCTACTCCTGCACAAAAGGCAATCGCATCAACTCTCTTTAAGGCAGCCGTATAAGAGCCAATGTATTTGGCAACACGATAGGCAAAAACATCACGTGCAAATTGTGCTTTTTTATCCCCTGCTTCTTCGGCGGCTAATAAATCCCTAAAATCACTAGAGAGTCCTGAAATTCCTAAGACACCGGATTTTTTATTGAGAATATTTGAAATTTCTTGGGTGCTTAAATGTTCTTTTTGGGCAATATAATCAATAATGGCAGGGTCTAAATCCCCGCTTCTTGTTCCCATTACAAGCCCTTCAAGTGGCGTTAATCCCATACTAGTATCAATACTTTTACCATTTTCTATCGCACAGATGCTTGAACCATTTCCTAAATGGCAAGTAATGATTTTAGAATTTTCTAGGGGGATTCCTAAAAATTCTGCTGTTCGTTTAGAGACATAGCTATGGCTTGTGCCGTGGAATCCGTAGCGGCGGATTTTATATTTTTCATAATATTCATAAGGTAGTCCATAAATAAAAGCTTTGGGTGGCATTGTTTGGTGAAAAGCGGTATCAAAAACAGCAACCATTGGCGTGTTAGGCATAAGATTTTTACAAGCATTGATGCCTAATAGGTGGGCAGGATTATGGAGTGGGGCGAGGTCGCAGCATTCTTGAATATTATCAATCACTTCTTGAGTGATAAGGACGGAATGCGTGAATTTTTCTCCTCCATGAACGATTCTGTGTCCGATTGCACGGATTTCATCAAGTGATTTAATAACTCCATTTTGAGGATTGATAAGAGCATCAAGGACAAGTTTAATGGCGTCTTTGTGGTCTTTCATTTCGGCATTGTGTGTATTTTTATCTTTATCTTTAGGTTTATAGGTAAATTGTCCTCCGCTAATTCCGATTCTATCACAAAGTCCAGAGGCTAAAACGATTTCAGTATTGGCATTAATGAGCTGATATTTAAGGGAAGAACTTCCGCAATTAATAACAAGAATATCCATTTTGACTCCTTAATTTTGTTGTTGAGCTTGCAAAGCAGTAATAGCAATAACGCCGACAATATCCTCGCTGCTACAACCGCGTGAGAGGTCATTAACAGGAGAGGCAATCCCTTGTGTAATGGGTCCGTAGGCTTCAGCTTTAGCAAGTCTTTGGGTGAGTTTGTAGCCGATATTGCCTGAATCTAAATCCGGAAAAACCAAAACATTGGCTTTTCCCGCAATAGGGCTATTTGGAGCTTTAGAGGCACCTACACTAGGGACAATGGCAGCATCAAGCTGAAATTCGCCATCAATAGCGATTTGGGGAGCAAGACTTTGAGCGATTTTTGTGGCATCAATCACTTTGGTTACATCAGGGTGCGTTGCACTTCCTTTGGTAGAATGTGAAAGCATTGCTACAATCGGTTCTTTCCCTACAAGTGTTTGAAAGCTTTTTGCAGAATCTACAGCAATATAAGCGAGTTGTTCTTTATCGGGATTTTGCACTAAACCGCTATCAGCAAAGATAAAGATTCCTTTTTCCCCATAATCGCAATTTGGCACAATCATTAGAAAAAAGGCAGAAACAAGCTTGGAATCTTTTTTTGTGCCTAAGATTTGCAAAGAGGCTCGTAAAACATCAGCTGTGGCGTTAATTGCTCCGGCTACCATTCCATCAGCTTTTTTAGCTTTAACTAAAGCGACTCCAAAATAAAGAGGATTTTCTAGCAAAAGTTGTCTTGCTGCTTTATCGCTTAAACCTTTATGCCCTCTTAATTTCACAAAAAGTTCAACATATTCTTCTAAATTATCGCAAGTTTGTGGGTTGATAATCTTTGCTTGTGATAAATCCAAATCATTCTCTTGGGCTAGGGATTTGATTTTGTCTTCATCGCCTAATAGGACAATATGAGCAAGTTTCTCTTGCAAGGCAATGTGGGCAGCTTTAAGTGTGCGAATATCGCTAGTTTCAGGCAAAACAATGGTTTTGGGATTGGCTTTGGCTTTTTGTTTAATGGTGTCTATGAATTTCATATAAACACTCCTTTAAAGTTTTAAGATTAGTAATATTTTAAAATTTATTGTTTTAAAATTAAAGAAAAATATGCAAGAAAGTTACAAAAACCTTAGAGATGTGTAAATTTTCCACGCAATATTTTTTTTCCAAACTCAACTCCGGGTTGATTGTATGTATCAATTTGTAACAAAGAGCCAACACAAGAGGTTAAAAGCTCATAATAAAAGATTAGTTCCCCTATGCTTTCTTCATAAATAGCATCAAGACTAATAGAGTCTGTGGGGACATTTTGGGCAATCACGCTTTCTTTGGTGGCGATACATTGGAGTTTTAAAAGCCGATTAAAGGAAATTTTATTAACAAAATTGGTAGATTCTAGCCCTTTGAGCGTGATATTGGGGATATACATTGGCTTTTGAGAGAGCCTTTCAACATTAAGAAAAGTAACATTTTTATTTTTAGGTCCTTGCATAATGAGCTGCAAAAAAGAATGCTGGTCGATACTTCCTATAAGAGCAATAGGCGTTAAGCCTCTATTTTTTCCTTGTTTGTCAAGTTTTCCTAGAGATTCTCCCCATAATTGCACATACCACGCATTAAAATTTGAAAAAACACTCCCATAAGAAAAAAGGATATTGATAGGGTATTTTTTTTCATTATGAGCTAGAAACAGGGCTTTTTTGATAATATGATAGGAATTATTATAAAAGAAAGCTTCAGAAATGTTTTGAGCACCCCTTAAAATCTCTTTAATATCATAGCCCAAAATCGCTAGAGGCATCAAACCCACTGCACTTAAAACAGAAAATCTACCCCCTACATTAGGTTTGATGGTTAGGGATTCTACTTTTTCGCTTTGAGCCCAATGTAATAGGGGAGATTCCTCATCAGTAATAATAAGAAGGTGTGATTTTCTTGTTTCTTTGAGTAAATCATAACGTCCAAGAATATATTTAAAAATAGAAGTGGTTTCAATCGTAGAGCCTGATTTAGAAATCACAATGAAAAAAGTCTCCTCCCATTTGATTCTTTGCAATTCTTTTTTGATGATGATAGGGTCAGTGTGTTCGAGGAATCGGAGTTTGATTTTTTTACGATGAGGTTGGTGGGAGAGCATAGAATCTAGTGCTTTTGTCCCTAAAGAACTGCCACCAATCCCTATAATAACAAGATTTTTAATCGTTTCTAAAAGTTTTTTGTGTTGTTCTATAAAATCATAAAATATTTTTGTATCTTGATAGGGTAAATCATAATACCCGCTGATAGCAAGGTTTTTTTCCTCAAGGATTTTTTTAAAAAGCCCCTCTAAATTTTTTTGCAAAAAGAGCGTTGAGCCTTTGGGGAGATGATTAAGGTAAGTATCAGCGAGTTTAAGCATTTAAAATTTACTACCCACATAAGTTGTCATATCAACCAATCGCTTAGAATATCCCCATTCATTATCATACCACGCCATTACTTTGACTTGATTATCATTGACAACAAGTGTGCAATCAGGGATAAAAATCGCACTATAAGAACTACCGATAAAATCGCTAGAAACGCGTTTTTCTTCATCAACCAAAATGAGATTTTTCATAGCTTTTTGGGAAGCTTCAAGAAATGTTTGATTAATAAGTTCTTTACTAACAGGCTTTTGTGTGATACAAGTAAGGTCAATGAGACTCACATCGGGCGTAGGGACGCGGATTGCAAAGCCATTAAGTTTGCCTTTGAGTTCAGGCATTACTAGTCCGATAGCTTTGGCTGCTCCTGTTGAGGTGGGAATCATATTTAAAGCTGCCGCTCTTGCCCTTCTTAAATCTTTATGTTTAGAATCAAGCAGATTTTGGTCATTAGTATAGCTATGGATAGTAGTTAGTAAGCCACTAAGAATCCCAAAATTATCATAAAGCACTTTCACAATGGGAGCAAGGCAGTTTGTCGTGCAGCTTGCATTCGAGATAATTGTTTCATTAGCATAATGCGTATGATTCACGCCATAAACAAAAGTTGGTGTATTAGTTGCTGGAGCTGAAATAATAACGCGTTCAACCCCTCCATAAAGATGAGCATTTGCCTTATCATAATCATTGAAGGCTCCTGTGCATTCAATAACCATTTTTGCCCCATAATTACCAAAATTTAAGGCTTTAATTTCTCTTGTGCTGATGATTTGGATATTTTTTTGTTTGCCAATGCTGATTTTATCTTCGCTTTCTTTAATAATCTGACTGCTTTTATGCACAGAATCATATTTAAGAAGATGAATAAGTGTGTCTATGGGCATTGTGGTATTGATAGCGACTAATTTTAATTCTTCTTGTTCGCCTAAAATTTTACACACACACAAACCAATCCTACCCGTCCCATTAACTGCAACTTTAATTGCCATTACATTCTCCTTCTTTAGCTTATTCATTTTACCAAGATTTTTATGATTTAATCATAGCAAACTTTTTCTAACAAAAGGGTAATAAAGTTTATTTTTAACATTGAAAAAGAAAATGTGGGTAGAGAAATTACAATTTGAATCCAAAATCAAGCAAAAAGTTTATTTTTTGTATTACGGATTTGTATAGAATAAAATCCCTTAAAATAGGGACTTAATGAGTTTATTTAGGGGAATAAATCCCCTTAAAATGCATTTTTTGGAATAAAAAATAGCAAAAAACCTTGAAAAGCTTAAAAAATATGCTACAATAGCGTTCGAATTTATTTCAACTTCACGGAGGTTTCCAAAATGAATAAGTCAGAGTTTGTCGATGTAGTTAAACAAGTCGGTGCGTATGAAACAAAAAAAGAAGCTGAAAAAGCAATCACTGCTTTTGTTGATGGTGTAAGAAAAGCATTATCAAAAAAACAAAGCATTGAGTTAGTTGGCTTTGGTAAATTTGAGGCAGTCCTTCAAAAAGGTAAAGAAGGGACTGTTCCGGGAACAAATAAAAAATACAAAACCAAAGATAAATACGTTCCTAAATTTAAAGCTGGAAAAGGTCTTAAAGACGCTGTTGCTGGTGCAAAAAAATAACTCTCTTCTCCCCTTTGTGGGGTTCTTATTTATTTTAAAGTTTGTAAATCTCTTAAATTATTCTTTTTGAATGGCAGTTTTTAGCAAGAGTTCCAAGTTTTGTTTATTTTGGGTTAATGTTAAATTTGGCAAGAATAATTCTAAGCTTTTTATTTGTCCTCGTAGCTCAGCTGGATAGAGCACACGATTCCTAATCGTGAGGTCATGCGTTCAAATCGCATCGTGGACACCATTAGGTTTATTCTTTATAAATTTTTCTTTATTTTTTTATATTTCAATCGCCTTTTATCTAAAATGTGCCATAATACGCAAATTTTTTGATGTTTTTAGAGGTGCGGATTATGATAATTAAAGGTGCGATGATTTGTGATGCTAATGGGGAATATCGAGGTGATGTAAGGATACAAGAGGGAAAAATTGCAAAAGTTGCTCGAAGTGTTTTGGCAGAAGATGGGGAAGAAATCTTTGATGCAAGCGGTTTGCTTTTACTTCCTAGTGCTATTGATTTGAACGCTCGTGTGCAAGATTCTCAATTAAATAAAAAACATCTTATGACTCTCTCTCACAAAGCAGCTAAAGGGGGTGTGGGAACGCTTGCTTTAATGCCAGATTGCACACCAAGTCTTAATAGTGAAGTGGCAATGGAGCTTCTTAATACGCTTCAAAATGATTTTCATTCGCAGATTTTAGGGATTGCAGGAAGCACAAAGGCAATAAAAGAAAATGGAACTTGTTTGCTTAATGACTTATCAATTTTGCACAAAAAAGGAGCTTATGGGATTTACACACATTCAAGTGAAGATGGAAACCTGCTTAAGCGAGCGTGCGAATTTGCCTTAATGCTTGATATACCGATATTTTTGAATTGTGAAGATGAGAGTTTAAGTGCCAATGGTGTGATGAACGATGGGGAGCTTTCTGCAAGGTTAGGATTGCCTTCAATCTCTAATTTGAGCGAGATTAAAGAAGTTGCGATGATGAGTGAGATTGTCCGCTTTATGGGAGTGAGGGCGATTTTTCAAGCGATTGCGACTGATAGGAGTGTTGAAATCCTTTTTGAATCTAAAAAGCATAATCCCAATCTTTTTGTCCAAACTTCTATTCATCATTTAATGCTTACTGAAGATCTTTGCGAAGGTTATAATACTGCTGCTAAAATCAAACCCCCTTTAAAATCTGAATCCACTCGAGCTAAATTAGTCAAACGTTTAGTTGAAGGAAAAATAGAGCTTATTAGTGCCTTGCAATCAGAAAAATCCATTGCCCAAAAAGATTTAGCTTTTGAAGAAGCCGCCTTTGGCGTGGATATGATTGAATACTTTGTGCCAATGTGTTACACCCTGCTTGTTAAAAATCAGCATTTATCCTTGAAAGAAATGAGTAAAATTCTTTCTTTTAATCCTGCAAAAGCCCTTAATCTTACAACAAAAGGCTTGATTGCGGAAGGTTATGATGCTGATATTGTGCTGCTTAATCCTAAAGAAACACAAATTATCGACAAAGAGGATTCCCCTTATTATAATTGGGTTTTAAATAGCAAAATCGAAAAAGTTTTTCATTGCGGTAAAAAAATTATTGGAGAATGAAATGCAAGAGCAAATCATTAAAATTTTTGGACAACTAACAGACCATTTTATCGCTTTTGTTCCCAATCTTATCGGTGCAATTTGTGTTTTTGTTATTGGATATTTTTTTGCTAAAGTCGTGTCTAAATATGTTTATACTTTGATTATGAAAGCAGTCAAAGATGAAACTTTAGCGGTTTTTTTGCGAAAAGTAATTTTTGTAGGGATTTTGCTTTTGGCTTGTATTACCGCTTTAACCAATCTAGGTGTGAAAACAGCTTCTGTTATTGCTGTTTTAGGAACAGCAGGTTTAGCTATCGCTCTTTCTTTGAAAGATTCCCTATCCAATCTTGCAAGCGGGATTTTACTCGTGGTTTTTCGCAAATTTAATCGGGGTGATACGGTCAATATTGCTTCAATCACAGGCAAGGTTGATTCCATTGATTTGCTTTATACAAAGCTTACAACGCCTGATAATCAAGTAGTTATTTTACCTAATTCCACGATTGCAAACTCGCCGATTATTAATATTAATGCGAATAAAAAGAGACGAATTGATTTGATTGTTGGCATTGATTATACAAGTGATTTACAAAAGGCAAAAGCAATTTTAGAGCGATTGTGTGCAGAAGAAGGAATGGTTTTGAATGAACCTGCACCCGTTGTTGGTGTCAATGCTTTGGGGGCAAGTAGTGTGGATTTGATTGTGCGTTTTTGGGCAGAAAGTGATAATATTCCTCAAGTTCAATACCAACTTACACAAAAAGTCAAACTCACTTTTGATAAAGAAGATATAGAAATCCCTTATAATAAGCTTGATATTAATATCAAACCTCAACAATTACTTGCTAAAGAGTAACAATGAATGTCGTGGGGGCAGACTTTCTTTTGGTGTGTGATGAAGCCTTTAGCATTGTTGAAAAAGGTGGAATCCTCTATGATAAAGATAGTATTTTAGAAGTGGGGGATTATGAGTGCTTGGCAAAAAAAGCTAAAGGAGAGAAAAAATACTATAAAGATTGTGTTCTAACGCCAGCTTTAGCAAATTTACACTTACATTTGGAGTTTAGTCAAAATCAAGGAATCTTGAAATATGGAAGCTTTGAGGCTTGGCTTAATAGTGTGATTGAAAATCGTGATATTTTAATGGGAGAAAATCTCCAAAGTGCAATGCAAAAAGAAATCCAACGACTTTTAAAAAGTGGGGTAGGATTTGTAGGGGCAATCAGTAGTTATGGTTATGATTTAGAAATTCTAGCCCAAAGCCCTTTACGCGTTTTGTATTTTAATGAAGTGATAGGCTCTAAGCCTGAAATGCTCGATATTTTATTTGAGAATTTTTTAGTGCGTCTTAAGGCAAGTGAAATGCTGCAATCCTCAAGATTTTATCCTGCTGTTGCGATTCATTCACCTTATTCTGTGCATTCTGTCCTGCTCCAAAAAGTCTTAACACTCGCCACAGCCAAAAATTTCCCTTTAAGCGTGCATTTTTTGGAATCCAAAGCAGAAAGAGAGTGGCTAACAAACGCTAAAGGGTATTTTTTAGAATTTTTTAAAAAATATTTTCAAACCTCAATGTTACCCTTTTATACAATTTCTGATTTTATTCAAGCTTTTGAGGGTAGAGGGGCTTATTTTGTGCATTGCTTAGAGGCAACAAAAGAGGAATTAGAATCCATTAAAAAAGGTGGTGGCAAAGTGATTTCTTGCGTTCGCTCTAACCGCCTTCTTAATAACCGATTGCTTGATTTGGATTTATGCCTAAAACTTGGTATCTCGCCTATTTTTGCAACAGATGGTAAAAGCTCTAATGAGAGTTTGTCGCTACTTGATGAGTTAAGAATTGTACTTTATGCGTATTCGTATTATAATTTAGAAGAATTAGCTAAAATCTTGTGGTTAGGCGTTACTTATTATGCCTTTAAAGATAATGTTTTGAAGCTTCAAGGAGGGAGTCTTAAGCAAGGTTATTTGCCTGATTTTGCTTTGTTTGAACTTCAAGGTGTGAGAGAGCAAATCCCCTTGCAGCTTTTGTTATATGCCAAAGAGGCAAAATCTCTTTATATTAGTGGAAAAAAAGTATTTTAAAGGAGTGAGATGAATCTGTCAATTTTTAGAGAATATGATATTCGGGGTGTGTATCCTAGCGAGCTTAATCGTCAAAATGTTATTAAGATTGGAGCGTTGCTTGCAATGGAACTTTTGCATCGAGGTGGTGAAAACATTGGTGTAGGCTATGATGCAAGATTGCACTCTTTAGAAATTTTTGGTTGGTTGTGTGAGGGTTTAAGTGCAGGTGGGGCTGTGGTGTATGATTTAGGGTTGATTCCTACTCCTGTTGCTTATTTTGCAGGTCATATTGATTTTGATGGTATCACTTTAGATGGGAGTGTAATGATTACAGGCTCACACAATCCACCCCAATATAATGGGCTTAAAATCACACTTTTTAAAGAACCTTTTTTTGGGAAGCAAATTTACAATCTTGCAGAGGAATTTTATGTCCTTAAAATGCCTAAAACCCAAATCATAAAAGCTAAAAAACTCCCCGCTTTAGAAAAATATATTAATTTTATGGCACAAGAATTTAAGAATTTAGTAGGGCTTAAAATACCGCTTTGTTTAGATTGTGGGAATGGTGTTGCAGGAGTGGCGATTACAAAAATTTTAGATAAGATAGGAATTGCTTATAAAGGATTATTCCTCAATCCCGATGGGAATTTTCCTAATCATCACCCAGACCCTAGCGAAGAAAAGAATCTTGAAAATCTAAAAGCAGTTATCCAAAAAGAAGGAGGAATAGGCTTCGCTTTTGATGGTGATGGGGATAGGTTAGCTACTTTGACGCCAAAGCGGAATATCAAGGGCGATGAAATGGCAATTATTTTTGCGAGTCATATAAAAAATCCTATCGTGGTGGGCGAGGTAAAATGTTCTTTAAATATGTATGATTTTATTAACCAAATTGGTAAAGCCATAATGTATAAAACAGGGCATTCTAATCTCAAAATGAAGCTTAAAGAAACAAAAGCGGATATGGCTTTTGAGGTGAGCGGGCATATCTTTTTTAATGACCGATATTTTGGTTATGATGATGCTATTTATGCGGCTTTGAGGGTTTTAGAGTTGGTTAAAAAAGAGGGCTTAAATTTTGATAAGATTTTAGAGCGACTCCCTAAACTTTATTCTACCGATGAGATTAAAATCCCCGCCGCAGAAGAGAAAAAATTTAAAATCATTATGCACCTTAGGGAGAAACTGCTTCGGCTTCCTGATGATTTTCCTAGCGTGGTTGAGGTTGTTAATATTGATGGGGTAAGAGTGATTTTTGAGGAGGGTTGGGGGTTGATTCGAGCAAGCAATACTACACCAATGTTAATTACGCGATTTGAGGCAAAAAGTCAAGAAAAATTAAAAATCTATCAAGAAGCCCTTTTGGGATTGTTAAAAGATTTGATAAAATCTTAAGGAGAGGGAATGGATAAGATTACGCTTGTTTCACCTTTGGATATGCATTTACATTTGCGTGATGGGGAAATGCTCCAAAATGTTGCCCATTTTAGTGCTAAAAATTTCAGTGCAGCTGTTGTAATGCCTAATCTTAATCCTCCTATTTGCAGTGTTAAAGAGGCTTTAGCTTATAAGCAGCGGATTTTAGAGGCAACAAAAGGGAGCGATTTTGTCCCCTTAATGACTTTGTATTTAACGGAATCTTTAAACAAAGAAGAGCTAAGTGAGGCAAAAAAACAAGGAGTTTTTATTTTAAAACTTTATCCCAAAGGGGCGACAACAAATAGTGAGAGTGGGGTTAGCGAGATTTTAAATCCTAAGATTTTGGAGATTTTAGCAATCGCACAAGATTTAGAAATGATTTTAAGTATTCACGGCGAGAGCAATGGCTTTGTGCTAGAGAGAGAAAGGGAGTTTTGCCCTGTTTTTGAGACTTTAGCAAAAACTTTTCCTAAACTTCGTATTATTTTTGAACATTTAAGCGATAGTCGCTCTTTGGATTTGATAGAAAAATATGATAATCTTTTTGCCACTTTGACTTTACATCATTTAACGCTAAGTCTCGATGATGTAGCAGGTGGGGCGTTAAATCCGCATTTGTTTTGCAAGCCTATTTTAAAAACCAAAAAAGACCAAAAAGCTTTGTTGGAGATTGCTTTAAGTGGGCATCAAAAATTTTCTTTTGGGAGTGATTCTGCACCGCATTTGCAATCTGCTAAAGAGACTTCAAGAGGAGCTGCTGGGATTTTTAGTGCCCCTATTTTGCTCCCAAGCCTTGTTGAACTTTTTGAAAAACACAATGCCTTAGAGAATCTTTCTAAGTTTATTAGCCAAAACGCACAAAAAATCTACAAAATTACTCCTTTGCTTAAAGAAATTACTTTAACAAAAAAACCTTTTAAAATCCCACCTATTTATAGCGGTGTCGTGCCAATGAGGGCAGGAGAGATTATTTCGTGGAGTTTTGAATGAAAAAAATCGCAATCTATCCGGGAACTTTTGACCCCATTACCAACGGGCATTTGGATATTATTAAGCGAGCAAGTCGGCTTTTTGAGGGGATTATTATTGCTGTGGCAAAATCCGAGAGCAAAAATCCGCTATTTTGCGTGAAAGAGCGTGTTGAGATGGTTAATCTTGCCGTTAAAGAGACGCAAATATCAGAATGTGAAATTCGTGTGCATAGTTTTTCTAACTTAATTGCGGATTTTGCGAGGGAGCAGGGAGCAAATATCCTAATTCGTGGGCTTAGAGCGGTAAGTGATTTTGAATATGAATTGCAAATGGGGTATGCTAATGCCTCTTTAAATGAGAATTTGGAGACGATTTATTTAATGCCCTCACTTGAAAATGCTTTTATTAGCTCAAGTGTGGTGCGTTCAATCCATTTGCACGGAGGGAAAATCGCACACCTTGTGCCAAAATCTGTGAATCAATATATTAAGGAAATTTTATGTATGTCGCTTTAGAAGGGATTGATACCTGCGGGAAAAGCACCCAAATGGCTTTACTCAAAGATTTTTTTGCCAGTAAAGCCCAAGAAGTGATTTTTACTTGTGAGCCCGGAGGAAGTGAGCTAGGGATTGAGCTAAGAAAGATTTTGCTCGAAAAACATTTCAAGCTTTCTAAAGAAGCGGAGGTTTTGTTATTCTTAGCCGATAGGGCACAGCACACTAATGAAATTTTAATCCCTAATCGCCATAAGTGGATTTTTGCCGACCGCTCCTTAATTTCAGGGATTGCTTATGCCAAAGATTTTAGTTATGAGCAATTAAAGATTCTTAACCTTTTTGCAACGCAAGGCGTTTTGCCACAAAAAGTAATTATTTTAGAAATGACGCAAGATTTACTCAAAGAGCGGCTTGCTCAAAAAGGTCAAGATAAGATTGAACAAAGAGGCATTGCTTATCTTTTAGCCTTGCAAGAGAGGATTATAGAGACAACTCAAAAGTTAGGTATGGAATATTTGAGGCTTAGTGCCAAACTGCCCAAAGAAGAAATCACCCAAAAAATCCTTGATTTTGTATGCGTTGCTTAATTTGTGGTAAAATCAGCTTTGTGGCTTTTTGTAAGCATTGCTTGGAGGATTTGGTTTTGCAGCCCAAAGTTAGAAAGCTTGATGAGAATTTTTCAGTTTATAGTTTTTATGCTTATGAGGAAATTAGCCACCTTTTGTATGCTAAATATGAGATTTTTGGGAGTAGAATCTATGAAATTTTAGCCAAAGAGGCGGTGAGGTTTTTAAAACAAGCTTTGGATTCCCCTATTAACGCCTGTGGGATAGGTATTGATGATAGGGTAGAGAGGGTAGGGTATGCTCATAATGGCATTTTTCTTAAATCTCTCACAAAGGTAGGAATAAAGCCTATTTATGGGGCGTTATATGCCACTAATCCTATCACTTATGCAGGGAAAAGTTTGCAATTTCGCAAGGAAAATCCTCGTCATTTTGTGTTGAGGAGGAAATGCCAAAACCAAATGATTTTTTTGGTTGATGATATTGTTACAACAGGTTTAACGCTCTTAGAGGCAAAGCGATTTCTGGAATCTTATGATAATGAAGTCAAAGGAGCGTTTGTGCTTAGTGATGCAAGAGAATAAAAGCTAGTAGAAAATTAGCTTTGATTTGCCTCTCTTAGCTCTGCTTCCTCTTCTTCAAGCGATTTTAAAATCTCTTGATAGGTTTCTAAAGAAAGTTTAGCCGCCTCTTCATCAATCTTACCCATCACATAGCCGATATGCAAAAGCACATATTCTCCTACTTTGACTTCCTCATTCATCAAATCCAAACTTGCTTCCCTTTGCACACCGAGTGTATCCAAAGTCGCCATATTTGTGGTTTTATTGATTGAAATTACTTTAGAAGGTATAGCTAGACACATAATTTTTCTCCTTTTGAGCTTTTAAAAAATCGCAAAATTCAATGATACAAGCGGGATTTTTATTAGAGATTAAAAAGAGGGGAATTTCTTTTTTAAGCTTAGCTAAATCCTCTTTAACTTGTTGGATTTTAAAATCAAAAACTTCGATTAAATCGCACTTAGAGAGAATAACTGCATCAGCACACAAAAACATTGTGGGGTATTTTAAGATTTTATCATCACCTTCAGGGGTAGAGAGTAAGACGATATTCATATTTGCTCCCAAATCATAACTTGCAGGACAGACGAGATTCCCCACATTTTCGATAAATAAAAAAGGCTTAAGAGGGGCGGTTTCTTGGAGAGATTTTAGGGCATTTTGCACCATTAAAGCTTCCAAATGACAAGCATCACCGGTTGTGATTTGATGAGCAGAAATGCCATAGCGGTGCAATCTTTGAGCATCTCTTTGTGTTTGTAAGTCCCCCTCTATAACGCAGAAATCTAATGCTTGTAGTTGAGCAATATTTTCTAAAAGTGTTGTTTTACCGCTTCCGGGGGAACTCATAAGATTGATACAAAAAATTCCCTCTTTGGCATAGAAATCCCTTAATTTCATTGCTTCTTTGTCATTTTTAGATAAAATTCTTTGCGTAATTTCTAAAGTTTTAGTAGGATTCATCTAACCTCTTTTTGATTTTGCAAACTTGTATTGAATATTAATTTAGATTTATAGGCTATTTCTTTCCTTTAAAATGGTCGGAGTAGCGGGATTTGAACCCACGACCTCACCCACCCCAAGGGTGTGCGCTAGCCAGGCTGCGCTATACTCCGTAAATTAACTCCAAAGGAGAAATGAAGTTAGAATACTATATTATTCTTTATTAAAAGTGGTTGAAAAGGATTGGAATACAAATTGCTTTAACAATCTCAATAATTTATCGAAGTAAGGATAATGTGATGAATGGGCGTTATGGAATAAGAATAGTTTTAGGATTTTTACTTTGTTTGACACCTCTACTAGGTGCAAAAGTTAAGGATTTGGCTAATATAGTAGGGGTAAGAGAAAATCAGCTTATTGGTTATGGTTTGGTTGTGGGTCTCAATGGGACAGGGGATAAGACAACCTCTACTTTTACAATGCAATCACTCTCAAATATGTTAGAGAGCGTTAATGTTAAGGTTGACCCTAATGATATTAGCTCTAAAAACACTGCTGCGGTTATGGTTACAGCAAAATTACCTCCTTTTGCAAGACAAGGGGATAAGATTGATATTTTGATTTCAAGTATTGGTGATGCTAAATCTTTAGAGGGCGGGACTTTGCTCTTAACGCCTTTAAGCGGACTTGACGGAAGTATTTATGCAGTCGCACAAGGGGCAGTGGGAATTGGTGGAAAAAGTGAAAGAGGAGGAAGTGCTAATCACCCCTTAGCAGGAACAGTGCCTAATGGGGGGATTGTAGAGCGTGAAGTCAGCTATGATTTGTATCATAGAGAAAATGCTACCTTAAGCCTTAAAGAATCTAATTTTCAAAATGCAATGGCGATTCAAAACAAAATTAATGAAGTCTTTAAAGTCTCTGCCCCAAAAACAGCACCGAGTGAAAATAACAATACTAATGAAAATCCAAGCCAACAAGCTCAAAATGTGCAAGTCCAAAATGCAGCAATTGCCCTTGACCCTCGCACAATCCGTTTAAACAAACCTCAAGAGATGAGTATGGTAGAGTTTTTGGCTAAAGTGCAAGAGATTGAAGTGGATTACACCAAATCGAATAAAATTGTCATTAATGAAAGAACTGGAACGATTATTGCTGGTATGGAAGTAGAAGTTTCGCCGATTGTTGTTACTCATAACGATATTACAATCAAAGTAACTAATGAACCCATTGAGGACCCTGAAGCGATGGATATGGGTGATGGAATGATTTTTAGCCAACAAGGTGCTGTTGTGGGAGGGAACAATCCTACAACCATTTCAAGTGTTACTCGGGCTTTGCAGAGAATGGGAGCAAGTCCAAAAGATATGATTGCGATTATTGAATCAATGAAACAAGCGGGAGCTTTAAACGCTGATTTAGAAATTATTTAAGGAGGTTATTATGGTTGATTTTAGCGGTATTGGTGGGTATTCAAAAGAAATGTTGGAGGCACTCAAACAGCCACCCAAAATACAAAAAACTGATGATGAAACAAGATTAAAAGAGCAAACCGATGCGTTTGAAGCATTGATTTTAAAATATATGCTTGATACAGCATTAAAAACCGATGATGGATTGCTTCCTAAAGCACCCGGACACGATATTTATGAATCAATGTATCGTGATACACTTTCAGAAAGCTTAAGTGGGAGTTTTGGTTTTAGTGAATTGCTTTATAATTATCTCCAAGATTTGCAAAAATAAGGCATTGTGTGATTGATAAACATTTACTAGAGAGCCTCTCAAGTAGTGATAAGGAATCTTTTGCTAAAGGGCTAAAAGAGCTTATCCTCCAAACTTACCAAGTTGAAAAAGGCTTTATTGAGCTTAAAGAGCTTTTTGAAGAGGTGTTAGATGTGTTACCCACAGCGGTTTGGGTACTAGAAAAAGAAGGGGAAATCTTTTATCAAAATAGTTTAGCAAGTGAGATTCCAAGTTTCCTTGAACAGCTTAGTTTAGAAGATTCTAGCCGCCAAGAAATCGAGTATGATTCCAAAGTTTATTTAGTTCAAACTAATCAAAAACTTGATAAACTTATCATCTCCGCTACGGATATTACGCACGAAAAAAGACAAGAAAGACTTGCCTCAATGGGTAAAATCTCCGCCCACCTCTCTCACGAAATCCGCAATCCCATAGGTTCCGTTGCTCTCCTTGCTTCAACCCTTGCTAATCGCGTGGATTTAAAAAACAAAGCCCTTGTGCTTGAGATTAAAAAATCTATTTGGCGAGTGGAGCGAATCATTAAGGCGACTTTGCTTTTCTCTAAAGGAGTCAATCTACAAAAAATCTCGATTAATCCCGAGAGAATCCAAGAAGAATTATGTGAATCTTTGGAATATTATACTTACACAAAAGAAATTGATTTACAATGGAAATTTGCTAAAGAATCTTTTGAGGGGGATTTTGATTTGGTTTGCATTGTGTTACAAAATTTCCTGTTTAATGCCGTTGATGCGATTGAAGAAAGCGAGGAGGAAAAAGGACTTATTGAGATTGAATACCACAAACAAGATGATAAAGCAATCTTTAGGATTTTTGATAATGGAAAACCTATTGAAAATCCACAGATTCTTTTTGAACCTTTTAAAAGCACGAAATTAAAGGGAAATGGGTTAGGTTTGGCTCTCTCCTTGCAAATTATTGAAGCCCATAATGGTGAAATTAAACTCTTAGATGGCAACAAAAAAGGATTTGAAATTATCCTTTAGCTTTTCTTTGACTTCAGTAAAAATCTTTAAAACCTAACAAAATTTCTTAACTATTAAGGGAATTGCGAGTATAATTAACCACTTTGATAAAAAGGGATAGCTAATGAGTGAAAATATCAATAAAATGCAGCAGGTTAAGAGTATTCGTGAGGTTGATATTAAAGATAAACGCGTTTTGATTCGGGTTGATTTTAATGTGCCAATGGATAATGAGCTTAATATTAGCGATGATACAAGAATCCGTGAAGCCATTCCCACGATTAATTATTGCATTGATAATGGAGCAAAATCAATTATTCTTGTAAGTCATTTAGGGCGTCCTAAAGAGAGAGACCCCAAATTTTCTCTTCAGCATATTCTTAAGCGGCTAGAGCGATTGCTCTCTAAAGATGTTGTTTTTGTTGAAAATTTAGAAAACGCTCAAGTAACACTCAATACCCTTATTGATGGCAGCATTGTAATGCTTGAAAATATCCGCTTTTATGAAGGGGAAGAAAAAAATGATGAAATTCTCTCCCAAAAACTCGCTAAACTTTGTGATATTTATGTTAATGACGCCTTTGGAACTTCACACCGCAAACACACTTCAACCTATGGCATTACGCAATTTGTCCCTCAAAAAGTTGCTGGACTTTTGCTTAAAAAAGAGATTGATTCTTTTGCGGTTGCACTTTCTAATCCTCTGCGTCCTTTGCTTTTGATTGTGGGAGGTTCTAAAGTTTCTTCCAAACTTACTTTGCTTAATTCAATTCTTAATGTGGTGGATAAAATTATTATTGGTGGGGCGATGAGTAATACTTTTTTAAAAGCCATAGGTTATGATACGCAAAAATCTTTAATTGAGGAACATTTACTAGAGGAAGCTCGCCATATTTTGCGTTCTGCTAAAGAAAAAGGTGTGAAAATCTATCTACCCGTTGATGTTGTTGCTACGGATAATCTCAAATCACCCAAAGAGATTAAAATTACTCCCGCACAAGATATTCCTGAAAATTTAATGGCAGTAGATATTGGACCTGCAACGGTGCGGCTTTTTAACGAAGTCATTAGGGATAGTGAAACGATTATTTGGAATGGACCGCTAGGGATTTATGAAATCCAAAAATTCTCGCGAGGGACTTTTAGTATCTCTCACGCTATTGCGGATACTTATGCTTATAGCGTGATTGGGGGAGGAGATACAGCTGATGCGGTTGAGAGGGCAGGCGATAAAGATAGTGTGAGTTTTACTTCAACAGGAGGCGGAGCAAGTTTAGAATTGCTTGAGGGCAAGATTTTACCCGCTTTTGAGGTTTTAGATAAAAAATAAAATCTCTTTAAAAAGAGAAATCCTCTATAAAGGAGTGCCTATGATGAATGTATTTACCAAATATAATGGTATGGTTGTGCGTAAAAGTATTCAAATGGTTGAGGCGATTCAAGGAGAGAGTGATATTTTATGGATTGACCTCTTGCACCCTAGCATTCAAGAAATTACCTATATTTCTAAAACTTATTTGCTTGATATTCCAACTAAAGAAGAGCGGGAAGAGATTGAGGAATCTTCGCGTTATTGGGAGAATAGCGATACCGTAACGATTAATACCTACTTTCTTACGCGTCCTAATGAAGAAAATATATTACACAATGAAACGGTTACCTTTTTGCTTTCTCATAATATCCTTTTTACCGTGCGTTATAGTGAATTTCGTGTTTTTGATGAGATTCAACAACGCGTTTTAGCAAGTCCTAAGAATTTTGAAGATGGTTATGATTTAATTAGCAAAATCTTTGAATTGAGAGTGGAAAAAGATGCAGATATACTAGAGGGGATTGCTAAACAAACCAAAGAGTTAAGAACAGCTATTTTTGAGAGAAAAGAAAGTGAAGTCTTAGCCAAACTTTCTAAAATGCAAGTGATGAATCTAAGCCTTAGAGATAGTCTTTTTGATAAAAGGCTTGCGGTTGCTGCCCTACTTAAAACCAATAAAGCAGATTTGGAAGTGAAAAAAAATCTCGGCATTATTCTTAAAGACATTAATTCTCTTGTGGAATACACCAATGTCAATATGAATGTGCTTGATAATATCCAAACGCTACTTGCTAACCAAATCAATATTGAGCAAAACAAAATCATCAAGCTTTTCACGGTGGTAACGGTGGCGATGATGCCTCCAACCTTGATTGCAACCATTTATGGAATGAACTTTCAGCATATGCCTGAATTAGAATGGGCTTATTCTTATCCTATTGTGTTAGCGGTGATGATTGTTTCTACGATTTTACCGATTGTGTATTTTAAAAAGAAAAAGTGGCTTTGATATGCGGTTGTTTAAGGTTGTTAGTGTTTGTTAGTGCAAGTAGGATTGTCATTACAAGATTACTTTAGGGGATAATCCCTCGCAATAACAGAGGATTAAAAAGCCCTGCTAAGATGTGAGAGGATTTTAGGACTTAACAATTCTCTAGGAGTTTAAGAGTAAAATCCCTTACTTGTTGATTGATTGTTAAAATCTCTTCAATGTCCTCATAGGCAATGTTGCTAAAAGAATCCATAGCGGACTCGATAAGATAGGCGATTTTTCCAAAAGTGATTTTGTCTTGCAAAAATGCCTCAATCGCAATTTCGCTACTAGCATTAAGAACGACTCCTAGTTGAGGATTATCTAAAAGCGTTTTTTTAAAATCCCATAAGGGATAGCGTTTGGTGTCTATGGGGCTTAGCTGATAAGGAGTGTTAGAAAAATCAAGAGGGTCAATAATAGGGGTGTGGCTAAAATTTTGAAAAAAATCCTTTAAAAAATCTTCACCAAGCCCATAAGCAAGGGCATAAGCTATGGGAAGCTGCATATTAGCATTAGCTAAGTGAGCAACTACGCTTCCGTCCCAAAATTCCACTAAGGCGTGAATATGGGAGTTTCTCTCAACGCGACCTTCAATAGATTTGGTTTTGAAAAGATAATAAGCCTCTAACACCTCAAAGAGCTTATTAACCATCGTAGCGGATTCAATCGTGATTTTTTTCCCCATTTTCCAATTAGGGTGCTTTAGGGCTTCTTGTGCTTTTTGGGAAGGGATAAGGGATAAATCCAAATCCCTAAAAGCACCACCACTAGCGGTAATATAGAGTTTTCTAATCGGGCGTAAAAGGGGATTGAAATTCATCAGATACATTAAACCAAAATGCTCACTATCAATAGGAATAATCTTACTTGTATCAATGAAATTCCCACCTACAACGAGACTTTCTTTGTTAGCAAGAGCCACTTTTTTGCCACTAGAGATAGCCCAAAGTGTTGGAACTAATCCCAAAAATCCAACAAGAGCATTGACAACAAGCTGACTTTGGGATTCCAAAATCACCCTTTTGATTCCCTCGTTTCCATAATAAAGCTCACCTTTGAAGTGGGGTGTGATTTTTGTGGCTTCCTCTTGTGTGGCAATCACAACTTTTTTGGGAGAGAAACTAAGGATTTGCTGATTTAATAAAGTGAGATTGTGTCCGGCTACGAGGGCTTCAACTTTGAGATGATAACGTTTGGCAATCTCTAAAGCACTTGTGCCGATAGAACCTGTCGAACCTAGAACAATCATTACAAAGAAACCTCTAAGTTAAGCAAAATATAAAGTATAACACCGCCAAAGAAATATCCATCTAAGCGGTCAAGCATTCCGCCGTGTCCGGGGAAAATACTGCCACTATCTTTAACCTCTGCATTGCGTTTGAGGTAACTTTCATATAAATCCCCAAAAATACTTGTTAAACTTGCAGTAAAGCTAAAGACAAAAGATTGCCAAAAGCTCTCACACACACTAAGTCCCACAAATGCTCCGATAAATGTTGCACTTAAAACACCTACCAAAACGCCCTCTTTGGTTTTATTAGGCGAAGTAGGACAAAATCCACTTTGGGTAAAGATTGTCCCCCCTAAGAGTTTTCCGCCAAAAAAAGCCCCCGTATCACTTAAAGCCACGATAAAAAGCAACCAAACTATCGCCCCAATAGAATATTCCAAATATAATAAATACAAAAACACAAAAGGGATTGTGGGGTAGATAAAAGGCATTAATTGCCAAATTGTGCCTTTTTTGGTGTAGGCTTGATAAGAAGCAAATAAAATCCAAACCAAAAATACCCCAAGCAAAGGGGGAAAATAATAACTCCAAATCCAAATCCCCGAAGCAAAAGCAAAAAAGATTGCAGTAGGAGGTGTTTTACAATAAAGCTTAAAGGCTTCATAAAATCCTATCATATAAGCAATCCCAAGCACACTCCAAATTAACAAAGGTTGATGAAATAAAATAATCATTACTATGACTAAAAGCATAGCAATAGCAGTGTATAAACGCGAGGAACTAATAAGAGTATTTAATGCCATAAACAAACCTTGTATAGAGCGGTATAAGGGCAGAATTATAACACATTTTTTGCTTTTAGAAATTTAAAATTTTAGCAAAAACATTATCCACTCCAAAAATTTTACCCGTTACCCAAATGAAAGTTGCACAAGAAAACCAATGAATAATATGTTCAATCTTTCCGCCCGTTTTAAATCGCAAAAATTGTGGTAAGACAAAATATTTTTGAGCGTTAAAGGGAAGTAGCAAAGGCACTCCGCTAAGTGTCATCATATCGCCAACAAGGTGAGAGAGCCACCCAAAGAGGAATCCGCAAATGCAAATTATAATACTTTGAGAAGCCAAATGCGAGGTAAGCGGTTCTTTAGAGAGATTATTTGTAAGAATATAGCTATTAATACCATTGACTAAGATTTGATTAAGGGAATCTGAAATGATAAGAAAGTAGCCCAAAATACCCAAAAATAGCCCAAGAGCAGCAAAACAAATAAGACTATGTGTCAAGCCTCTGTGTCCAAAAAATGTTTTGATGAGATTTGAAGCCCCAAGCGTTTTGCGTCCGATTTTAGATTGAGGCTCATCAATATCAGGAAAGATTGAACCCAAAAGGCAAAACATATAAAATAAAAAAATCTCAATAGGGTCTAAAAAATCCAAAGGTGTCAAATAAGGTGTGAAATAAACCACCACAGAAGCACTTGCAAGCCCAAAGCTCATATGCGTATTGCCTAACATTTTTTACCTTTCTTTTTTGAAATTTTTATTATAGCAAAAATCCATTTTTTCTTTTTGTTAATTTTAAATTTGGTAGAATTGTGCTTTTATTTTAAGTTATTTTGAGGAATATTGATGAAAGCACTAAAATATCTTGGAATTGTTCTTGTTGTGTTGGTTGTATTAGTTGGTGGCATTTTAGCGTGGCTTTTTTCAGCTAGCGGTAATGAATTTTTAAAAAACAAAATCACCCAAATTGCAAATGAAAAAGCCCCCATTGAATTATCGTTTGAGTATTTTAAGCTGGGTTGGAATTCTTATGCGTTTAGTTTGAGTGATAAGGCAAAATCTCAAGTGGCTATTGAGGGGAGCTATTCTCTTTTGACTTTAAATACTCAAGCTAAAATTACGGGTGTTATCAAAGATTTAGCTCCTTATGAAAATCTCATAGGAATGAAACTTAATGGTGGATTGAGTTTGAATGGGGATTTAACTAAACAATCTAATAATCTCGCTTTAAAAGCAGATATTGGTGCCTTTGAGAGTCATATTAATGTGGATATTGGACTCAAAAATTATCAACCCCAAAGGCTTTTTATTACAAGTACCGATGGGATTAAGCTTGAACCACTCTTGCATTTTTTAAATCAGCCCCAATACGCTAGTGGTCAGATTGCCCTTAAAGCGGATATGAATATTCAAGATATTAAAAATCCCCAAGGAGGATTCCAAATCGCTTCCAAAGCCCTTTCTCCTAACCTTTCATTATTATCCAAAGAATACGGGATAATTTTACCCAAAGATGCTCTTAGCTTCCTTATTGAAGGAGAGGTAAAGGAGGAATCCCTTATTAACAAAATTGTAGCTCAATCAAGCTACCTTAGCCTTGCTTCTAATAATCTCCAAATTAATCTCAAAGATTATCACGCTAATGGCGAGATTGTTGGAAATCTTAAAAATATCACAGCTAGTGGTTTTAATCTTAAAGAAAATTTAGCAATCAATCTTGCCCTAAAAGCACAAAATATCGCTAATCAAAATGCTTTATTAACACTTGCTACGCTTAATCAGCCCTTTAAGGTTAATTTAGAAATTCCTCAATACAGCCCCAAAACTATCCAAATCACAGGCGAAAAGCTTGATATTGCCTCTTTATTGAAATTTGCCTCCTTACCTTATGATGCAGCGGGTAATCTTGACTTTAAAGCTGATATTACTCGTATTGATTTAGACAAAGGAGCTTTTAGTCTCAAAGGGGATTTGCAAAGTGCAATCAGTCATCTTAATTATGAAAAAATGGCTATCGCTAAGGACAATAAACTAAATGCTAATTTTAGTGGGAATGAAAAAGAAATTGCTGTGAATATGACAAGTGATTTATTTGATTCTAACTTTAAAGGTTTTGTTGCTTTAGAACAATATGCTCCCAAAACAGCAAATATCGAAGCTTCAAATCTTAATTTGCAAAAATTAGCGGGGCTTTTAGGCTATGATATGCAAGGTATTCTTAATCTCAAAAGTGAGCTTAAAAATTTCAAAGATAATCAGTTTGATGGTAACTTCAAGGCAGATTCTCCTAAGCTTTTAATAAGTCAAAAAACACTCAATGAGCTAAGCGGAATGTCTTTTAAAAAGGATTTAGAATTTACCCTTAGGGGTGAGGGAAATTTCAAAAAAGGTGTGGGTGAAGCCAAGGTGGATTTAAATTCTAAAGATTTGAATTTAAAAATCTTTAACACCAAAATTGATTTGCAAAAGCAAAATTATTCTACGGATTTTGCTTTCTCTACTCCGCAAATTGCTAATATCAATCCGTTAGACTTAACGCTTAAGGGGGCTTTGAGTTTGGAAGGAAGTGTGGGAATAGAAGGAGATAATCCTCTGCTTAAAATAACAACGAGCGATTTTGGCACCCCTTTAAATGTGCAATTACAAAATCAAAAACTCACACTCCAAGCCCAAAAGCTTGATATTCATAAAATCGCTACTTTTGTTGATAATGATAAGATGATTAAAGGCGGAGAACTCCATTTGGATTCTAATCTTGTGATTAAGGGCAATGATTCTAAAACTATTTTAAAAAACCTACAAGGAAATTTTCAAGCTAGTGTGCAGAAATTAGAACTTTATGGTGTGGATATTGATGCCCTAGCAAGCAGCTATGAAAGTGCAAACTCTCTTAGTTTGCTTGATGTTGGGGCATTTGTTTTAGCGGGTCCTTTAGGGATTGCGGCAACTAAAGGGGGGAGTTTAGGATTTTCAGGTTTAAACTCTGTGGTGAGTGCCAAAACACTTATTCGGCAGTTAGAAGCAAATTTTGATATTAATAAAGGAATAGCGAATGCTAAAGATGTTGCTTTTGCTACCGGTAAAACAAGGATAGCCGCTAAGGGTGCTATTAACCTTAATAACAATAATTTTGAGAATTTTTCTATTGCTTTACTTGATGAAAAAAATTGTGCCAAATATGCCCAGCAAATTAAAGGCACTTTGGATAATCCTAAGATTGAAATTACTCAAACAACCATAGATACGGCTGTGAATCTTGCTACTTCGCTTTTAGGAGAAATTACCAAAAATGCAAAAAAAGCTGTTGAGCCTGTTTTAAAAACGCCCTCTACTCAATGTTCTGTTTTTTATCAAGGCGTTGTGAAACCTTAGGCGTGAAACTTTAGGATTGTATTATAATGAGGGTTTTGTTGAAGTTTTGAGAGGGAGCTAATGCGATTAATTTCTTGGAATGTTAATGGTTTAAGAGCTTGTATGAATAAGGGTTTTATGGATTTTTTTAACCAAATCCAAGCGGATATTTTTTGTATTCAAGAATCCAAAATGCACAAAGAGCAAGCTGATTTTGATTTTGGAGCGTATGAGGAATATTGGAATAGTGCGGAAAAAAAGGGCTATTCTGGTGTTGTTATTTTAAGTAAAATAAAGCCTCTTGGAGTGTGTTATGATATGGGGATTGCTCATCACGACAAAGAGGGTAGAATCATCACCGCAGAATATCGTGATTTTTATTTAGTCAATGTCTATACGCCTAATTCTAAGCGAGAATTAGAGAGATTACCTTACCGAATGGAGTGGGAAGAGGATTTCAGGGCTTTTTTGAAAAACTTAGAGAAAACAAAGCCTGTTGTAGTGTGTGGGGATTTAAATGTTGCTCATCGTGAGATTGATTTGAAAAATCCCAAAACAAATCATAAAAATGCTGGTTTTACTGATGAAGAAAGAGACAAAATGACGAAACTTTTAGATTCAGGTTTCACAGATACTTTTCGCTACTTTTATCCCGATTTAGAAGGGGCTTATAGTTGGTGGAGCTATATGGGAAAAGCACGGCAAAACAATGTGGGTTGGAGAATTGATTATTTTTTAAGCTCAAAGATTTTGGATTCTAAGCTTTTAGAGGCAAAGATTTATCCTGAAATTATGGGAAGCGACCATTGTCCTGTGGGATTAGAAATTGATGTTTATTGATTGGGATAATCAAACAGATTGTGAGATTTCTAAGGGATTAATAGAATCTTTAGAAAAAATATTTTGTGAAATGCTGCAAACAATGTCCTTACCTCTAAAGCCCTGTGAATTAATATTTGTCAATGATGAGGTAATGCAAAAGCTTAATTGTGATTATCGCCATCAAGATAAAACCACTGATGTGCTTTCTTTTCCTTTAGAGTCGGAATTTTCACAATTGCTTGGGAGTGTGGTGATTTCACTTCCTAAAGCTAAAGAGGCTGCTAGTGAATTTGGACATAGTTTAGAAGAAGAAATAACCTTACTTTTTATTCACGGGATTTTGCATTTAGTGGGATTTGACCACGAGAATGATAAGGGAGAGCATCAAGCCAAAGAGGAGTTTTTTATCAATTTCTTTGGGCTTCCTTCAAGCTTAATTACAAGAACACAAACTTAAATTGCAAAAATATAAGCCAAATTGCAAGAAATAATTGCGAGGTTTTCTAAGAATTTTTGAGGTTTTATTAGAAAATCCCTTTAGTTTTTTAATAAAAATCCGATATATCTAATGTAGCTTTTTAGCGACAAAAACAAAAGGAGTCCCTATGATTTCTGGTATTGACAGCAATGCAGCAGTAGTAAGTGGAAATTTAAGTGCGTTAAAAAAAGCACTTAATACCGAAGAGGCATTGATGAATTCTCTAATTGGAGGTATGCAACAAGTGAGTCAAGCAAGTCTCCAAACACAATCTCAAGCTCCAGCTACTTCTAGTGCTACTCCGCAAAATAATCAAGGCGGCAGACTCGATATTTTGGCTTAATAAGCCAAGTGAATCTTAAACTTTGAGTTTTTACTCAAAGTTTCGCCTTGAAAATCCCCTTGCTTATATAAGATTTCTACCCTTATTTAGTTTGTTGATTGAATCCTCATAAAAGGTAAATATTGCCTATTTCTCGCTGTTTTGTTTGCAAAAATTAAAAAGTGGAACACTACTTGCTTATTACTTTTTCAACATTTTAATTTTTGCAAAGGATCGCAGATGAGTTATAGGATATACACAAATGTTAATGCTTTAAACGCACATACTTCAGGTGTTGTGAATAACAGAGATATGTCAGAGGCATTAGCCAAATTAAGTTCTGGGTTAAGAATCAATAAGGCAGCCGATGATGCTTCAGGTATGGCAATCGCTGATAGCTTAAGGTCTCAAGCATCAGCTTTAGGACAAGCCATAAGAAATGCTAATGATGCTATCGGGATTATTCAAACTGCTGATAAAGCAATGGATGAGCAAATCAAAATCCTTGATACCATTAAATCAAAAGCTGTTCAAGCAGCACAAGATGGACAAACAAGGACAACAAGAAACGCTCTCCAAAGCGATATTTTAAGGCTAATGGAGGAACTTGATAATATTGCTAACACAACAAGTTTCAATGGTCAGCAAATGCTCTCTGGAGCTTTTACTAATAAAGAATTCCAAATTGGTGCTTATTCTAATACGACAGTGAAAGCTTCTATCCAACCAACACAATCTCAAAAAATCGGGCACGTCCGCTATGAAACTGCTTCAATGACAGGAATAGGAATGTTGGCAAGTGGGGGAGCTTCTAACCTTGGTGAAGTCGCTTTAAGATTTTTGAATACCGATGGAACAAGCTCTTATGGGATTGAAACCATTAAAATTTCAACTTCAGCAGGAACAGGAATTGGGGCATTAGCAGAAGCAATTAATAAACACTCTGATACACTTGGTGTTAGAGCAACTTATAGTGTTATCGGGCAAGGTTTGAATGAAATTGTTTCAGGAACAATTCGAGGACTGGTGATTAATGGAATTACAATCGGGGATATTAATGATGTCCAAAAAAGCGATAGCGATGGGCGTCTTATTGCTGCAATTAACGCACAAAAAGAAAGAACAGGTGTCCAAGCTTCTCTTACTATTTCTGGGGCATTGCAACTCACAAGTGCTGATGGACGAGCTATTTCTGTGCATATTACAAGTGGTGCAGCTGTGCTTGGTGGAGGTTCTTTTGAGGGTGTTTCTGGGACAACTCACGCAATTGTAGGGCGTCTCACAATGATTCGTCTTAACGCAAGGGATATTCTTGTC
The DNA here is from genome assembly GCA_022511145.1 of Helicobacter sp. Classification (GTDB taxonomy): domain Bacteria; phylum Campylobacterota; class Campylobacteria; order Campylobacterales; family Helicobacteraceae; genus Helicobacter_D. Next base: position 30,383 of record JAFLSC010000015.1, read on the forward strand.
TCTGGTGTGAATTTCAGCTTTGTTGGTTTAGCTTCCGCACAAGGTGGTATAGCAGAATACACCGTGAATTTAAGAAGCATTAATGGAGAATTTGGAGCAAATATTGCCTCTGCGATTGGAGCAAATGGAAATTACGCTCAAGCATTCATTAATTCCAACGGGATTGGTGCGGGTGTTACAAGCTTGGTAGGGGCAATGGCAGTTATGGATATGGCACAATCTGCACAAGAACACCTTGATAGAATCCGAGCGGACTTAGGTTCTGTCCAACAACAACTTGTTGCTACCGTTAATAATATCTCTGTAACACAAGTTAATGTTAAATCTGCAGAATCTCAAATCCGTGATACAGACTTTGCAGAAGAATCTGCGACTTTCTCAAAAACAAACATCTTAGCACAATCTGGAAGTTTTGCAATGGCACAAGCTAACCAAGTGCAACAAAATGTCCTCCGACTCTTACAATAGACTAATAAAAGAGACTTCTTAAAGTCTCTTTTATCTTTTTTTGCTATTATCTCTTTAGCTTTTAGAAAGGAATCTTAATGGAAGAAATTCTCAATCCTCGTTTGGAAAAAAATCTCAATGCCCTAGCACAAAAAGACCCTCTTTTGGTTGCACAGCTAAAACTCATTGAGCCTAATAAAAAATACGAAGTCTATATTGGTTCTGACCCACTAAACATCAATATCTACGACAAAGAGAGAAAAGTCTCACTTTTTTACAATGAACCTTTAGTGGAAATCAAGGAAAAAATCAAAGAATTTGAGCTTTATCGTAATTACCCTTTTCTTTATTTTTTTGGAATTGGGAATGGTATTTTTTACAAAATGCTTTTTAGCAATAGTGTGCTTAAAAAAGTTTTTGTGTTTGAACCTGAATTGGAGTTGATTTATATTGCTTTAAATTTTGCTGATTTTTCAGAAGAGATTTTGAGTGGCAAGTTCTCTATTCTTTGGACAAAAACCACTTCTTTTAACCAAATTCACAAAAGTCTCAATGAAGGTGGGCAGTGGATTTACTCTAAGGTTTATAATTTGCATCTTTATAATAATTACTATGGAGACTATCAACAAGAGTGCTATGATGTCCATTCTATAATTACAAGGGCTTTGGAACATCACGTTTTAGCAGTAGGGAATGATTCTATTGATGCCCTTGTAGGGTTGGAACATCAAATTTTTAACATTCCTGAAATGATTCATTCCCCTTCTTTAAAAGAATTTGTTTCTAAAGCCAAAACAACTAACACCGCTGTTATTGTCTCCACAGGACCTTCTTTGTATAAACAGCTTCCTTTATTAAAAGAATATGCCCCTTATGTAACAATCTTTTGCGTTGATGCTTCTTTTCCTATTCTTGCTAAACACAATATTAAGCCCGATATTGTCGTAACGCTAGAACGTGTTGAGCCTACGGCACAATTTTTTATTCAAACACCCAAAAAAGCCCAAGAAGGCGTTATTTTTGCCTTAACAAGTATTGTTCATCAAGCCACAACCAAAGCTATTACAAAAGGGGTAAAAACTTTTAGTATGCGTCCTTTTGGTTATAATCGTTTTTTTGCAATCGAAGATTATGGTTATGCAGGCATTGGAATGAGTGCGGCTAATCTTGCTTATGAATTTATTGTTTTTTGCGGTTTTGAACGTTGTATTTTTATCGGGCAAGATTTAGCTTTTGCACCTGATGGTAAAACTCACTCACAAGATGCAATTTTTGGTGAAAATGAAACGCAATACAAACCCCAAGATGAGATAAACAAAAAAATCTTAGTCCCTGCTTATGGTGGCAAAGGAATGGTAGAGACGACAAAAGTTTGGCAAATGTTTTTGAATTTCTTTGAAAAAGATATTGCTGATACTCCTTATGCGATTGAAGCGATTAATGCCACAGAGGGGGGAGCGAGAATTGCTGGGACAAAAGAAATGCCTTTTGCAAAAGCCCTTGAGTGTGTCCCTAAAGTCAAAAAGCAGCCCATTAAGCTTAATCCTCCTACAAAAGAGCGGATTAAAGCCAATGAAAAACAAGCAAAAGCTAAGGTTAAAGAATTGCTTGATTATGGTTACAAAAAGAAAAAAGAAGTGGAAAAACTTTTCTTAAAAGTTGTTAAAATGACAGAAGAGTTAGAGCGGCTCAATAAGGCTAATAAACTTGAAAAAATCGATTTTGAAAAAATGACAAAAATCCTTGATGAGATTGATGATATTAAAGAAAATTTTAAAGACCCCACTTTTATTCAGATGTTTTCTGATGTGGTGCAGTCTTATATCGTTCATCAAGAACTCAATCTTGCTAAAATCCTTGTTAAGCCCGTTACCACTCTTATTGAAAAACAAGTCAAACAAATTGATTGGCTCTATACTCATAAATTTTGGCTTTTCTCGCTTGCAGGAGGAATGAATGCGACTTTAGAGATTGTGAAACGTTCTGCGAAAAATTGGATGAAATTGCCTAAAAAATATGAAGAAAAGGAAAATGAAAAATGAAAATTCTCTATGCTCCCACTTATCGCGAGCAAAATGACGCTCTTCACGCAAATTGTTTGTGCGGCTATGACATTCAAATCCTTGAGACACTCTGTGATGCCTTAAAATCTCAAAAAATTTCTAGGAATGAGGGGGGGGGGAAATAGGTTATTAGAAAATAATGTCTTTTACTTGCCTCACCCTAAAACCCCTTCAAATTATTCTAAAGTTATTACTCAAAGCCTCAAAGGCTATCCTCTAAAAACCATAAAAACTCTCTCTCAAGCTAAAAACGCTAACACCCTTGTTACTGATGCTTCTAAGCTTTCTTTAGCTTTTAGTATGCTCACTAAACAACCCAGCATTATTTTTTTGCCCTCTTTAAATATTAATTTTGGAGAGGATAGGTTTTCACAATTTCTCTTAAATTGTTGTTTTTTTGCGAATTCTCTTGAAACACTAGAGCATATTATTTTAGCCTATCCTCAACTTGCTTTGGAAAAACAGGCAAATATTGAAAAATTCTTAGAAGAAGATTTACTCTAAAGGGGGATTTATGATTGAGCAAATCAAAGCCTTTTGTGCTAAGAGCGAACAAGATTTGAGAAGCAAACTCTCTAGCGATAAAACAAATATTGCCATTATTGCTTATTATCCAACTTACCGGACAAAATTTGGGAATTTGATTCCTAAGCTTAAGCAAAAATATAATGTTTTTACCATAGTGGATAGAATCCTCAATGATGATTTTGAAAAAAGTGGGCATCATAATATCCTTTTTCCCTATCGCATTATAGAGCAAGGACAAACTTATTATCTCAATATGGATATTCCCGAGATTGAGTTAATCCTTACAGCTGATGGCGTGGGTTATGAAAATGGAAGGATTGATAGGGAATTTTTGAGTAAAAAAGCCACAAGGATTTATTTTCCTCATACTTTTAATATTGCAACAGGCTATAATATTCCTGTGGATTATTTTATTGTCCCTTCAAAAACTTTGATGAAAATTTACGCCCACCATATCAAAGATTCCAAAAGACTCTTACCTTGTGGCTATCCTACCCTTGATGTGGCAATTTCAAAATACCATTACCAAAGTCAAAATACCCTTACTTATGCTCCCACTTTGCGTTATGCAGACCCTAAACGCAGTGCAAATTTGATGGCTTTTGCTGGTTTTGATTGTAATTTGATTGAATGGTTACTTAAAAACACTCATTATAATATTTCCTATCGAGCCCACCCCATTAATTACCTTAACAATCATATTTTTCACAATCTTATTAAACAAAGATGGCAAGGTGAAAAACGCGTGAATATCGATAATAAGCTTGGCACAGCCTTTTATAATTATTCTGATTTTCTCATTACAGATACAAGTGGCACGGCTTTTACTTACTCTTATACAACTTTGCGTCCTTCTTTTTTCTTTGCACCTTATCCTTTAGATGAAAAAAGCAAAGATGGTAATCACATTATCCCTGCAAAAACAGCAAAAAATTTTTCACAACTCAAATCTTTGATTGAAAGTATTGAAGAGAAAAAAGACAGAGAATATTTCTATAATCTAAGAGAGAGCGATATTTATAATGTAGGGAAATCTGAAGAAGCTATTTTAGAAAAGATTGAGGAGATTTTGGCAAAAAGATAAGTTCCTAAGCCTATTTGTTCTTGTAATCTTTTCAATCCTTTTGATTAAAAATCACATTGCAAATTGCACAAAATCCCACAAAAGATTCAAGCTAGGTTAATGCTAATAAAAAAGCTTAAATATACCCCAAAAGCCGAGCCATAACCGCTCCTTCGCGGATTCCCTCATCAATCACAAGGCATTCTTGGAATCCCAAAGTCTCCATAAAGGCGATAAAAATCTCCACACCAAAGGGGACGACATCCGCTTTAAATTCACCCAAGCGATTTTCTCTCTCTTTTTGACTTAGGGCTAGGTATTTGTCTAATTGTTCTCTAAAATCCCCTAGTGTTAGTTCTTTGCCGGATACTTTTTGGGCGTCATATTTTATAAGCCCTAGCTTGAAAGCAGCAATAGTTGTAGGTGTGCCGCTATTAGCAACAAGAAATTTTGCTTCAAAGCCTTTGTTTTTAGCTTCTTTGATAAACTCTAGAATCTCTTTAAGAAAGTTGGTTTTATTTTCTCTTAGGGTTTCTAGGTTTTTGTATTTGTCTTTAGCACTCACAATGCCAATTTCAAAACTTCTTGAGCAAATCTTTTCTCCCAAACAAAAGATAAATTCACTACTTGCCCCGCCCATATCAATAAGCATAAAACAATCTTGATTCCATTTAGGCTCTTGTTTGGCTAATGTTTTAAGCGTCCTTTTGGGTGCTAAAGAGGTGATAAAGGCTTCCTCCTCGCCGCTAATTACGCGAAAAGTAATGCCGCTTTTTTGAGCTAGAGCTTGGAGGATTTCTTTTTGATTTTTTGCTTTTCTCATCGCTTGCGTTGTGAGGGCTACAATCTCATCGTTAGGGGTTACATTAAGAGTTTGTTTCATCTTTTCTAGGGCGATTAAAATCCTCTCTAATGCTTCTTTGGCGATGAGTTGTGTTTCCTCTAATCCTTGTGCGGTTCGCACGGTGGTTTCATAGATACCTAAAACTTCACCTTTCTCATTAATCCTTGCAGCACGCAAAGAGTTGCTACCCAAATCAATCCCAATTAATTCTCTCATCAATCCTCCTTAAAAATAATCTTAAAACAATGTTGATTTTGTGCGTAACTATAAATAAGCGGGAATTTGTGCAATTCCAAAATCCCCTGCACGATTCCAAGCCCTAATCCATAGCCGCTAATGAGTTCGTGTTTTTTGTCTCGGATAAAAGCCTCAAAATAATCTTCAATCTTTCTCTCTAGCTTATCTCCAAAGTTTTTGACACTAAGGCAAAATCCCTCTTTCTCTTTGGTTGTGAAAATCTCAATTTGTCCTTGTGTTTTGTATTTTTTGGCATTTTCAATGAGATTTTTAAGAGCAATGCTTAAAAAAGTCAAATCCCCAAAAATATTAAAATGCTCTTTTAAATCGAGTTTGACTTCCTCTTGAGCGATAAGCATTGAGCTTAATGCCTCTAGTACTAATCTTTCTACACCAAAGGTTTCTTTAGTAAGGAGTTCATCGCCTTCTTGGATTTTTTCAAAAGTTAAAATCTTATCGGTTAAGAGATTTAAACTCTCAATGCTTGCTTTAAGACTCTCTTTTTGTGGATTGGGTGGCAATAATTCTAGGGCAAGTTTGGCTTTGGCAATGGGCGTTTTAAGTTCGTGTCCGATATTTCTTAAAACAAGTTTTCTTGTATGGAGGAGTTTAGCGATTTTTTGAGTAACTTGATTGAAAGTTTGTGCTAATAAAGCCCATCGCGGTTCTTTGGGGATAGGGATTTTAACATTATAATTTCCTTTGATGAGTTCTTTTAAGCCAAAATGTAGGATTTTAATAGGGTGTAGGGTTGCTAATAAAATCGTAAAGGCAACAGAGAGAATAAGAAAATTTAAAATAATCCAAAGATTAACCGAAAGATTTAAGGAAAGCTCTTGTGAAAAATCTTTTTTGGCAATATAGCGATTTCCCAAGTATTCAATCGCAAAGCCATAATATTGTCTTTCTTGAAAGATTTTGATATTATCGAGATTTTGGAAGATTTTTGCTTTGGGTGGAATTTGCTTGATAGGACTAAAACCTGTCTGACTAAGGAGGCTATCAATCCTTGCAGTATCAGCCCCCATTAATTCAAACATTGATTGTTGGGCTAAAGAGAAGGTTTGAGTGAGGACTTTGTCTTGCTTGGCTTCCAAAATAATCTTATTAGAATAATACAAGACAAAAACCATACAGCACAAAGAAACAAAAAACAAAATGTAAATTAGCGTGAATAAAGAGGGATAAAATGGCTTGAATTGAGTTTTATTCACAAAATTTATATCCTATTCCCCAAACAGATTGAATAAATTGAGGTTCTTTGCTATTGTCTTTGAGCTTGAAACGCAAGTTTCGTATGTGTGTGTCTATGCTTCTTAGGGAGGAGTCAGGAGCAATACTTGCAATCGCTTGGGCTAAGACTTCTCGAGAGTGAGGTTTGCCTTTGTGTGTTAAAAGTAAAAGTAAAATCTCAAATTCTGTGGGTGTTAAATCAAGCAATTCCTTATCAAGTGTTACTTTGCGTTTTTTGGTATCCACTACAAGATTTTTATAAACAAGATTTTCCTTGATTCCATAACGTTTTAGCAAGGCATTAATCCGCATAACAAGCTCAAGAGGCTCATAAGATTTTGCCAAATAATCATCAGCTCCCCTATCAAAGCCCATCATCTTGCTGTTAATATCATTCCTCGCTGAAGACATAATGATAGGAATATCACTAAGTGCTCGAATCTTTTGACACAGCTCAAATCCGTCCATTTCCGGGAGCATAATATCCAAAACTGCTAAATGAATCCCTTTGGTGTTCTCAAGGATTTTTAGGGCTTCTAATGGGCTTTTTGTGGCGATTACTTCCATTTGACTTTGTTGCAAATAGACGCTTAGGAGTTTTTGCATTTCCAAATCATCTTCGACAAGTAAAATCTTATACATTATTGTTCCAAAATATCAAGCAAAGCTTGGAGTTTCTCTTGAGGGAGAATTTGGATTAAGGCTTGGTATAAAGCCATTTCAGCTTGGATATAATCATCAGCAATTTTTTGGGAATCCTTGAAATATTGAGAAAAATCTATTGCTTTTCCTTGAGCGGAATTGCTAATGATTTGTTTGCGTAGGCTATCGGTTTGTTTGTGATAATTTTGTTTTTGGGAATGAAAAGCTTTGAGTGGGGGTGTGATTTTATTTTGTGTTTCCTCATCTAAGGGGAGTTTTTGCAAGGCTACAAAAATATCGTGAGCAAAAAGCGAGGAGATTAAACAAAAAAATACCCAAAACTTTTTCACTCTTAGCCTTTAATGAATCAATGTTTCTTTGAGTAAATCAAGCAATTTGACTTCTTGATTGAAACTTTGGCTGTAAATAACATAATTAGCTAAGACTTTTTTCCCATATACGCGGGATTCTTCATAGGGTATCATCTCCATACTATACCAAGGGTCAAGCGGATTGTCTTTACGGAATAGATGATTTTTCTCTAAAGCTCTTCTTAGGAAACCTTGCCCGCCATTATAGGCATAAGAGACAAATAAGGGGTGTTTAAATTCTTTAATAATAGGACGCGTGAAATATTCTGCATAAGGCACATTGATATTAGGATTAAACATATCAAAATAATTCACATTCTCTTTTCCTTCAAGCTCTTTGGCTACGGCTTTGACATTAAAGGGCATAAGCTGCATTAAACCTAAAGCGTAAGAAGTTGAAATCGCTGTGGGGATAAAGAGGCTCTCTTGTCTTCCTAGTGAATACAATAAGATTTGCTTTTTAGGCTCGAATTTACCAAAAGCTTCACGATAGGGAGTAAGAAAATACTCTACGCCTTTTTGTTTGTTAAGCCATACAAAATGTGGGCTAGTGTTGGAATGACGCACCTGTGAGAGGATTTGTTCAGGATTTTTACTTCCTTTAAAACTATTTTTAATCCTCTCCCACGCAAAAGGGTCATAAACATTCCAGTTAGCAGCACTTTTTTGCACAGGCACTTCGCGAGCGATTTGGTATTGTGGGGCTTTGTTAGTCATTTCAAGGGCTGCTAGAGTGTAAATATCTACATTTTTAGAAAGCACTAGAGTATCTAAAAATTTTTTGTCTTTGGTTACTAAATAAGACCAAAATAAACCACGATTTTTGTTAAAGGCATATTTTGCGTGTTTAGTAGAGTATTCAAAATAACTTTCTGCAATGGCATTTTTTTTGTGAGTAACAGCATTAAGTCCCATATAAAAAGCTGCTTCGCTATCAAGATGATTGAGAATCTCTTGTGGAGGGATTTCTAATAAACTAGCTTGGAGAATTTTTAATTCCGGTGTTAAAATCATATGACGCAGCATTTTTTTGAAAGTCTCATTATTTTGTTGCAAATATTTTTTGAGTGTTTCTTTAGAGAGTTTATGGTTAAGAAATTTTACGCGGTAGCCATAGCTGCTTTGAAAGTAGAATCGTCCAAAGGTTTGGGCACTACCTTTTGTGAGTTGGTTAAAAGGGTTAGGGGAAGCCATAATATTAAGGTATTGCGAAAGGGTTGGATTGTCTTTTTGCACTTTTTTAGCAAGATTAGCCAAAGTTTTTTTATCAAGAGAATCTGCTTTTTTAAGTGTTAGAGCATTAGCAATGCAAGAGGGTTCTTGTTTGATGAGTTGGGAAACCTCCATTCGCTGACAAATGGTTTTGCGAGAGAGTGTTTTATTATCGCCTTTTTTATAATAGGCTCCAAAAAGTTGGGGATTTTTACGATGAGCGAGTTTATAAGCTTCAGAGGCTTCTTTGGGGGCAATTTTATCTTGTTGCAAGAAAACCCAAATATAAAAATCCCTCGTGATTCCTGCGGGTTGGGATTTGAGGTAATCTAAAGTGATACGCTCTTGTGCTAAAAGCGGTGTGATAAAAGCTAAGAAAAGCCAAATTAATTTTTTCATTCCTACTCCTTTATTAGAGGCTTGCTGCCAATGTGAATAATAATCTTACAAAAAAAAGATTGATAAATTGCAAAGCGATAATCACTATAATCGGAGTAATATCAAGTCCCCCAATGATAGTGGGAATAACCCTGCGGATTTTTACATAAAGAGGCTCTGTCAAGCGATAGAGAATCTGAACGATAGGGTTATAAGGGTCTGGTCGCACCCAAGAGATTAAAGCAGCAATAATGACAATCCAAATGTAAATATTAATCACCATACTTAAAATTTGTGCGATAGCTTCAACTAATGTGCCTAATACCATTTTAACTCCTCAAGATTTCTTTTAAATAGAGTCGCAAATAAGGGAATAAATCGCTTAATTCAGGTCCGTGTTCAAACCCGGTAAGCAATAATCTTAAAGGTTTAAAAAACTGCTTACCTTTAAGCTTGCTTTTTTGCATTGCTAGGGATTTAAAAACCTCAAAATCCTCTTTACTAAAATCTTTTTGGTTAAGCAGCTCCAAAAGGGCATTTTGAAGGATTTCAATTTCTTGTTTGAAACTCGATTCTAAAATCAAGGATTTTTTTACAAAGATTCTGTCGATTTTATCTCTTAACTCATTGAGCGTGCTTGATTCTTGCAAATAAAGCTTAGCTAATCCACCGATACTCGCGTCTTTGTAACCCAAAAGCACAGCCAAATCCTGTTCATTTAAGCGTTTGAAATGCTCACGATTTAAAAATCGCAGTTTGTCTAAATCAAATTTTGCTGGGGCTTTTGCGATTTTGGTAATATCAAACCATTCCACTGCTTCATTGAGTGTGAAAACCTCACAAGGCGTTTTATTCCCCATTAAAATAAGGTAATTTGTAATAGCAGCGGGTAAAAATCCCTCATCAAGTAACCATTGCACACTTGAGGCGTTATCGCGTTTGCTCATTTTTTTGCCCTCTTCATTCAGCAAAATAGGCAAGTGTGCAAATTCCACTGCTTCTTTATAGTCTAATCCCTCATACACGAGCATTTGCTTAGGCGTATTGCTGACGTGGTCTTCCCCTCGCACGATAAAAGAGACATTATAGAGCATATCATCAACCGCACACGCAAAGTTATAAGTAGGAATCCCGTCTTCTTTAAGAATCACAAAGCTATCAATCTCATTAGGAGCAAATTCCAAGATTCCCTTGATTTTATCTTCAAATTTCATTGCCACTTTTGCACCACGCAAACGCACAACAGGCTTTGGATTTTCATCTTTTTGAAGTTCTGCCCAAGTATCATCATAGCGAAAAGCCCTTTTTTGTGCTTTGGCTTCCTCTCGCTTTTTGTCTAAAAATTCTTTAGTGCAATAACAATAAAAGGCTTTTCCTTGAGTGATAAGGTATTCTGCAAGCTGTCGGTGGCGAGGAAAATTCTCACTTTGATACACCAAAGAATCCCACTTAATCCCAAAGAGAGTGAGCAAAAATAAAATCTCTTTGTCTTTACCCTCAATATTTCTTGCTGTATCAGTATCTTCAATCCGAAGTAAGAATTTTTCTTTTCTTTGGAGTGAGAGAATATAATTAAACAGGGCAGCACGGAGATTTCCTGTGTGCATATCACCTGTTGGACTAGGTGCAAAACGAAGCATTCTTAACCTTACAAACTAAAAATTAAGTGATTCTACCATAATCTTAATTTAAAGTATTTAAAAACAAACAACTTTGCAAATGATAAATCAAAAAAGCACATAAAAATAGGACAACTCTCTAAAATAGAAACTTAAAAGTGTTTAGGGGGTTTTGCATTTCAGGCTTTAATCTACCCAATCACCTTCTTTTAGAGGATTTCCCCTTTTAAGATTGTATTTGGCTTTTTTGCCTAAGATTTTATGGAGATTTTTAGGGGCGATACCATAACCCGGGCGAATAGAGCGGATTTGATGAGGTTTGATGATTTCACCTTGCTGAATATCACTCACAATAAAAAGCGAACGCATAAAAGCGCGTCCTTCTTTGGATTTTGGGCTTAGTTCATAACTAGCATTTCCTAAAAGCTGCGTTGTTTCTTGAATCGCTTTTGCCATAGAGGAAAATTCTTGAGGTTCCATACTAAAAGCACTATCCACACCCCCTAAATTGCGATTTAAGATAAAATGCTTTTCAATCACGCTTGCTCCCAAAGCTACCGCTACCACTGCTGCTCTTTCTCCTAGCGTGTGGTCAGATAAGCCCACTTTGACATTAAAATCTTGCTTGAGTTTGAGGATTAAAGCGAGGTTGGCTTCTTCTAGCGGAGTAGGATAGGAGCTTGTGCATTGCAATAGAGTAATATCCTCTAATCCTTCTTGTCTGCAAACTTCAAGGGCATCGTTAATTTCATCTTTGGTGGCAATGCCTTTGGAGAGGATAATGGGCTTTTTAGTTTTAGCAATTATGCGAATAAGCTCTAAATCCACGATTTCAAAAGAGGCGACTTTATAGATAGGATTTCCCAAAGATTCCAAAAACTCCACTGCCTTAGAGCTAAAAGGGGTAGAAAAACAAACCAAACCCAAACTTTTGGCATAATTAAAAAGTTCTTCGTGCCACTCCCACGGCGTCATTGCTTCTTTGTAGAGTTGGTAGAAATTTTTTCCCTCCCATATTGTGCCTTTGATTTTAAAGTATTCTAACGAGCTATCAATCGTGAGGCAATCTGGCGTGTAAGTTTGGAGCTTAATCGCATTTGCACCGCTTTCTTTTGCGGCTTGGATTGTCTCTAAGGCTAGAGATTTGCTTTGATTGTGATTTGCTGAGAGTTCAGCGACTAAAAAAACTTCTTGCATTGATTTTCCTTGCTTGTTTGGGTTGTCTTTTAAATCTTACTATATCGGATTTTGCTTTTTAAGATTGAAAATTTCGGTGGATTTTACTTAATTTTTTATAAATTATCAAATTATTTTCTTTAAATTTGCTTTAACAATACCCTGTTTTTAAGATTAAAACAAATATTAATTTAAGTTTTGCTAAAATCCGCCCGTATTTTAAAATCTTTAATTATTTATGGGAATCCCGCTAAACATTATAGTTATATTGATAAACTAGGAAACAAAATCAATGATAAATCAGCAAAATAATAAATGGGTTAAAATTGGCTTATTAGGGGTAGGAAGAATGGGGCAAAATCATTTGCGGATTTTGTCTATGCTTAAATATGTTGAAATTAGCTTCATTTATGACATTGCCAAAGAGGCTACCAAAGCCATTGCACAATCTTATCAAGTTCCTTTTTCTGAAAATCTTGAGGAGGATTTGAAAAAAGTTGATGGGGTGATTATTGTAACACCCACTTTCACACACAGCGAATATTTTTTTAAAATTGTCCCTCGGGTTAAAAATATCTTTATTGAAAAGCCCCTAGCACATACCTTAGAGCTAACAAAAGAAATCCATACTTTTGTTGAGAAAAACAATGTTAATTTACAAGTGGGGTTTATAGAACGTTATAATCCCGCGGTTATGGCTTTGCAAAAAACACTTTGTAATAGTAATATGATTGTGAATATGGATTTCACCCGAACGAATAAAATTAGCAGCCGTATCACTGATGTTGATGTTGTCTTAGATTTGATGATTCATGATATTGATTTGGCTTTAAATCTTAATGGCGATGTTAAGCAAGTCTATGCTTATGGTTGTGTGCAAAATGATATGATAGAATTTGCAAGGGCTATTTTGACGCATAAAAATGGTGTTTTTTCTACAATTACAGCAAGTCGTATCACAGAAAAACGTATGAGACAAATTAGCGTTACTTGCGATAATATGTTCGTGGATTGCAATCTTTTAAGTAAAGAAGTTTTTGTTAATAAGCAATCTTTAGAACAATACTTAGAGAATGTCTCTATCACTTCTAAAACAGAAACGATTGACGCTAAGCCAAGAGAGGCACTTTTATTAGAATTAATGGATTTCGTTGAAACCTGCAAAGGAGAACAAATAGAGTGTGCGGGCACAATTGATGCTCTAAAAGCAATGGAGGTTGCTTGTGAGGTGCAATCTCAAATCAAAAGCGTTTAGAGTGGAATCTGCGAAAAATCTCCTCATTGCTAGGCGATAGCCGAAGCAATCTTTTCTTGGATTGTCAAAGAGAGATTGCCACGAATGCTACGCATTCTCGCAATGACGAAAAATTAAGATTAAAACAAATATTAATTTAAGTTTTGCTAAAATCCGCCGATATTTTCAAAATCCTAAAACAAAGTGTGCCAATGCAAAATGAAATCCTAGAGAAATTTCCTATTCACAATAAGCAAGAGCTTTACCGATTTGCTTTGTTGCTCAAAAATCAAGGGCTAGAGTGGCAGGAGAATTTGAGCCAAGAAGAACTCGAAACCTTAAGACAACTTTTACGAGACAAAGCTTTTGAGCTGGTTATTCAAAGAGGTGATGTCCCCGAGCGGACATTACTTTGGGCGTATGGAATCTTTGGAGATTGCACAGGTAATCTCAAGATTGATGAACGATTTAAGCCTTATATTGATTTGTGTTTGGGCTATACTAAGGATTCTAATCTTTCTTATTATGAGCGATTGCTTTTTATTGAGTTTGCGAGTGTGGCAATGCTGCTTTATGGACAAAGAGAGGAAGCGATTAAATTTCTTTTAAGTCAGCTAGTTTATTTGAGCTTAAAAGAAAATTATATGACAGAATTATTTCCCTTTGTGCAATCTTTTTTGGAGTATTATAAAATCCCTATTGAGTGGATTTTAAAAATCCAAAAAGATGCTTTAGAGTTTAAGAATTATTTTGCCCTTGATAAAGCAGCACAAAAAAGCATTTTTTTGTGGAGTATGCATATTTTTTGGAATGCTCCAAGCTATTTTAATAATCTTAAATGGGTTGAGAATTACCCTTGTTGGCGAGCTATCTTAGAGGAATTGCTCAAAAGAGGGGATTTGGATTTGGCAATGTATGTGGAGTTTTTTATCTACCATTTTTTTGGGAACTCCGCACAAACACAAGAGGATTGGAAACAGTTTAATTGTGAGATTGTAAAGCTTGTTGAGCCTTATTATGTCGAGTATGCCAAGAGTCTTCCTCAATGTAAGACAAAAATTGCTCAATCCTCAAAAATTAAAATCGGGCTTCTAAAAGATAGGATTGTTGAAAACTCTCCTTATAAGGTGGAATATTCGCTGATTAAAGCTCTTTTAGCTAATGAAGAATTTAATCAAAAGTATGAAATTATCGTGTATTCAATGGGTTATATTCAAAAGAGTGAAGATAACAAAGAGGCAGTGCAATCTCTGCGAGAACTAGGGGTAAAGGTTATTAATGTGAGTTATGAGCTTGTGGCTACTTATTACTTCTATTATTCCCATTTAGAGCGGGCAATACACGCTAGAAATTTGATTTTACAAGAAGGGATTGATATTTTAATTTCAACAGGGACGATTGATTGCTTGGATTTCCTCTTTGCTACGCGGAGTGCCCCTAAGCAGATTTTTTGGTGCCACGGGAATGGAGAATATGATATTGTAGGAATTGATGAGCGAATAAGTCATATTATGATTCAATCTCCACTTTTTGAATTTAAGTATTTTAGTGTCCCAATGGATATTGAGAAATTCTACAATCCACCTGTTGATGAGAAGCTTATTACAGCGGAAAAGGCTAAATACCCTATCAAAGAAGACACAATAGTCTTGGGTGTGATAGGAAGGCTTGTGAAAGTTGATAGTAAGGAGTATTTAGAGTGTATTGCCGAAGTGATGAAAAAATATCCTAATACGATTTTCATCGCTGCAGGTCCAGGAAATATCCCTGTTATTCGTCAAAAGGTTGAGAAACTAGGGATTTCAGAGCGATTTTTTATGCCTGGATTTGTCAATCCTCATATCTATGGGCATATTATTAATGTTTTTTGTAATACTTTTCCTTTGCAGCAGGGGGAGAGTTCAGCAGAATTTATGTTTAAGGGTAAATTGTGTATAGCACTTATACCTTCTAGGGAGGAGAGAATAAAACAGATATCTAAAAACCTACAAGAGGGAGCCCTTATAAGGAGAATTTATGAGGCGTTGGGTTGCGACATAGAAGAGGTTTATAATGAAAGCGTTTATGGTTTTTTCAATACAATCAATCCTGATAACCTTGAGGACTATAAAAAGGGATTAGAAACTTGTCTTACTTGTTATAAAGAAGCAAGAGTATTAAAAATGTGGAAAAATGCCATTAGTGTTTTAAAAGCTTACAGGGAGGAATTATGCTTTAAAAATTTTATTCCTATTTTGGAGTCTAGGTAATGCGGTATTTTATCTATCCTAGCGGAGTTAATGGGAGAGGTCTTGCCGATACAATAAGCTTATTAGAACCTAAAAGTGAATGTGTTTTAATTGATGATGCTGCTACGCAAAATTTAGATTTTTTAGCACAAAATATCCAACCCGATGATTTGGTTTTGGTAGCAAGTCATAATTATTTTGAGCAATGCACCAAAAAGCTTTACGCTAGAGAGATTACCCATTATATCAACGGGATTGAATGGATTGGAGAAAAACTCAATGCTAAAATTAGAAATCTAAGAGATAAAAACAAAAAAGCTATAGGATTGGCTTATGGTAGTGATTCAAGTGTGTGTGAAGAATCTTTTTGTAACATTGATGAGGATTTAAAAGCTAAAGGGTATGAAGTCTTTTATTTTTTTTGCACCAAAGAATCGTATCAAAAATATTATTCTCAATACACCTCTCATTGTATTTTAACTCCCCATAAAGTTT
>JAFLSC010000016.1 GCA_022511145.1 Helicobacter sp.
CAAAAGTCGCAATAATAACGGGGTCAATAATCGTTACACCAAATCCAAATTCCCCTACTTTAGGGATAGGTTTGGGCTTATGAGATTTGAAAAGATAAATCACACTTAAAGAATAGAGTAAAACCATTATATTAGCCACCATAGAGCCTATTGCTACCAAACCTATTGCCATAGGAAATTCCTCTATTTTAAAAGGTGAATAGCTCCCCAAAACCATAGCAAAAGTAAAAAAGAAAAATCCCGGTGCAGCAATGCTAAAATACCTTACAACTTGAGCACTTACCATTGTTACAATAAAGACAACAAGAGGCGTTATACTAGGAAGTAGCTGCGTTAGCAATCCCAAAGAAAAAGACGCAACAATCCCAAAGGCACAGCACATTGAGAGTATCATTTTGTGATAAATAGGAGTTTCTGGCACATAAAGAAAAGTCATTGTCCCAATCATTGCTACCAAGCCTAAATCAGGGCGGTTCATCAGCACACTGATAAACAAAACAATCCCAACACTCAATCCCGCAAAAAAGGGCATTTGCCAAAGTCTATCGCTTTTATTCCAAGTAAAAATGAGACTAAAACTAGAGATTATTTTGTGCAACATTATAAATCCCAACGATTTTTGTTATGATATTTTTCATCTTATGGTGCTTTTTAAAAGAATCTAGGAGCAAATTTTACTCTTTTTTGGGAAAATTTGGAATAATTCTTTAAAAAGTTCAAACTTATTATTTGTTGTTAATATTTTAAAAGCAGAGCTTTTTATTGACAAGATAGTTAAATTAAAGATAAGATTGCAAAGCTTAATACAAAGAAGTCCTATGGAAAATATTGATATTCAAACCCCCACAATTACTTCTAGCAAGAATTTTTTAATCGCACAAGAATTACCAAAATTACTGGAATTTAATTCAAGAAATTTTATTGTTTTGGAGCGATTGTGTAAAAAAATTGATTTAACTAAAAGAGTTTTGAAAGTCTATAATCAGGATTTTTTGACACTACAAGAGCAGCAAGAGGAGTTAAGCAGAAAATCTTATTTGGAATTAGGTGAGATTTTATTGCTATGGGCAGAGGAAAAGAAGGATTATAAATTTTTAAATTCTTGTTTTAAATTGGCTGATTTGTTAGAGGAGCATTCTTTGACACAAAAAGCTCAAAATTTTTAGGAAGAATGCTTAGTTTTATGTTATAATTTTACCTTTGTTAGAGCACAAAATGCTTCATTAATCAAAGATTAGGAGTTTATGTTTATGGGTTTTTTCAAAGAAGACTATGAAATTATCGAATTTCTTTTAGAAAGAAATTATTTAAATAAAGGATTTGAAGTTGTGGAATGCGGTTCCCAGGATTTGGTAGAAAATAGGGAAGGGCAGAGAGTGCTTGATTCAAAAAATAGACAAAGCACCAAATCCATTTATGAAAGCTATGGTAGTAAAAGTTATTGTTGTATGGATTTGGAAGGTTATCATAACGCTTTTAAATTTGACTTGGGTAAAGATTTGAAACAAGAATATGGATTTTGTAAAACTTTTGATTTAGTTACTTGCAAAGATATAGGGCATTGGATATTTGACCAAAAACAACTCTTTACTAATTTGCATAATCTATGCAAAAAGGGTGGCATTATTGTTTGGCGCTCACCGATTGGAGGAGGATTTGCACAAGGCTGTTTTGCTTATCATCATTATAAAATTTTACAATTAGCTTTTGCTAATAATTACTTGCTTTTAGGTGGCTATATTACAGAATATCTCCACGGAACAATATCGGGTAAATTTGATAGTCTTGATAGGAAAACAGCAGAAAAGATTAAAATGCGTAATGGCGGAGACTTTATTGATGCCGTAGAGGAATATATAGGAAGAGAAGGTAGTTGGCGATATTTGCCACTTACACAAGGATTACCTTCTGTAAGCCCAACTTTAATGTTTCTCAAGCAAGACGATAAACCTTTTATTCCTCCTTTATTCTATTTTGCCCCTCCAGAAGAAACTATCAAAAGAAATGCTAAGAGTGTTTTACAAAATTGTTTCCCTAAGGTTAAATCTAACAAGATTGCCATTTTTGGTTCAGAACGTGCGGGTAAAATTGCAAAAATTTTTGCACAAGAATGTGATTTAGAAATTGTTTGTTTCATTGATGATTTTAAAGAAGGCAAAGTTGAAAACATTCCTGTAATACGGTATGATTCTTTTATCTCGGATAATATGCAACAGGACTTAGATTTTATTCTTATTGGACCTCATCAGTCTGGGGGGGGGCTTTTGGTTTAAGAGCCAATATTGTAATTCCTTGTTGCCTACTCAATATGGCTTGGTTTGTCGGGTAGGTACGTAATGCAATTTTATATTTACCCCAAAAATCAAGATGGTGAAGATATAGCTTTTAATCTTTCTCATATTCATACGAAGGATACTTATAGTTTCATTGATGACAGTGATGAATCAACTTCTCTTGAGAATCTTGCTCCTCAAATTGTTAAAGATGAAACAAGTTTAGTTTTGATTGCTTCTAAATATCGTTATTTTGATTTGAGCGAAGCATTAGAAAAAAAGGGAATTACTCATTATGTTGATGGCTTGAAATTTTGTGTTAAAAAGCTTTCAGAGTATTTTTTAAAGACAATTTATCAAAAAACTCACAAAAACTTTAATGTGGGTTTGCTTGTAACTCAACTACCCCATTCTAAGCATTTTGAAACAATTATCTCTGCTTTACAGTCTAAAGAGATACCGATTGTATTCATTACTACCGATAAGGAAAATTTTGAGCAATACAAAAGAGAATTTCCTAATGAATATGTAATACTTGCACGTTGTGATTTGTTGGAACAAATTGACTTTATTTGGGTCATTTATACTTCAGAAACTTACAAGAGACTTCATTCCAATGCGATTTCTATTTTGTGTCCTCAAGGGTTATTGGATCCTGTTCAAAATTATTTTTATAAATCAAAACAAATGGTCGATATGATAATTGGTAGTCGTATTCGATTTGATTATATTTTTTGCCATACTAAAGAAATGCAGGAATTTTATCAGGAAAAATTAGCGGGAATAAGTAGTGAAAATTCAGATTATAAGAAAAAATTTATTCCCATTAATCCTGGTTTGGTGCATCCATTAAAATTTATTCCCGCAGGTTATCCTAGTTTGGATGCTGATTTACAAAATTCAAGTGAAATAATAAGTGAAGCAAAAAATACAATTATCCTTGCTTTCACCATTGCTTATGTTAATCAAACAACAAAAAAAGACGAGAGTGGATTATCTTTTGATTTGCTTTGCGAACTAATTATTCGATTATTAGAGTCTGATTATAAAGTTATACTAAGACCACATCCTGAAAAAATAAAAGCTGTTTGGATGCAAGAGATCGCCAAAAAATTTGAAAACTATGAAACTCCATCAGGGAAAAAGATGTTCTTCTATGACACTTCAAAACGTATGTCTAAGGAGCTTATGCAAGAAGCTTTCACCATCATAGGGGGTGCCAGTAGTGTTATACAAACTTTTCCTCTAACGACATTAAAGCCCTCAATAGTTTTTATTCCTGATAAGAATTTTTTCGAGCGGATTGATGTAGCACCTAGTTGTATTGCAGGTGAACCTGCACACATCTTAGCACATAGTATCGAGGAAGTTTTAGTTTCGTGCCAAAATATTAAAAACAATTTGGTAGATTATCATAAAAAAATATTGCGTTATCGTAAAGAAAGTGTGTATAATTTGGGATACTCCGGCGATTTTATCGCTAGTTTTATTGAAAAAATCATTAAAAAAATACAAAATACCAAAGAAGTATTAAAAATATAGCTAAAAACTTAAAAGAAAGTAGATGTGCAAATGATAATCTGTAAAATCCAAAATACCCCTACTCCAAAAGATAAAGAAATTCTTGAGGAAATTTTAGATTGTGAAGTTATTATTAATTTTATAGAAAATTTCTATCATAAAGATTTTTATTCTCTACTTAAAGATAGTTTTGATTCTATTGGGGGGGGGGAAAGCTTATTGCTTTTAATATAAGTTTAGAAGATGTTGAGAAAAATTTACTGGAAGCTTGTATTAAAAGTCAAAAAAATAGTTATATTTTATTCTTTAATCCCTACGAAAATCTCTCCAACGCTCTTTTTTTTAAGCTTCAAAAAGCTAATCTAGAGAAATTTGTTATTGAGTATGCTTATAAAAATCATTATATTGATAAAGCTAATCGTAATTTAATGCATTCTTTTAATGAGCAAAAAATCAAATCAGATTTTTTTGAGGATAGAAGACTTTATAATTTATCACAAGATTGGGAAGTGATTGGGTTAAACACTCAAAATAAAAAAGAGAGTTTAGAGCTGAAATATCCCAAATGTATTTATATTGGATTGCTCAATCAATGCAATATCAGTTGTCCGCATTGTGCTTGGTTTTCGCAAGTTCATAAGGAAACACAAACCAATGATTATTTTAATGATTTAAAAAGACTTCCTAAAAATAAAGTCAGTGAGATTTTAGACTACGCCAAAGAGGCAAATTGTAAGATTATTTTTTCTGGTCCTGGTGAGCCTCTTTTAGAATCCAATCTCATAGATTTTGTTCAAGAAGCAAAGCATAAGGGGATTAAAAATATAGAGATTGCAACTAATGGAGTGTTATTGAATGAAAAGATTTTCAATGACTTGCTTGTAAGTGGTGTTACTTGTCTTACTACTAAGATTTGTTTTACCAAATTTGCTGAAGAAATTTATTCTCAATTTGGTAATAATTTCATAGAAGATTTTAAAAAGACACTTAAAAAATATTGCATATTTTTATCCAAAAATTCTTCAGGAGTTAAAATAGAATTAATCATTAGCTATGATAGAGAATATTTCAAAGAAGCTTTTTATTTTTTTACTGATATTCAAGAGTGGGCTAATGAGTCGTGCAAGATTGAACTTGCTTATTATCCCTCAAATATAAAATGGTGGGAAAGCAGTAAATTAAATAATCTAAGGCATACTTGCTCTGCCCCTTTTAGCAATCTCTACATTTTCCCTGATGGCTCTGTTGGTGTTTGTATGCGGTGTCAATTATTGTTGGGGAGAGAAGAGGTTGAAAATTTACGAATCGGTAATATTTATAGTCAAAACTTAAACGAGATTTGGCAAGGTGAGATTCACAAAAAATGGACTTCTTGGCATATTGATTCCTATTTTGATGAACTTAAACCTTGCCTTAATTGTGCTTGTTGGTGGAATGAATTGGAGTAAAAGAAAAAATATAAAAAGTAATTTAAAACAAAATACAAACGAGACAGAGTTATAGAGAAATTTTTTTATTCATTACTTTGCATAAGATTTAAATAAAGTGATTTATCATTGTAAAAGAAAATCTAAAACTACCAAAAATTATAAAATTCCTTTTTAAAAAACAAAGAGGTTCTAAAAATTCCAAAATCCTACAAAAACTCGCAGTCAAATGAAAGTCAAAAAAGAGATTATACAGCAAAAGACTAGCACAACCAAAATCCCTAAAAGGGACTTTGATATAAGATTCCAAGAAAGTTTAGATTATTTTTTCTTATCTTTTTTCTTATCTTTCTTTTTGTCTTTGGAATCTTCTTTTTCGTGTGAGAAACTTCGCACACTTGAATAATAAGAAGCAATGCCCGGGTCAGCTAATAAGCAAACATTAGAAGCATCTTTATCTTCATAGTCAATTTTTGAAAGCAATAATCTTGCTAGATTGATTCTTGCCCGTTTTTTGTCGTTTGAATCTATGATAATCCAAGGTGCAAAGGGGGTGTGAGTTCGTGAAAACATTTTTTCAAAAGTTTCAGTGTATTCTTCCCAAAGATTTAAAGAAAGCTCATCAATAGGGCTTAGTTTCCAACGTTTCAAAGGCTCATCTTTGCGGCTCTCAATTCTCTTTTTTTGCTCCTCTCTGCCTACATTGAGGAAAAATTTAAACAAAATATAACCGCTCTCAATAAGCATTTGCTCTAAGTGAGAAACTTGAATGATAAATTCTTTGTATTGCTCGATTGTGCAGAAATTCATCACCCGCTCTACCCCTGCACGATTATACCAACTCCTATCAAAAAACACAATTTCGCCGCCATTGGGAAGCTCATCAATATAGCGTTGAAAATACCATTGTGTTTTTTCAACATCGCTAGGTGCTGAAAGTGCAACGACTCTCGCACCTCGAGGATTCAAATGCTCCCTTAGGGCTTTGATTGTCCCTCCTTTACCGGCAGCATCTCTCCCTTCTAAAATCACAATGATTTTTTGATTGTGTTTTTTAACCCAATTTTGGAGCTTAATAAGCTCAATTTGCAACTTTTCTATCTCTTTTTCATAGAATTTTGTCTTAAATTTTCCCTTCTCATTATAAGCTTCTTCGGGCTTTTCATCTTCAGGACGAACCACTAATGTCTTACTCATACTAACCTCCATCAAAGTAATTTAGAATTTTAAGCAACCTCATAGTAAAATATTCTAAGCCACTAAAAATTGCAATAAGGAATTATAAATGAAAAATACTTTAATTTTACTTGGAGATTCTTATTGTGTTTTTAATCCCTTGCAAAATTATGCTTTTAGGTGTGCCAAAAAAATCTTAGGTGCAATCCCAAAAGTATATTTTCTTGACATTAAAGATTCACAATGGGAAAAAAATCTCATCAAATCTCTAAAACAAACGAGTAATTGCTTAATCTTTGGTGAAAATTACGAGGAGATTTTAAATCTTATTTATCAATCTCAACTCACACAATGGACTTGCCATAAGCAAAAGAAAGGCTATATTTTAACTTCTAGGCGAAAAAAGATTTTTTTATTCTCTAGCGTGTGTGATTTAGAAATCACACCTCAAATTCCATCAAAATCCCAAATCTTGTCTGAACCTGAAATCTTGCCTGAAAATTCACTCAAAATTCCACCTAAAACCTTGCCTAATCCTAAAATCTCGCTTTATTCCCCCAAACAACCCCCCTTTCTTATTTTATATTTTTTAGGGATTGATAGCCAAAGTGGCATTATTTTATTAAGTGCGTTAGCTCAAAAATGTGGTGTTTTTTTAAGTGCTTTGGAGTATCAAGAGGGATTAGAGATTTGTTTTGCATTTGGCGAGGATTTGGATTTGTTTAAACAAGAAGCTCAAGGCTTGCTTACGCATAAAGTCGTTATTACTTCTAATCTTGCTCAAACTATTATTGAACTTCTCAAAGCCAATCATCAAAAAATTACAACTGCAGAGAGCTGCACAGGAGGACTTATGGCGTATTTTTTGACGCAAGAATCCGGGGCAAGTGAAGTTTTTGATGGTGGCGTGATTAGCTATGCTAATATCATTAAAGAGACTTGGCTTAAGGTTTCTGCTGAAAATCTAAAACTTTATGGGGCGGTGAGTGAAGCGGTTGTGGGGGAAATGTTGCAAGGAGCATTAGAACTCTCTGGTGCGGATTTTGCGATTGCTACAAGTGGGATTGCAGGACCCACAGGCGGGACACCAACAAAGCCGGTGGGGACGATTTTTATCGGAGCTAAGGCAAGGAGTGGCACTCAAATCATTGAAAGAATTGTGTTTAGAGGAGATAGAAAATATATTCAAGAACAGGCTTGTTTATCGGCTTATTTGCTTTTTTTAAAGATATTTTTAAGTGAGAAATCTTTGTAGAATTTTAAAATCTAGGCAATCTAAGATTGATTTATTTGTGTTATAATTGATTCTTTGGCTTTTTAAGCCATTTAATTAAGGGGTGAGTTGTGAATATACAAATCTTTGATAAACATTTTAAAAGCTTAAATCCTCATCATAAATCCAAATCATTAACTTCTGATTTTATAACAAAGAGTAGTTTTTGTGCGATTTGCACCCCAAAAGAAGCCCTAGAGCTTAGAAATCAGATGATTCATCAAGCCATAGAGGCTTATACTAAGCAAACAGGAAAAGAATTTCTAGCGAGGAATTTTGAATGGGTTGGTGTGGTTAAACTAGAGTCTAAAAACACAATGGCGGATTTAAAAAAACTCGCTTTACATTTCAATCAAACCTATGGTTTTCAATGCTATCAAATTGCTATACACAAAGATGAAGGGTATTTTGATAAAAAAGAGAAAATCATCAATCATTATGCGTATTTGGAATTTATCACATTAGATAAACAAACAGGAAAAAACAATTTTCGCCAAATCTTTCACACCCCTAAAATGCTAAGAGAAATCCAAATTCAAGTGGCTGAAATTTTGGGGATAGCTAACAAAAGAGGCAAGATAGAATGTTTTGAATTTAAAAATTACACTCAAATCCAAGAGCAAGAAAGCAATAAAATCACCAAGCTTAAGGCAGACTATGAAAAGGAGATTGCACATCTTAAAAGGATGCTAGAGCTTGAAGAGCTAGAGAGCAACTATTTTTTTGATGAAAGTATCGCTCTCTTCAAAGAAAAGGAGCAAATCCTCAAGCAACATCTTGAATATAAGAAAAAAGAGCTGCTTAGGCTTAAGGCAGTACAAAAAGCAATTGCAGACATAAAGGCTAAAGATAAAGAGTAAAATATTGATTCTTAAAGTTGCAGGAGTGATTAAAGTTTATTTTTAAATGTTAAAGTGTTTCAAGGAAACGCTTAAGTATATATTGACATTTTATTTTTAAAAGAATATAATTTCCTCTCCTTTTTTTAAAAAGTCAGAAAGAGACCCGCTAGCTCAGTTGGTAGAGCAATTCCCTTTTAAGGAATGGGCCGTTGGTTCGAATCCAACGCGGGTCACCACTATAAATAAAAGTGGCCCCTTCATCTAACGGTTAGGATACCACCCTTTCACGGTGGCTACAGGGGTTCGAATCCCCTAGGGGTCACCACTTTTATTTGTTTTGGTCGCTTAGCTCAGTTGGTAGAGCGCCACCCTTACAAGGTGGATGTCATAAGTTCGAGTCTTATAGCGACCACCATTTACGCTTCATCTTTCATTGATTGCGGAATAAGGACTACTTAATGGAGCGGTAGTTCAGCTGGTTAGAATACCTGCCTGTCACGCAGGGGGTCGCGGGTTCGAGCCCCGTCCGCTCCGCCATATTTTATTTACCCATATCCTAAATACTTTGAATTTAATCCATTAACTCAACCTTTTTATAAAATCCTAAACACAAAATCTCTATGATTGCTTTGTTATTCCATTTTTTGCAATAGCACAAAGGGCATTAAATGAGGAGGAAGCTCTGAAATAACGGAGAGGAAAAGCCTATTAATGACAAGCAAGAGCATAAGCTTTGAATTTCTCGCCCCTTTCTTTGTAAGAGGAAAATTGGTCTAAGCTTGCAGCAGCAGGAGAGAGCATTGCAACCTTTTGGGTATCGTGATAGGTTTTGATAGTCTCTACGGCTTTTTGGAGATTTTGACAAGGGATACAAGGGATTTGGGCTTCTTTAGCAAGATTATTGAGTTTAGCCTCATTAGAACCAATACTAAAGAGTGTTACTTGACATTGTTTAAGCATTGCAAAGAGGGGATTTAAATCTGCCCCTTTATCATCTCCTCCTATGACAAGCAGAATTTCTCTGTCTTGGTAACATTTTAGGGCTTGAATGGTTGCATCAAGATTTGTGCCTTTGCTGTCATCAACCCACAAACGATTGTTGCTGTCATAAAATTCCTCCATTTTGTGTGCCCCGATTTTAAAGGCATTAAGCAAATCATAATCAAGGCTATCAAAAAGGATTTTTGTGGCACATAAAGCAAGAAGTGAGTCAAGCAAAAAAGGTTCTTTAAAGATAATCTTTTGGGTTTGGATTCCAAAAGTTTGGACGAGGTCTTGGGAGGAATCATAAAAGAAAAGCTTGGCTAAACTTTTTTGACAAAGCGGGTGTTCCTTAAGAGATTGAGGTAAAACTGCAATTTCTTTATCAGCAAGGAGGCTTAAAGGTTTAAGTTTATCAGCAATATAGTTTTCATAGCTACTATGCCAACTGATATGGTCTTGACTAAGGGGCAAAAGTAAGTAAAGATTAGGTTTGGCAGTTTGAGTGTAATGCAGGGTAAAAGAGCTTGTCTCTAGCACCCAGATTTTTGCACTCAAATCCAAATTAGCTAAAGGTGTGCCGATATTTCCACCACTTAGAGCTCCTTTAGATTTTAGGAGATGAGTGAGCATTTGTGTCGTTGTGGTTTTGCCATTTGTGCCGCTAATCCAAATACTAAAAGGCATACAAGCAGCAAAAAAATCATATTCACTTATAGGGTTAGCAAGTTTTATCATAGGGTTATAAGGAGGGATACCCGGACTTGTAATAATAGTGGCTTTAGGGTATTTTTGCAATGTTTCTTGCAAAACACTTGGAGGGAGTAAGGTGTTTCCTAACTCATCTTTTTTTTCTTGTGTGAAACTATCATCAAAAATAAGACAAGGAGCAAATTTTTTTGCAATAGCGGCGTTTGTTTGTCCAAAACCTAAGAGAATAAGCATAAACAATCCTTAGCGAAGTTTTAATGTCAAAAGAGCGATGAGATTACTCATTAGAGCAATAATCCAAAATCTCACAATGATTTTGTTTTCACTCAAACCTTTTTCTTCAAAATGGTGGTGCAAGGGTGCCATTAAAAAGATTTTTTTTCTTTTGATTTTGTAGCTTCCTA
The DNA here is from genome assembly GCA_022511145.1 of Helicobacter sp. Classification (GTDB taxonomy): domain Bacteria; phylum Campylobacterota; class Campylobacteria; order Campylobacterales; family Helicobacteraceae; genus Helicobacter_D. The sequence goes on from JAFLSC010000016.1 coordinate 10,609, forward strand.
TCTGCAAAATTACCGAGAGTGCTTCAACGACAAAAACAAATCCCACAATAAAAAGTAAAATTTCATTTTTAGAGACAATCGCCATATAAGCAATAAAACCACCAATGCCAAGACTCCCGCTATCACCCATAAAAACCTGTGCGGGGTGGCAGTTATACCACAAAAAGCCAATCAATGCACCAACAAGTGAAGCCGATAAGATTACTAATTCCCCACTTTCTGAAATTTTAGGGTAGAGTAGATAACTGCTTAACTCTGAATTTCCTGCGACATAAACAAAAACACTCAAAGAAGTTAAGGCGTAAATAGAAGGGATAGCAACCAAGCCATCTAAGCCATCAGTAATATTAACCGCATTACTTGTTGCAATAAAAACAATCGTCCAAAAAAACAATCCCATATAAAGCAGATGAAAATTCTCTCCCCAATCCCAAAGAGGATTTTTCAAAAAAGGCACATAAAAGCTCGTATCTAAACCGATAGAGTAAAGCCCTATAACAAGGATTTGCGAAACAACCCATTGGCAAAATAATTTCATTTTTGCACTCATACCCGCATTTTGTTTGCTAAGGATTTTGGAATAATCATCACTCATACCAATGAGAGCAAAAAGTAATAAACAAAGGATTCCAAGTACGACATAACCATTATGAAGTTTAGCACAAAACAATGCTGCTATGAGGGTTGAAAAAATAAAAACAACACCACCCATTGTTGGGGTATTGGCTTTTTGTTGGTGATTTTTGGGAGTAAATTCAGAAATGGGCTGATTTGCCTTTTTTGAAATTGCCCATTTGAGATAATAAGGCATTATAAAAATCGTGAGCATAAATGCCCCAAAAAAAGCAATAGCCGCTCTAACGGTGATGTATTGGAAGATATTAATCTCTCCTAAAGAATACAAATAATACAACATTTTACAAACTTTAAATAAAAATTGGAAATAATTAGGATAGTATTTTATCCAAAAAATACTTTAAATTGAAATGGGATTAAAAATGAAAACTATCTTAGTTATTACTGATGGCATTGGTTACCACAAAGAAGAGGCTTTTAATGCTTTTGCTAAGGCTAAAAAGCCAACTTATGATGAACTTTTAGCAAAAGTGCCTTATGGTATGATTCAAACTTGCGGAATGTCTGTTGGACTTCCAGAGGGGCAAATGGGAAATTCTGAAGTGGGGCATATGTGTTTGGGGAGTGGGAGGATTTTGTATCAAGATTTGGTTAAAATTAATAAAGCTATACAAGAAAAAACATTAGAAAAAAATCCTGCTTTGGTGCATTTAAAATCGTGTGAGAGAATCCATCTAGTTGGTTTAGCAAGTGATGGGGGTGTGCATTCTCACTTAGAGCATATGTTAGCTTTAGCAGAGATTTTAGAGCCTAATCATCAAATCTTGTTGCATTTAATTACTGATGGGCGAGATGTTCTGCCTCAAAGTGCTTTGGGGTATTTAGAAAAAATACAAGAGGCTATTAAAGGGAAACAAATCCAGATTGCAACCCTTAGCGGACGTTTTTATGCAATGGATAGGGACAAGCGTTGGGAACGCATACAAGAAGCTTATGAGGTAATTGCAGGAGGGAAAAATTTGCAAACTTGCACCCCTTATGAATACATTAAATCCCAATACAGCCAAAATATTTTTGATGAATTTTTAACTCCTGCGACTTTTATCCCTCAAAGTCAAATCACTGCTAAAGATGGCTTGATTTTTGTTAATTATCGGAGCGATAGAGCAAGGGAGATTGTCAGTGCTTTAGGTAATGAGGATTTTAAAGAATTTAAAAGAGAAGTTTTTACTAAAATCCCTTTGGTGTGTATGTGCCAATATGATAAAAATTTTGATTTTCCCATTTTATTTCCTAAAGAAAATGTTACTAACACCTTAGCACAAATCATCTCTGAACAAAATTTGCGACAATTTCACACCGCAGAGACAGAAAAATACGCTCACGTAACTTTCTTTTTTAATGGAGGATTAGAGGAGCCTTATCCTAATGAAACACGAGTTTTAATCCCCTCTCCTAAAGTGAAAACTTATGATGAAAAGCCCCAAATGAGTGCCAAAGAAGTAGGCGATGCGGTTTTGTTAGCCATAGAGGAGGGGTATGATTTTATTGTGGTGAATTTTGCTAATGGCGATATGATAGGGCATACCGGTGTTTTTGAAGCGGCTATTAAAGCCGTAGAAGCCGTAGATTGTGAATTAGGCAGAATTTTACATAAGGCAAGAGAGAAAGAATATGCCCTAATAATCACAAGCGACCACGGGAATTGCGAACAAATGAAAAATAAAAAGGGCGAGATTTTAACTAATCATACCCTTAATGATGTTTGGTGTTTTGTTGATGCTCCTAATGTTACAAAAGTAGCCAATGGAGGTTTAAATAATATTGCCCCTAGCATTCTAAAATTAATGGGAATTGCAATCCCAAAAGAAATGGATAAAGCCTTATTTTAATTTTAATACGATTAATTTAATGTGAAATCTATAAAATATATTATATAATCTTTTAGGAGAATTGATAAAAATTATTTATTATGAGGAATAGCAATGACGCAAGAAGAGTTAGATGCACTTTTAGGAGGAGATACGCAAGAAGCTGGATTAGAAGCACAAGAAGATTCTGGCGGTGAAAAAAAAGAAGAGAAATCAGGCGAAAAAGGAGAGGGCTTTAAAGTGGAAAATGATACGAATTGGCCACCACCTCCACCCACTTCTGAACACAAAGTAGTCCATCAACTTGATGATGTTACAAGGGATTCTGAAGCTAAAGCTACTGAAACTTTCGATAAGCTTGAAATTATTAATAATGCAGGAATGGATATTGAGGACTCTATTAAACGCATTGATGCTTTTCTTAAAGCCCAACAAGAATTATTAACCAAACTTCATACTAAATTCCCTAACTTTCATACCTTTGAAGACCATTTAGCACAATTACAAGATTCTCAAAATTCCTTAAGCACTATTCGCACCGCAGCCCAACAAATCGGTGATACTTCATTAGAAGCTATGGATTTAATGCAATACCAAGATATTCATCGACAAAAGATTGAACGCGTTATTAATGTAATGCGTGCTCTTGCTCGTTATATGGGTTCTTTATTTGAAGGAAAAATTGATGACTCCAAACGCGTTAGTTCAGCGGTGTATATCCAAGGGGATAATTCTGAAGCACTCAATGAAGACGATATTGAAAGCTTGATTGCTAATATTGGCGGGAAATAATTCCGCCCCCAAGCCTCTTTAAGGAGCTTTAAAAATCTCAATGAGTCCTCTAAAACCACCTGAACTTCTCTCGCCCGCAGGAAATTTAAAAAAACTCAAAATCGCCTTAGAATATGGTGCTGATGCTGTGTATGGAGGTGTAAGTCATTTTTCCTTACGCATACGTTCAAGCAAGGAATTTGATTTTGATTCTTTCAAAGAGGGTGTTAAATACACGCATCAAAGAGGAAAAAAAATCTATGTAACCATTAATGGTTTTCCTTTTAATTCTCAACTCAAGCTCCTAGAAGACCATATTCAAAAAATGGCAGAACTTAATCCAGATGCCTTTATCATCTCCACTCCGGGCGTTATTAAATTAGCCCGAAAGATTGCTCCTCAAATCCCTATTCATCTCTCAACACAAGCGAATGTGCTTAATGTGCTTGATGCTGAAGTCTTTTATGAAATGGGCGTGAAGCGGATTATCGCTGCTAGGGAATTAAGCCTTAGCGATGCAGTAGCAATAAAAAAGGCATTACCCGATTTGGAATTAGAAATTTTTGTGCAAGGGAGTATGTGTTTTGCTTTCTCGGGGCGATGTTTAATCTCGGCTTTGCAAAGTGGTAGAGTTCCAAATCGCGGGAGCTGTGCGAATGATTGTCGCTTTGATTATGAATATTATGTGCGAAATCCTGATAATGGCGTGATGATGAGATTAGTCGAGGAAGAAGGGGTTGGGACACATATTTTTAATGCCAAAGATTTAAATTTAATGAGTCATTTGCCTTTAATTTTAGAAAGCAATGCTATTAGCTCCTTAAAGATTGAGGGTAGGACAAAATCAAGTTATTATGCAGGGATTGCAACTTATGCTTACCGCAAGGCACTTGATGATTATTTTAGCGGAAATTTTGTGTTAGAAAAATATCAAAATGAGCTTTTAACACTTAAAAATCGTGGATTTAGTGATGGTTATTTGATTCATCGCCCTTATGAGAGGCAAGATACCCAAAATCACAAAACCGCTATTAGCGAGGGGAGCTATCAAGTTAATGCCGAAGTGAGTGAAGATGGGCATTTTGCACTTTGTCGCCACACAATTAGGGTGGGTGAGGCTAAAGAAATCGTAAGTCCTCAAGAAATTGTGTGTGCTAAAGCAGAGTATGGTGAGATTTTCGAGCAAGAGGGAAAGAAATTTATGCGTTTTGATAAAATCCTTTTAGAAAATGGCAAGGAACTAGAGGCGATTCATAGCGGGAATGAAAACAGAATCCTCCTGCCTCTGTCTCTACCACCTTTTAGTTTTTTGCGAGAAAAACTCCCTTGAATTTTGATTGTAAATTTTTAATCTTGCAAATTTAAGGATAAACCTTGTCCTATATTTTTCAAGAATACAAAATCCCAAATCCCACACAAGCTTATAAATTTTTGATTCAAGAGCTAGGCTTGAGTATGGCACAATCCCAAAGTTTTATCAATAAGGGCAGAGTGCAATATGAGGGTAAGATTTTAGGAAATAATGAGAAAAATAAGATTCTAAAAAATAGCGTTAATATAATGATTTTTAAATCTCAATCAATAGGGATTAAGCCTATTTATGAGAATGATGATTTTGCAGTTTTTAATAAACCCGCTAAAATGCTCATACACCCTAAGGGGAGATTTGTCCATCATAGTTTGCTTGATGAAATTTATGCGTATTGTGGGACTCAAAGCTCACTCATTCATCGTATTGATAAAGAAACAAGCGGGTTAGTGCTAGTAGGGAAGGATTCTAAGAGGGCTAGAGAGTTAGGGAAAATATTAGCCAATCGCCAAATCCACAAAGAATACCTTGCTTTAGTCAAAGGAAAAATGGCGATTCCTTATCCTTTTGGCTTTACTCTCCCTCTTGCACTTCAGCCTAAAGGAGGGGATTTGAGTGTGCGTTCAGTCTATTTGGGGCAAAATTCTAGCATAAAATCACACACAAAAACTTTGCGATTCAAAACTGCCCAAAGCGAATTTGAGGTTTTGGGATTTTTGCAAGGTAATACACTCCTAAAAGCTATGCCTATTAGCGGGAGGACTCATCAGCTAAGATTGCACCTTTTAGCTCTAGGGCATAGTATTTTGGGCGACCCCTTGTATGGTTGCTTGGATTGTCATTCCCGCGAATATTTAGATAGTGAATTGATAAGACAGGGAAAAACATTAGGGCTTGATGAGGTAAAGCGAAAAGAATATTTTGGGGCTTCACGATTAATGCTACACGCTTACAAATTACAATTTTGCTTTGAAGGGGTGGAGTATTGCTTTAGTACCCCTTTTGAAATCAAAGAGAGCGAAATCTTTAAATCCCTTTAAATTGCTGATTTGCTTGTTTTATGAGGTAGTTTTGAGTAGTTGGGCTATTTCTTTGGCGTGGTAACTAATAATAATATCAGCTCCCGCTCGTCTAAAACCCATCATTGTTTCTAACAAAACGCGTTCATAATCGATAAGATTTGCTTTTTGTGCGTATTTTAGCATTGCGTATTCTCCACTGACATTATAAACTGCTAAAGGCAAAAGTGTGCGTTCTCGAATATCTCGCACAATATCCAAATAAGCCAAAGCGGGTTTTACCATTAGAATATCTGCCCCTTGTGCCTCATCTTCAAGACTTTCTAAAATGGCTTCTCGCCGATTAGCAGGATTTTGCTGATAGCTTTTTCTATCGCCAAAACTTGGTGTGCTTTGGGCGACATCGCGAAAAGGTCCATAATAACCACTAGCAAATTTTGTCGAATAGCTCATAATAGGGATATAGGAAAATCCTGCTTTATCAAGGCTTTGACGTAAATGCAAAATCATTCCGTCTATCATCGCACTAGGGGCAATCAAATCCGCTCCACTTTGGGCTAAAATCACAGCTTGTTTAGAGAGAATCTCTAGGGTTAAGTCATTATCAACACTTTGGAGTTTGGGATTTAAGATTCCGCAATGCCCGTGGTCTGTATATTCGCAAAAGCATAAATCCACACTCACGAGCATATGAGGGAATTTTTCTTTAATAGAACGCACAGCTTGAGCAATAATTCCCTCTTGACTTAAAGCCTCGCTACCTGTGCTGTCTTTGATAGCGGGGATTCCAAAAAGGATAATGGATTTAATCCCTAACTTCTCTAATTTTTCACACTCCTCTAGGGCGACATCAAGGCTCATTTGATAAACATCGGGCATCGTTTCAATCTCTCTTTTGATTTTCTCTCCGTGCGTGATAAAAAGAGGATAAATAAAATGAGCTATTTGCAAATGAGTTTCTTCTACCAAATCCCTTATTTGCGGATTAAGTCTCATTCTTCTTAAACGTCTAAACATCATCAATCCTTAGGTTGTTTTTGGAGTGTATATTACACCTTTAATGGTAAAAATATTCTGATAATCTTTATGTTGGTATTCTAATTTTAAGCCTTGAGCCTCAAGAGTATTTTTAATAATATAGATTCCAAGTCCTAATCCTCCGCTTTTATGGGAATGGGATTTAAAAAAAGGTTGGGCGTAATCTTTGAGATTATGAGTTAAAGGCTCGCCTTCATTGATGATTTGCAAGTCATTTTGCAGGACTTTGAGTGTAACTCTGCCTTGAGTCTTGTATTTTATGGCATTATCAATCAGATTTTTAATCGCTAAAGTAAGCATTTCAAAATCTGCCCAAACACCAAAATCCCCTTCGGGTAAAACAAGGAGCTCTTGGATTTGCTTTTCTTCTAATAAAAGCATTGAATAAACTTGTTTTAAAATATCTTCTAAAGAATAGTGTTGCTTATTTATGCAATAATTGCGAGAGCTTAACTCCTCAACTTTAGCAAATTCATTAATCAAGAAATCAAGACGTCTAAAAACAGAGCAAAGCCATTGTTTATGCAAGGGATTTTCTACCATTTCAGCAGTAATTAATCCTTTGGTAATGGGTGTTTTAAGCTCGTGCATAATGGCACGCAAAAAGAGATAACGCGATTGATTAAGGGAATTGATTTTTTGAATCGCATTATCAAACTCATTAGCAAGTTCCCCTATCTCATCATTTTGTTCAAGTTTAAAGGAGATTTCACTCTCGCCATTTGAAAATTTTCGGATTTTAGAACGTAGAGTCTTAAGCGGCAAGATACTCCGAATCACTAGGATAAATAAAAGCACAACGATAAAAAATCCAATAAAGGTAAGGATATAATAATTAATAAAACTATTAGATTGCAAATCGCCATAAAGTCGCCATTCTTGGTTATTTTGGAGAAGCAAATAAATATTTTCTTTTTCACGGATAAGTTTGGCAACTATATTTCCCGTAGGATTAGGAGAGACATAAAAGACAAATTTTTGTCGCTGTTTTTCATCGCTAATGAGGACCAATTCTAATTCATAGAGGTATTTTTCAATCAGTTCAAGATTACTACCAAAACGGATAAGCTGATTGATTGTAGTAAGGAATTGTCCGTATTTGAGCTGCCTTTTATAAAGCTCTTGGTCAATTTCTGTGTGGATAAAATGATAAGAAATAATCCCTAAACTAATAATAGCAATCATAAAAAGAATCGTAATTTTAACAAAAATGGAGTTTTTAATCATTTTTTAGCTGCAGCTTATAGCCGATACCCCGCACCGAGATGATATATTTTTTTTTGTCGTTACTTTCAATTTTGGAGCGAAGGCGACCGATAATAACATCAATACTTTTGTTGGTGCTATCAGGATTGATAGAATCTGCTTCTTGAGCAATCATTTCGCGACTTAAGGCTTTGTTTTTATTTTCAATCATAAAACTTAAAATCTCATATTCTGCTTTAGTTAAGTCAAGCAATTTGTTTTCTAAATAAATTTCTCTACTTCCCTTATCTAAGCGAAAAGGAAAAGTAGAATTATCAGTATCATTGGATTTTGTTGTTATATTGTATCTTCTAAGGACACTATGGATTCGTGCAATCAGTTCTTTAGGGTCATAAGGTTTAGAGATATAATCATCTGCACCATTTTCTAACCCTTTTACTTTATCGTTTGTGTCGTATCTTGCTGAAGTGATAATTATAGGAATACGCTTATCTTTTGCTATTCTTTTACAAACCTCAAGCCCATCTAAATTTGGGAGTGTTAGATCTAAAAGAAGGAGGTCAAAATGTCGAGTGTTTATAGCACTCATTCCCGTGTAGGGCTCATCATAATTTGTTACATTTATGTTATGAGCTTTAAGGTAATTACTAAGAATAGTCGCAAGCTCTATATCATCTTCTATCATCAACACTTCTAACATAGTATTTTTCCCTTCACTTTAAAAGGAGGATTGGGTATTTAGGGGGGTAATTTTAAGGAAAAAATACCTGCTAGAAACAATATTTTTAAAGAACCAACTCACACCAAATGTCCTTAAACAAAGGAGTAGTGGATGAATAATGAATCTTAAAGACTTAGGCACATCAAAGATTCCCAAGTTTAATTTATCATTAAACTTGTCCCTTAGCTCATCCTGCTTAGGTAGTGAAATTATAAACCAATAAAGTAAATCAAAAGTAAATAAGAAAATTTTTTTCATTTAGAATTTTTTTTCTCATCAATAATGGCTAAAGTAAATTCTAAAAAATTTAAAATCATATCGACTTTTGTTTCGATATTTCTGTTATTTGGGCTTTGTAATCCCTCAAAAAGCACAAGGATTCTCTCTTGGAGAGAATCTAAGAATTTTTCTTCTTCTTGATAAAACTTTGTCAAAAGATTTTTAAGCTCCTCACTATTTTTATAATCAAGCTTTTCAATCTTTCTTTGATAATGGCTAAAATGCACAGCATCATCATCGCTTGAAGTTCCCTCATCAAGAACTTGCAAGAGGGCATCGCGTTCGCCTAGATTTTCATCAGTTGTTTCATTTTCTTTTGTGGCAGAATCCAATTCTGCAAGAGTTTGGAGGATTGCTTCTTTTACTTCCATATTTTAAGTAACCACCTTTCAAATTCGTTATATTCGATTTCACTATCCATTTGTATGAATAAATCAAGCATATTTTTTTCAGCCTTGCCATAATTTTTGCGATTGCTTGTAAGTCTCTTTAGAGCGACTTTAGCTTCTGTATTATTAGGGTCGTTTTCAAGGATTGTTTTGTAAATTTCAGCAGCCTCATACCGATGCCCCTGTGTCTCATAAATACTTGCAAGCGTGAGTGTTTTCATATTACACCGATTCTTCAAGGAATTGAGCAATGAGACTTCCCATTCTCTCTGTGCTGCAGACTTCTTTGGCATCAAATGCTGCAATATCTTTTGTGCGATAACCCTCTTTTAAGGCTTTGGCAATCGCAAAATCAATACCATCAGCCGCTTTTGATTCTTGGAGGGAATAGCGTAACATCATACTAGCACTTGCAATCGTTGCGATAGGATTAGCAATCCCCATTCCCGCAATATCGGGTGCACTTCCGTGAATAGGCTCATAAATAGCAGCTTTTCCACCGATAGATGCAGAGGGTAAAAGCCCTATGGAGCCACTTAGCATACTTGCCTCATCGCTTAGAATATCACCGAAGAGATTTTCAGTTAAAATCACATCAAATTGCTTGGGATTGCGGATTAGCTGCATTGCCGCATTATCCACATACATATGACTTAGGGTTACATCGGGGTATTCTTGTGCGATTTGGCTGACAACTTCACGCCAAAGTTGGCTTACATCAAGCACATTAGCCTTATCCACAGAGCAGACTTTTTTATTGCGTTTTTGTGCGGCTTTGAAAGCGATATGTGCGATTCTTTGGATTTCATCAATACTATAAACCATCGTATTATAGGCTCTGTTAGTCTCTCTCCCCTTAGGTGTGCCAAAATAAATCCCCCCAATGAGTTCTCTTACAACCAAAATATCCACACCTTCAACAATTTCAGATTTAAGTGTGCTTGCAGCAACAAGTTCTTTATAAACTTTGGCAGGGCGGAGATTAGCAAACACCTCTAAAGATTTGCGGAAACGCAAAAGCCCACTCTCTGGACGCAATTCTCTAGGAAGATTATCCCATTTTTCTCCCCCGATTGCCCCAAAAAGCACTGCATCAGATTCTAAAGCAGCTTTAATAGTCTCATCAGGCAGAGGATTACCGACTAAATCATAAGCAATTCCACCCATTAAATAATCTTCAAAAACAAGATTAAAATCAAACAAGTTCGCCGCAACTTTTAAAACTTTTAAAGCTTCATTAATGATTTCAGGACCAATCCCATCACCTTTAATTACAGCGATTTTATAGGTTTTCATTGTTGTCCTTTTTGATTTTGGCATAAGCAATTAATCCACCACTTTGGAGTAATTCCATCATAAAGGGAGGAATAGGCATAAAGTGATATTGTGTTTTTTGGGTGAGATTTTTGATGATTCCTTCTGTTAAAAGAATTTCTAGCTCATCGTTTTCGCAAATCTCATCAGTTTCTTTGATTTCTAAAATCGGAAGTCCCGTATTAAAAGCATTACGATAAAAAATCCTTGCATAGCTTTTAGCAATCACTGCTCCAATCCCTGCTGCTTTGATAGCCACAGGGGCGTGTTCGCGACTTGAACCGCAACCGAAATTTTCACCGCCTACAATAATATCACCTTTTTGGATTTGGGAGACAAAACCGCTCCTTGCATCTTCCATTAAATGGGAAGCAAGGATTTTTTCATCACTTGTATTAAGATAACGAGCAGCAATAATCAAATCAGTATCGATATTATCACCAAATTTCCAAGCTTTACCTTTCATTTTATACCCCTTTTAGTTTTGAGCCGTCCCAATACCAATCTTTGCTGTAAAGCTTTTTTTTGAGAGAGTCTGGCACTTTGAGAAAAAAAACCTTTTGAGGTTCAATATCGTTAGAAAGTAAGGCGTGTTCTATGCTTAAAATCATATTTTCAGATGATGCGATAGAGACATTTTCTATCAGCACTTCTTGAGTTTCTTGATTGATAATCGTCATTGTGGCTTTCTCCCTTTTAATAAAAAAGCATTATACCAAAATTCTAAAGTTTATCAAAAATTTTTTACGATTTTAAGAGCCTCTTGGCTGATTTTAAGTCAAGGCTACCATATACCATAACAATACATACTAAAGATTTCATAGCAGTATTATATAAGTTTCTTTAAAATTTTATCTTAATATAGTCCCGTTTTGATATGTGGGACATAAGGAGCTTCAAGGGCTTTGATTTCCTCCTCACTCAAAGTTATATCCAAAGCACTCACCGCCTCTTGTATATGCGACACCGAAGTCGCCCCAACAATAGGTGCAGTGATATAAGGTTTAGATAAAATCCACGCTAAAGCTTCTTGTGCCATTGAGCGTCCTTGTTCTTTTGCGATTTTTTCAAGATTATCCACAACGATTTTATCTTGAGTATCCGTTGCACCCCAAACCATAGGAGATACGGCATCGATTTTTGAACGAGCAGTTTGAGTCCCCCAAGGACGCGTGCATCTGCCACCTGCTAAAGGACTCCACGGCACAATGGCAATCTTTCTATCTTGGCAAAGGGGTATCATCTCCCTTTCTTCTTCTCTGTAAATGAGATTGTATTGATTTTGCATTGAAATAAATTTTGTCCAATTATGTTTTTCAGCAATATTATTAAGTCGCTCAAATTCCCACGCAAACATAGTAGAAGCACCGATATATCTTGCTTTACCGCTTTTTACAACATCGTGTAAAGCCTCCATAATCTCCTCCATAGGCGTTTGGTGGTCTAATCTGTGAATTTGATACAAATCCACATAATCAAGCCCCAATCTCTTAAGAGAATAATCAATCTCTGTTAAAATATTTTTTCTTGAAGAACCCGCCCCATTAGGTTTGCCCTCACGCATTGCAAAATGAACCTTAGTTGCTACGACAATTTCATCTCTATCTAAACCAAATTCTTTAATCAACCTTCCCGTGATTTGCTCACTTGAACCCATTTGATAAACATTTGCAGTATCAAAATAATTGATTCCTAAATCAACGGCTTTTTTGAAAATTTCTTTAGCCTCATCATAATCTTTAGCCCACGGAAACACGCCGTTTTCACTCCCCGGTTTGCCAAAACTCATACAACCTAAGCAAATTTTTGAAACATCTACACCGCTATTGCCTAATTTAACATATTTCATAACACACTCCTAAACTTTTAAATTTAAGTTATTATAATAGCTTACACCTAGTGTTTGTCAAGGAGGGATTTAAGTTTTATAAAGATTGTGTGAAATATAAATTTAAGCTTCACAGAAGAGAGATTGCCGGCTTTATAGATTTTTGCGAAATCTAGCTTTTTTCTTGTAATGACAAATAAAAGACACAGCCTCTTGCAATGATGATTCTGTGGAGATTGCACATAATAAGTGGATTTTGAGATTTTGGGAAAATAGAAGGAGTATAGAGCAGGAGAGTCCTACCCTAAGATTTGTTTTGCCGCAATATTATTTTGCTACGATACTTAGGATTCTTCCGCCCCGATTAATTAAAATGCGTTTGGGTTGATTTTTGTAACGCGAAGTCGCCTCTTCAAAAGTTTTGCTATCTTTAATCGCAAAGCTTTCAATCTGCACGATAATATCCCCTCGCATTATCCCTACTTCTTGAGCATAACTATTAGGTTCGACATTATCAACAAATACCCCTTGAATATCGCTAGGGATACCATATTGAGATTTAAGATTGTTTGAGAGTGTAACAACGCTTAATCCCTTAATCCCACCCGCATTACTTGAACTTGATTTTGGGTTTTTGGAATTTTCTTTGCTACTTTCTTTGCTTTGAGATTGAGCAAGTGTAAGTGTCGCAGTCTTTTCTTGTTTGTCGCGGATAAAGGTAAGCGTAACTTTTTCATTAGGATTAAAAGTTCCAATAAGATTTTTGAGTTCTGCGGAGCTTTTAATCGGCGTTTGATTCACTTTGGTGATTAAATCCCAAACCGCTAATCCCGCCTTTTGTGCGGGTGAATTAGGCTGAATATCAATCACAACCGCACCTTGTTGATCATTATACAAGCTTCTTAGCTCCTCATTAACATCTTGTATGCCAACTCCTAAAAACCCGCGTTCAACTTTACCTTTCTCAATAAGCGTTTTGGCAATCTTTTTAACCATTTCTGAAGGGATTGCAAATCCTATCCCGTGATTACCGCCTGTTCTTGAGAGGATTGCAGTATTAATCCCAATCAAGCCACCTCGTGTATCCACTAAGGCTCCACCGCTATTACCGGGATTGATAGAAGCGTCAGTTTGGATAAAATTCTCATAATCATTGATTCCCATACCGCTTTTATTGAGGGCAGAGATGATACCTTGTGTAACGCTTTCACCCACACCAAAGGGATTTCCTATGGCAAAAACCATATCACCCACTTGCAAATTAGCACTTGAGGCAAACTGAATAAAAGGGAGATTTTTACCCTCAATTTTCACAATGGCTAAATCGCTTTTTTCATCGCTTCCAATCACTTTGGCTTCAAATTCTTTGCTAGAATTAGGCATTGTTACGATGATTTTATCTGCCCCATCAATTACGTGATTGTTGGTAACAATATAACCATCTTGTGAAATAATCACGCCGCTTCCTAGACTTCTCTCTATCCTATCTTTAGGAATCATCGCTTCAAAAGAATCACCAAAAAACTGCTTAAAGAAAGGGTCGTTGAATAAAGGGTGTCCTTGAATATTGGCAGTTTTTATCTTTTTTTGTGTTGAAATATTTACAACTGCTTTGGTCGCCTCTTTGATAGAATTGTGATAAGAATAAATTTTATTTAAAGCCACATCGGGGGTTTCTCTTGTGGTTGCTTCAGGAAGCTCACTCACTTCAAAGGCGAAGCAGTTTCCTACAAGCATTGCTGCTAAAATGGTTTTGGAAATAAAAGTCTGATTTTTCATTATAAACTCCTTTTTTGGGTTTTTCATAGGGTAATTATTTCAAAAAATAGTAAATCAATAAACAACCAAATTAAAAAATTTTGCAAATTGTAAAAAACTTTTAGAATTTTAATATTATTTTTCAAAATGAAACATTAAATTTTCAAGAAGTTTTGAGATGAGGCATTTTTTTGAGTTTATAAGTATAAAGGACTTTGATACAAAGAGTCAAAATAATCCCCTCTAACAGAGCTGCTAGAATTAGGGCATAATATTCTTGCGTTGCAATCGCATTAAATTGCCTCCCTAGCTGTGCGGTAGCAACAAGGAAAGTCAGAGGCATTGAGTGGCTCAAAGCAAATAAAATCGTATCATAATAGTTGCCAAAATGATTTCTGTAAGCAACAAAAGCAGCGATTATTCTTAAAGAAACCATCATCAAGATAACGGCGAAAACTCGGTATAAAAGCGTAAAATCATTAAAAATCAAATTAAGGTCTAAAGTTGAGCCTACATAGACAAAAAAAAGCGGGATAAAAAATCCAAATCCAAATTCATTGAGTTTATTTGCCAAGCCTTCTTTATAGTGAAAATAAGTTGCCAAAATCATTCCAGCCAAAAATGCCCCCAAAACACTCTCAAGATTTAAAAGATGAGCAATCCCAATCATCGTTAAAAACAGCATTGCACTAAAGCGTATGTCTTGATTTTTACTCGTATCTTTGGGAATAACAAGAAATTTAAGCGTAGGAAACCACCAAAAAAGAATATCAGCAATCTTAAAAGTTCCCACAATCACACTCAAAAACACAAAAAGCACAAAGAGTGTTTTATAAAGCTCCCAATTAAGCCCATAAGAATACGCACCATTGAGGATTACCAAAATAATAATACTAATTAACTCGCCCAAAATGCCGACATTTAAAGCTAAAGTAAGCCACGAAGCAGTTTTGGGGTATTCTTTGAGCAACGCCATAATCATTCCCAAACTCATTACTGGTAAAGCCGCAATGTAAAATTCTGAAAACCCAAAATACAAAACATAAATTTCAGCGACACCATAAAGCACACCAAAATACAGCAGGGCAGATTTCAAAAATTTTGTCCCTAACTTTTTAAAAGTATCCAAATCAACTTCTAATCCACACAAAAACATTAAAAATAAAAAACCAATTTGGGCGATAAATTCCAAAGAGGACGAATGAGAGAACCAATTAAAGTGTAGGGCTAAAGCTCCAAGTAAGATTTCCACAACAACAACAGGGAGACGCGTTAATGTGCTAAGTAAAGGCGAAATGGCAATCAATAAGGAAATAATCCCCAAAGTAACAATGTTTTCCATAAACTCCCCGTTAATTAAATGTGTAATTTTACTTTGATTTACCCTAAAGCTCTCTTATTTTTGGTTTTTAAGAGGGTAAATAAAGCTAAAACTACCGCTAATTTCACATCCAATCTAAAATCTTGGTAACCTCTTGCACTTCAAAACATTTGATACCCGTTTGTTTGCTTGGCTTTTTGGGTAAAATAGCCTTTTGTATGCCTAAATTTAGAGCTTCATTAAGCCTTTGGTCGATATTAGAAACCTCACGAATATCACCCACTAAGCTTACCTCCCCGATAAACACGCTATTGTTCGATAAAGTGCGATTGCGAAAGCTTGAGAGAATCGCTGCTACAATGGCTAAATCCGCAGCAGTTTCTAGGATTTTGATACCTCCAGTAATGTTAATAAACACATCATAGCGGTTAAGCGGGATTTCTAACTTTCTCTCTAAGAGGGCTAAAATCATATTCAAGCGATTAGAATCAAAGCCTGTGCTAGAGCGTTTTGGAGCACCATAAGCACAATCACTCACTAATGCTTGCACTTCTAAAACTAATGCTCGACTCCCCTCTAAAATAACACTTAAAGCACTCCCGGGCGAAGCGGTTTTTTGCTGAAAAAAGAATTTGGAAGCTTCTTTTGCTCCGATAAGTCCTTGAGGTTTCATCTCAAAAATCCCTACTTCGCTAGTTGTTCCAAAGCGATTTTTAAATCCCCGCAAGAATCGCAATTCTTGACTTGAATCCCCCTCAAAATACAAAACGCAATCCACCATATGTTCAAGGATTCTAGGACCTGCTATCGAGCCTTCCTTGGTAATATGCCCGATAATAAAAATTGCAACGCCTGAATTTTTTGCCAAACGCATTAGCTCAAAAGTTACTTCACGCACTTGAGAGACGCTACCCGGAGAGGAGCTAATATTCTCACAATAGAGCGTTTGGATACTATCAATCACGAGCATTTCATAAGCTCCTTTGGGTGTGCCTTCCCTAAAAGCCGCTAAGATAGATTCTAGCTTGATTTCATTAAGCAAAAAAAGATTAGGATTTAATGCCCCTAGCCGCTCGGCTCGCATTTTGATTTGTGAGCCACTCTCTTCCCCGCTTACATAAAGGACGCGTTTATCATTTTTGGCAAGATTGCTTGAGATTTTAAGTAATAGTGTAGATTTTCCCACACCCGGACTGCCCCCTACAAGATACAATCCCCCAAGCACAATCCCACCACCTAGCACAATATCAAGCTCGCTCTCACCAGAGCTAAAGCGGATAAATTCCTCTTGCTTGATTTCTGTAATAGGGATTGCTTTGATGTTTTCTGTTTGTTTGAGTGATAAAATCTGTTCTTCTTTGAGTTCTAAAAAGCTATCCCAAGCACCGCAATTTGCACATCTTCCTAACCATTTTGAGCTTTTTGTTCCACAATGCTGACACTCAAAAATCTGTGTTTTTTTTGCCATTTTATTCTGCTATAAAAATGGAGTCTAAAAGTGTGCGAATATACTCTTCTTCTTTAAATTCAATCAAGTCTTCCGCACCTTCCCCAACACCGATATAAAGGATAGGGATACGCAAAGAATGAATAATGCTAAAGATAGCCCCTCCTTTGCTTGTGCCATCAAGCTTAGTAACAATCACGCCACTAAGAGAGCCAAGCGTTTGGTTAAAGATTTTAGCTTGTTGCAAACTTGAAGTGCCTTGAGTCCCATCAAGGATTAGGATTTTTCTGTGTGGAGCACCTTTGTAGGCTTTATCGCAAATTCTTGCGATTTTTTCAAGCTCATTTTGGAGATTAGTTTGGTTATGGAGGCGTCCGGCTGTATCTAAAATCACACAATCAATTTTTTTTGTTAAAGCCGAAGTAATTGTATCATAGGCAACCGCTGAAGGGTCGTGTCCTTGTTTGGTTGAAATAACAGGGATTTTAAGCCTCTCACCCCAAAGATTAAGTTGCTCAATAGCCGCAGCTCTAAAAGTATCTCCCGCTCCTAAAATCACACTTTTACCTTGTTTTTGGTAAATACGAGCAAGTTTGGCAATCGTAGTCGTTTTACCTGCTCCATTAACGCCCACTATCAAATCCACACAGGGCTTGGCTTCAATGACTTGAGATTGCACTCTATCATAATAACTTTCTCCTCTAAAAAGCCGTAAAAGTGCGATTTCAAGTTCATTTTTATTGATTTCATTACCAAGGGGAGAGAGGATTTTTTCAACCAAATCATAATCCATATCCATAGCAATTAAGATTTCCTCTACTTCCTCTTTAGCCAGTTTTTTTTGGGCTTTGGGTAGAATCTCTTTAATATTTTGCGTGGTTTTTTTAAGTGTTGCTTTAAGGAGATTGAGCATTATTTTGCCCTTAGTTTGGTGAGATTGTAGCTTAAATCAAATTCTAGCATTTCTTCAGGAATCGCTCCTAAATAATGGATAAGATAGTCCCCGTTATTATCATAAAGTGCCATAAGAGGGATTCCCTCAACCTCTCCTAAAGCCCTAAAGAGTGTTTGACGCTCACTGCCCTCTACCATAGGAAAAGTAATGGCATTTTCCTCAACAAAAATATGAAGAGTTTGAGGGAAGTTTTCGGTTTTTTCAAGAATATCATCAAGCGGAATCCCAATAAATTTGATTTTATCGCCAAATTGTTTTTGGAGATTATCTAAATGAGGGAGAATTCCTATACAAGGCTCACACCAAGTTGTAAAAAAATACAAAATCTTGATTTCTGATTCCAAAGCAGGGGAAGTAATGATAAAATCTTTTAAAATACTTTCTTGCTCATCTTTGGGTTCGATATTTTTGAAATTATCTTTAGGTGCGTCAGGGATTTTTTGGTTAATAATGATTTGGGAATCATCATTAAGCACCATTACAAAATTATTTAGGGGCTTTGGTTTTTCCTCTTTGTGTGCAGTTTGTTTATCGTCAGAATCTTTATCCCCACAACCATTGATAAAAAGCCCTATCAAAGCCATTAAAAGTATGAGCGACTTCATTTTCATTTTACTTCCTTAAAATTTGACTTTTTGCAATTATAGCGACTTTGACTTAAAATTATTCGCTTTGTTCCCCAAAGAGATGCTTAAGCGGTGAGCGTGCAAAATCTCCAAAAGGCTTAACCACGCTAAAGGGTAGCTTAAGCTCAATAATCCCATAGCTATAAGGTAATAATTCATAGGGTTGATAAAGAAAAATAATCCCTTCATTATCCAAAGTCATAGCATCAGAGGGCTTGAAGTTTTCATAAGAGGTAAAATCTTCAATGTCGATATTATGGGCTAAACGATAGTCTTGAAAGGTTTTCCATAAGATTTTTTTTAGTTCCTCATTGTTTAAATCAAGAAATTTATCAAGATAGACTAATTCCCCCTCTCTTGCAATAATAATGCCCCATTCTCCGGGCATTCCGTGAGCACCACCTGTGTAGAGATAACCAAACCGCCGCAAAGATAAAATTTCCTCATCAAAATATTCCACCCTATCTTTAGTAATTTCCTCTAAAGGAGAATGTTTCAAGTAAGATTCAAGACTTTCTTGCTTATCACCGCGTTCATAAGCTTCTAAATATTTATCAAAAGATTTTTTTGCCACTTCCATAAAAGTCGCCTTTCCATTTTCGCAAGTAAAATCTTGCTCATACATTAGATTAAGGAGCATTTGGAGTCTTGAATCATTCGAGCAGATAAAATTAATCGTAATGGAATTGGTATTTTTAAATTTTTTGGGGTCATATTGATATTGCACCTCTTGATTACGAAGCGAGAATGTCAAAGTAGGTTGCAGAGCCTCTAGTAAGCTTTCTGTTTGATAGATAACTTTCTCCTTATTGAAAACCATTTCAGGTAAATCTAAGCATTTAATTTTTTTAGAGTCAGTTTGACAAGTGTGATTACCTGTTTTATCTTGCAATGTCGCCCTAAGGATTTGGCTTTTGCTAGTTTTTAGAAGCAGTTTTTCTCCCTTAGGATTGAGTGAATAAATAAAATAATCTGTCGTTTCAGGATAAGCCTGTGAGTCTTCTTTGGGTGTTGGAGCAATATTTGTTGCCAAAGCAAAAAAGGGATAAAAAAGCAAACACAAGCAAAAAAACCTTAAAAGTGGCATATTAATCCCCTAAAGTAAATTTATTTAGAGTATTATTTTAGCATTTTTTTTATTTTTTTTCCTCAAATTCATTGATTTTTTAAAAAAGCATTGATATAATTTTCCCTCATTTTTAAAATACTGCGGGAGTAGCTCAGTGGTAGAGCATAACCTTGCCAAGGTTGGGGCCGCGGGTTCGATCCCCGTCTCCCGCTCCACTTCAGATTCTAAGCTTTTATAAGTCAAGAAATTGATAATTCTGCCCGGGTGGTGAAATTGGTAGACACAAGGGACTTAAAATCCCTCGGAATTTTTCTTCCGTGCCGGTTCAAGTCCGGCCTCGGGCACCACTTAAGGCGACATAGCCAAGCGGTAAGGCGTGGGCCTGCAAAGCCTTGATTCCCCAGTTCGAATCTGGGTGTCGCCTCCATTTTTTAAATAATTTTTACGGGAGATGGCTGAGCGGTCGAAAGCGGCGGTCTTGAAAACCGTTGAGGGTAACACCTCCGGGGGTTCGAATCCCTCTCTCCCGGCCACTTAAAACTGCTCGATTTAACAACACTTAAAAAATCCCTACAAAATCCGTCTTGAAACAAATAAACTTCATTATTTGGATTTATCATTTGTGCAATTTCATCATTGCAAGAGAATGTGTCTTTTTATTTATCATTGCAAGGTGAAGCTAAAGCAATCTTTTGTTGGATTGCCACAAAAAGATTACCACGAAAAATCTAGCGATTTTTCTTGCAATGACAAAGAATTTCCCATAATGACGAGGTAAAGTAAATTTTGTCTTGAAAATAGAAGTTTTCAAGACTTCATTGTATCTATTTTTTCCTTAAATATCGCAAACTCTTTTCATTAAGAACATTTAAACTCTCTTTTAAAAACTCTTATAAATGCTTTTTTGTGTAAATTTTGAGTTTGAAAATTTCTATTTTCAAACTCAAAAAGGAGCAAAAATGCAAGAAAAAATTGAAGAACTTATTATCAAGCATTTATAAGAGAATCTGCGGAGGATTATGATGCTTTGGAGCTAAAAAATACAAATGCACAAACCAAGCTTTACACAGGGCTTGGTGGGGTTTTGGATTCTTTAGCGCTTGTTTCTTTAGTTTCTGATTTAGAGGAGCTTTTAAGCAAGGAGTTGGGCAAGGAAATTATTTTGGCTGATGAAAAGATGATGAGTGCAAGAAATTCACCTTTTAAAGATGTTAAAACTTTAGCAGAATATATAACCAAAGCTTTGGAGAAAGATTAATGCAAAAAGTCTTTGTCATTACAGGCACAAGAAAGGGTATTGGCAAATTTTTAAGTGAGTATTATTTAAAGCAGGGTTTTGTAGTGTGTGGTTGCTCGAGAAAAGAAGCAAGTATCAATCACAAAAATTATAGGCATTTTGAGCTTGATGTGAGTGATGAAAAAGCTGTTGTGTCAATGATTCGTCAAATCAAAAAAGAGTTTAATCGCATTGATACGCTCATTAATAATGCAGGCATTGCGGCGATGAATCATATTCTCACTACGCCAAAATCAAGCGCACAGAGCATTTTTCAAACCAATGTCATCGGCTCGTTTTTGTTTTTAAGAGAGGTTGCAAAGGTGATGATGAAGCATAAAGACACTAAGAATCTTAATATTGTGAATTTTTCAACCATAGCCACGCCTTTAAGATTAGAGGGTGAAGCTATTTATGCTGCTTCAAAAGCAGCAATTATCAATCTTACACAAACTTGTGCTAAAGAGCTTGCTCCCTTTAATATAAGAGTCAATGCCATTGCTCCAACACCCATAAAAACGGATTTAATCAAAAATATCTCACAAGAGCAAATTGACAAACTTCTTACTAAACAAGCTCTACAAAGACTTGGAGAATTTAAAGATGTAGTCAATGTGATTGATTTTTTTATCGATGAGAAAAGCAATTTCATAACAGGACAAACACTTTATCTCGGGGGAGTGTTTGAATGAATTTTACCCACCCCTTTTTGCAAAAACTAAGCTCACATAATCTCCAAGTTAAGGCTTTGATTTATGATGATAAAGAAAGCTCTTATAAGGATTTGCTTTTAAAAACCAAAGAGAAATTAGAGCTTCTTAAAACAATCCCGCACAATCAAATTTTAGGTATTTTAGGGGATTTTGATATAAATTCCATAGCTTTTTTGCTTGCTTGTATTGAGTGTAAAAGAATTGTTGGGCTTTTTAGTGATGAAAATGAGCTAACTAGTAAGATAAATGAAGCAAGCATTAGTGTAATTTTTAAAGATAATATCCTCTCTTATGCACAAAATGACGCCCAAAAAGCCTCATCCACAAATGCACTTTTGCAAGATTTGCAAAATAAGGACAGCTCGGGACTTATTTTATTTTCAAGTGGGAGCACGGGTAAGCCAAAGGCGATTTTACACAATCTTGATACACTTTTAGAATCTTACCTTGATAAAAAGCCCAAAAAAATGAATATTTTGCTTTTTTTGATGTTCGACCATATTGGTGGGATTAACACACTCTTTAATTGTCTAAGTATGGGAGCTTGTGGGATAGCCCTTAAGGAGAGAAAAAATGTGGATATTTTGGCTCAAAACATAGAAAAATACAAAATTGCTTTGCTTCCTGCAAGTCCTAGCTTGCTTAATCTTATGCTTCTTGCAAAAGTTTCTTTAAAGTATGACTTAAGCTCTTTAAGGCTCATTACTTACGGGACTGAAAAAATGCCTGATATTTTGCTTGAAAAGCTAAAAGCCGGATTTAAGGGTGTGAGATTTCATCAAACCTTTGGCACAAGCGAGATAGGAATCACTCAAACCAAAACACACAAAAACTATATAAAACTTGAAAATATAGATTACAAGATTGTAAATAACGAGCTATATTTGAGAAGTAAAACGCAAAGCTTAGGTTATTTGAATGCTTCAAATGAGGCTTTTAGAGATGATGGCTATTTTGCCACAGGTGATTTGGTTGAACTTATAAATATTGATGGCGAGGAATACCTTAAAATCATAGGTAGAAATAAGGAGCTCATTAATGTCGGTGGTGAAAAAGTGCTACCTAGTGAGGTTGAGGGGGTATTATTAGGGTTTGAATCTATTGTAGATTGTTTAGTTTTTGGCATTGCAAATCCTCTTACAGGGCAAAGTGTAGGAGTAAAAGTTGTCTTAAAAGAAGGGATAAATTTAAGTGCTTTGGAGCTTAAAAAACAAATCAAGGCTTTTTGCAAAGATAAACTTGCTGCTTATAAAATCCCAACCAAAGTGGAAATAGTAGAAAAGCTAGAAATTAGCACAAGATTTAAAAAGGTGAGAAAATGAAGCATATTGTTGTAATGGGGGCTCCTAATTCAAGAATGCCAAATTCTTTTTATGCGGGAATTTGTGGTGAAAATGACGATAACTTTGAATGCCACAATCTTTCGATGGGAGGTTGTGGAGCTTTGCATAAGGTTTATGTTCTCAATAATGAAAGATTTAAGAATACTATCGACAATGCTGATTTATTGATAATTGAAACAAATATAATGGACGATAGCCATTATAAAAGCCAAAAAGTTGATTTAGAAATTATTAAAAACCATTTAAAATGGCTTTATGAAGAGCTTTATAAGCTCAATAAAAAAGTTTTAATTTGCATTTTATTTTCTCCCCATTCAATGAGCAAAAACAATTCTTTAATTTGTGATTTTCACGAAAAGCTCTCAAGACATTATGGTTTTAATTTTATCAATTTTCACAGAAAAATGCTTGAGTTAAATCTGCAAGATTATTGTTCGCAGAAATTAGGAGGTTCACACATTCTAAGACCTATTATGTATGAATTTGGTAAAAATATCCGACTTTCTTTTGAAAGCTTTTTAAATCCTAAAAAAGATATAGAGATTGAGCATAATCCTAAATTTGTCATTGTCTCTCCTCAAGAGTTAAACACAAATTTAAACGAAGAAAAAATAAGAGATGTGTATTATAATGAAAAGGTGTTTTGGCTCAAAGACAATGATAAAATTACTTTTGAAAAGCAATACAAGGGCTTACAAGTTTTAGGAATTCATTGTTTTATACCTATAAGTAAAACAAACACACTTAATAATTACACTTCTTTAATTTTTCAAAACAAAACCACAAAGATTGTCAAAGCTTTTCATTCTTATAATTATTTTAATTTTTTATATCAAGATTTTTTTATAGATGATGAAACTTTGATAAGAAATAATACTGCAAATGAAGCTATAACTGAAAGAACTGAAGCTATGCGTTTTGTAGAGGGGAAAGCCAGCACTCTTACCATAGAAGGTGGAGTAAGAATGATTAATTTTTTACTAGCAAAAATTGATAACGAAAAAAGCCTAGATGAAAATAATCTAAAGCTTGAAAATAGCGATGTGTATGATTTTACTCATCTTGTTCCCCCGATTGACTATTATAGGGATATTATAGAAAGTTTTTGCATACACAATAAATTTACGATAACTAAAAGTTCTTCTTTGCAGCAGCAAATCAAATTTGGCACAGCCACTCAAAGAATCCACAATCACCTCTCTTATAAACTCGGGCAAATTATGATAAGAAATTCTAAATCTCTATTTGATTATATTAAACTGCCTTATTTATTAATGGCTATGAATTTAATTCATAAAGAACAAGAAAAGATTTATAAAGAAAAAATTAAAACAAATCCAAATTTAGCTCTCCCTCCTTTAGAATCTTATCTTGATTATCAAGAAGCCTTAAAAGAAAAAGAGTGTTTCACTTATAAACTAGGAGAAGCTTTTATCAAAGCTTATAAGTCTTGGTATAAAGGAGGACTCATTAAATTTTATTTTGAAGCTAAAGCTTTAGAGAGGGAGTTTAAAAGAAGCTTAAATAATTAAAGCTTGGAAATTTGGACTAAGAATTTTAATAAAAACTAAAAAAGTCTAGAAAACTCTAGGCTTAACACAATATTTTAAAAAGATTCAAATGCTATATCAGGTTAAAATCAAAATACTTTAACTTTAATAATTTATTTTTCTAAACTCGCAATCACTCTTAATCTTTTATAATCCAAAGTCCAAATTTCACCTTGATAAAGCCTATCTTTTGTAAGCACCTCAACTTCATCAAATATTTTTTCTTGTATTTGTAAAGGAAGCTCATCAAGCTGTGAATTAAAAAATTGTTTGAGCCAAATTCTTAATCCTTCTTCATTGTTTTCAAGAGGAGTGGGTCTGTCAAATTTAGAAAGTTCTATTATCTCAAAATGATTTTGCTTTAAAAGTTTGCTAAAAGAATCAGCATCAGGGAAGTTAAATTTCATTGTGTAAGCAAATCCTTGCCTACCAAGTGCGAGTTTAAAGGCGTTTTCAATGCTTTCAATATTTCCCAAAGCTCCAAATTCGCAGATTAAAATTCCCTCACTCTTAAGAGCTTTTGCGATATTTCCAAGCAAAAGATTGTGATTGCTTATCCAGTGAAAGACTGCATTTGAAAAAACCACATCAAATTCATCTTTAAAAGTCATACTAAGCCCTTCACAAACTCTAAAATCAAGGTTTGGAAATTTTTCTCTTGCAAGATTTATCATCTCGGGCGAAGCGTCAATCCCCACAACTTTTTGGCAGAGTTTTGAAAGTTCATAGGTTAAATCTCCGCTCCCGCAGCCTAAATCCAAAATACTTAGTGAGTTTGGAGGGATATATTTTAACAGCTCGCACCCATATTGCCAAACAAAATGATGATTTTTATCATAAAGCAAAGAATCCCATTGCATCAATTTCCCTTATGAATTTTTTAAATTATTATTTTAACAAATAAAAAGAATTTGATTCAATAAAAACTTAATTCCCCTTTAGGCAAAAAATGATAAAATAAGCCCAAAAAGGAAAAGAATGGAAAATCTCTCAACACAACATCTCCTTTATTCAATAATGCAAGTGGCTATTAAGGCAGGAGAAATCGCCCTAAAATATCACGATTTAAAATCTTTCACTCTAAAAGAGGATTCTTCCCCCCTAACACAGGCAGATTTGGAATCTAATGCCTTTATCACACAGCAGCTTAAAATCCTCTCACCCTATGAAGTTTGCTCTGAAGAAGCGGTGCTAGAATATGAAGAAAGAAAGGATTTGGAGTATTATTGGCTTGTTGACCCTCTTGATGGGACAAAGGATTTTCTCGCTCAAAATGGAGGTTGGACGATTAATATTGCTCTGATTAACAAAAATCGCCCGTTTTTGGGTGTCGTGTATGCCCCTTATTTTTATGAACTCTATGGGGCATTAAAAGATTTTGGAAGCTTTAGTTTCACACCAAAAAGCTTGGAGGAGCAAATCAAAACCGATATGCTAAGCCTAGAGTGGCTAAAATCAAGTAAGATTAAACTTAATGGCGATAGGGTGGCACAGAGTGAGGAGCTTATTGCGTGTGATTCGATGTTTCATTCAACCAAAGAAACACAAGATTTTATCCAAAAATATGGCTTAAAAGTGCTTAAAAAAGGCTCTTCACTGAAAATCTGCACACTTGCTAAAGGGGAAGCGGATTTTTACCCGCGACTTAATGGGACAAAGGAATGGGATACGGCTGCTAGTGAAATTATTTTAGAGGAAGCAGGTGGGATTTTGCTTGATTGCAAGACTCATAAACCCTTAGCCTATAATAAGCCCAATCCGCAAAATAATCATTTTATTGCTTTTGCTAAAAGTCAAGTGGGCGGGAGGATTTACCAAGATTTATTCTCTAATAAGTTATAAAAAGCTTTTTTGCTACAATCTTTATTTAACTTAAATTTAAAGGTTCTTAATGGAAAACCCACTCTCTAAAATCCGCAATTTTTCGATTATCGCCCATATTGACCACGGGAAATCCACCCTTGCTGATTGTTTGATTCGGCATTGTGGGGCAATTAGTGAGCGTGAAATGAGTGCTCAAGTAATGGATACAATGGAGATAGAAAAAGAGAGAGGTATCACAATCAAAGCCCAAAGTGTGCGTTTAAAATATCAATATAAAAAGGAAAATTATATTTTAAATCTTATTGATACGCCCGGACACGTGGATTTTAGCTACGAAGTTTCTCGCTCTTTAGCTTCTTGTGAAGGGGCTTTGCTTGTCGTTGATGCGAGTCAAGGCGTGGAAGCTCAAACGATTGCTAATGTTTATATCGCTCTTGATAATAATCTTGAAATTATCCCTGTGCTTAATAAAATCGATTTACCCGCCGCTAATCCCAAACGTGTTAAGAGTGAGATAGAACAAACCATCGGGTTAGATTGCACTAATGCCCTTGAAGTGAGTGCTAAAACTCATCAAGGAATCACGCAACTCCTTGATTCTATCATCGAGCTTATCCCTGCTCCTCAAGGCGATAGGCAATCTCCCACAAAGGCTTTGATTTATGATTCTTGGTTTGATAATTACTTGGGAGCTTTAGCTTTGGTTCGCGTGATTGATGGGAGCATTAAAGTAGGGCAGAATATTTTGGTTATGGGGAGTGGTAAAAATCACGAAGTGCTAGGATTGATGTATCCTCACCCTTTGCGACAAGAAAAAACCCAAGAGATTAAAACCGGTGAAATCGGGATTGTGGTTTTGGGTTTAAAAAATGTTAATGATATTGCTGTGGGCGATACCATAACAGATTTTAAAAACAAAACCAAAGAGGCTGTTAGTGGGTTTGAGGCGGCTAAACCTTTCGTATTTGCAGGTATTTATCCTATTGATACTGATAAATTTGAGGATTTGCGTGATGCTCTTGATAAGCTTAAACTGAATGATTCTAGTCTTACTTATGAGCCAGAGACTTCAATCGCTTTAGGTTTTGGATTCCGCATAGGGTTTTTGGGACTTTTGCATATGGAAGTGGTTAAGGAGCGATTGGAGAGAGAATTTGGGCTTGATTTGATTGCCACTGCTCCCACGGTGGTTTATGAAATCACGCAAACTAATGGCGAGGTAATCAAAATCCAAAATCCAAGTGAATTGCCGCCTGAACAGAAAATAGCCCAAATCAAAGAACCCTATGTCAAAGCTACAATCATTGTTCCCACCGAGTTTTTAGGAAATATCATCACACTTTTAAACAAACGCAGAGGAATCCAAAAGAAAATGGAATATCTCCAAGAAACACGAGTTTTGCTTGAATATCAGCTCCCTACTAATGAAATTGTAATGGATTTTTATGATAAACTCAAATCTTGCACGAAAGGTTATGCGAGTTTTGATTATGAGCCTATTGAATCTAAAGAGGGGGATTTGGTGAAGCTTGATATTCGTGTAGCTAATGAGATTGTTGATGCTTTAAGTATCATTGTGCCAAAATCTAAGGCTTATGAAAAAGGCAAAGAGCTCGTTGAGGCAATGAAGGAGATAATCCCGCGACAACTTTTTGAAGTCGCAATCCAAGCAAGCATTGGGAATAAAATCATCGCAAGAGAAACCATTAAATCAATGGGCAAGAATGTAACAGCAAAATGCTATGGCGGGGATATTACAAGGAAAAGAAAATTGCTTGAAAAGCAAAAAGAAGGAAAAAAACGACTTAAAGCTATCGGTAAAGTTGCTCTGCCCCAAGAGGCATTTTTAGCGGTGCTAAAGATTGATTCGTAGGACTTTTGCTTCTAATATAAATTAACTTTCTTGACAACCACTAGGTGTTAGCCTTTATAATTAGATTTTAAAAAAGGAAAATTTGTGGAAAAAGATGAAAGGTATTTGTGTGAGCAATCCTTACTTACGCAGCATTGCTTATCGCGACGAGGCTTTATAAAGCTTTCTTTGCAAAGCTTTTTTTTGGGTGCTTTTGCATTAGAGGAGCTAAAAGGCAATGATGTAGCAGAGGCGAGAGGCACGCTCGCACAATCCTATAAGCCCACACAGATACATCAGCTAAAAAAAGGAGCAAATATGAAGATTCTTATCATCGGTGCAAATGGAAGCGTGGCAAAATGGGTGATTGAAGCATTTTTACAAAAAAGTGATGTGTCTTTGCGGCTTTATTTAAGAAATGCAAAGAGGTTAAAGCATTTGCAAAGTGAGAGGGTTGAGCTTTTTGAGGGCGATGTTTTGGATAAAACGCGTTTAAAAGAAGTGATGAGTGGCGTAGATGTGGTGTATGCGAATTTAAGCGGTGAGCTTGTAAAAATGGCGGAGGTGATTATCCAAAGTATGAGTGAGCTGAAACTAAAAAGGCTTATTTGGATAAGCTCAATGGGGATTTATGATGAAGTGCCAACTCAAAGCTATAAGAGCATTTTAAATCCTTATAGGGATTCTGCCTTGCTCATTGAAAAAACAAATTTAGATTATACTATTATCCGCCCGGCGTGGTTTAGCAATGCCGATGAGATAGACTATGAGCTAACCAAAAAAGGCGAGAGTTTTAAAAATGCTGATAAACAAATTTCACGCAAAAGCATTGCGGATTTGGTCGTGCGTTTAGCTCTAACAAAAGACTTTGGCATAAGAGAGAGTTTAGGTATCAATAAGCCTTAGATTTCAATGAGATTTAATAATCTCAACAAGCCTTGTGTATGAGTTAAAATCTAAAGCCCTAAAGGCAAAATCACAAAAGAGGTTTTTAAATATTTTCAATATTTAAAAAAGTCAAGTTTAATATTAATGATTTTTTAAAATTTTAAGTTAGATTTATCATAATTAATAGATTTTAAAGCTATGAGTAGTTATAATTTATCTAAAACTTTTAAGGAACACATAATGACACCTAAAAAAGAGAATATAAAAGAGTTTTTTCAAGGAGAGAAACAATATTCTATTCCTGTGTATCAAAGGGCATATTCTTGGGAAGAGGGGAATTGGAAAGTATTTTTAGAGGATTTACAAGAAGCTACAAAAGGGGATAATCATTATTTCTTTGGCAATGTTTTGCTTGAAAAGTCTAAAGAAGATACTTTAAAAATTGATATTATTGATGGACAGCAAAGAATTAGCACTATAGTGATTTTTTCTCGAGCTTTAGTAAATGTGCTAGAGAGTAGGGCTAAAAAAGAAAGATTAGATACTGAAATAGAAAATGAGAAATTTTTAGAGTATATAAAAGATGATTATTTGAGTTTTCGCTCTAAAGCAAAATTAAAGGCTGTTGAATATGATAGGGATTATTTTGAGAATCTTATTATAAAAAATGAAACTACACACGAGCCCCAAACCCCCTCCCAAGAAAGAATCAAAAAGGCAAAAGAATTTTTTGAAAAAGCATTAGATAAAGAGAATACTGAAGTAATCCTAAAGATGTTTAAGGCAATGCAAAATGCGGAGATTCTAAGCATACCTTTTACAAATAAAAAAGATTCTGTGCTGATGTTTGAGTTGCAAAATAATCGCGGGAAAGCACTTACTGATATGGAAAAGCTTAAATCCTATTTTGCCTATCAAATTTATACTTATTGTAGCAAAGAGGAATCTGAACAAAAACTCAATGAAATTACAAATATTTTTAAAGAAATTTACCGCATTATTAACGACATTAAAAAAATTGATGAAGATGATATATTACGCTATTTTAATATATCAAAATCAATGTTTGGTTTTAATTACCGCGAAAATGATGAGAAGCTTAATTACAAAAAAGAACTTAAAGGGCAAGAAGACGAGAATAAAACTGCTTGGATTGAAAATTATATGAAAGAGCTTAAAGAAGCTTTTGTAGATTTTAAGGAATTTCAAAGGAATGAGAGCATTTACAAAGATATTTATCCTTACTAGAAGTGTGGGAAGTGTATCCTTTTATTCTCAAAGCGTATCATTTGTTTAGGGAGGATAAAAAGCAGCTAGAGAGTATTTTTCACGCTTTGGAAATTATTGCTTTTAGAGATAAACTTGTAAAAACAAGAGCAGATTTTGCCTCAAGGCTCAATGAGGTATTAAAAAATTTCACAAAAGTAGAGGATTTAGAAAATGGCTTGAAAGCAATTTGCACAGAGGAGAAATGGTATTGGCGAGATGATGCGGTAAGTGATGCTCTTGATAACATATACATAGATAATGACACCATAATACCCTATATACTAATGCGTTATGAGAATCACCTAAGGGCAAATAACGCTAAAGAAAAGGGCTATTCTTTTAGTCTTGAAGATATAAAAGAGATAACGATTGAGCATATTGCCCCACAAACAGAAAATGGCAAAAGATTAGCGAGTGGTTATGATAAATACGATAAAGAATTTTATGAAGAATGTTATTTGCATTGTATAGGCAATCTTTTGCTCATAGATAAATCTCATAATAGTTCTCTTGGTAATAAACCTTTTAAGAACAAGTTGGCAAGCTATGAAAATACTCCCCTTGCACAACAAAGAGAGATTAAAGATTTTGTTAAAGATGATAAATGGGATAAAGACGCTATTAGTGCGAGGCACGAAAAAATCGAAAAATTTGTGTTTGAAACTTGGAGCTTTGCATAAGCTCTATAAGCTAATGGTAAGCCTTATGCTCGTAACCAAAACCTTTAAATCTTTAGAAATTGACTTTTACAAATCCTCACTTTTCTAAGCAAGCAATGTTTGAGGAAATGCGTTTAAGCGGTGGTAGGGGGAGATTAAGGGAGTGGATATGCTCTAAGATTGCCTTATGGAATCCCTCTAAATGCTGATTAATACCATAATACGCCCACACGCCTTGCCTTTTAACCTCCAAAAATCCCGCGTCTTTGAGGATTTTGAGATGACGCGAGAGGCGAGATTGAATCATATCAAGCGAAGCTTCTAAATCGCACACGCACAGCATTTTTTCACTTTGCAAATGCTGCAGTAAAAAAGCAAGAATCTTCAAACGACTTTCATCATTAAGGGCACTTGTGATTTTTAAAAAGCTCTCTAAATCCTGCATTGCTATCCTTATTGTCTTTAAGGCTTAGATATTTTAAGCATTTTTGCCATTATAGCATTCTGGGGCTGATTTTCTTTTATACTTTAGCCACGAGGCAAGGGCAATCATTACTGGCACTTCAATAAGCACCCCCACTACACTCACAAAAGATTGCGGTGAGCTAATCCCAAAAGACACAATCGCAATCGCAAGGCTTAATTCAAAATTATTCCCGCACGCACTAAAGCTTGTCGCCACCCTTTTGGCATAGTTAAATGCCTTGCTTATATAAAAAGAAAGAAAAAACATTATCACAAAATACGCAATAAGTGGCACACTCACAAGCAAAGTATCAAAAGGTAGTCTAATCAAACTCTCGCCCTTGTAAGAAAACATCACAATAATCACATACAGCAAGGCAACAAGGCTTAGGGGGCTGATGGTGGGCAAAAAGGTATTTTCATAGAATCCTAAGCCTTTAGCTTTCACTATAAGCACTCGGCTTAAAAGCCCTAGCACAAAGGGAATCCCCAAGTAAATCCCCACATTTTTAGCAATGCTTGCTATGCTAATGCTATAAGATTGTAGAGAGATTCCTAGCTGTGAGGGCAAAAACACCATAAAAACATAGGCATAGAGACTAAAAAAGAGGATTTGAAAGAGGCTGTTTAG
>JAFLSC010000017.1 GCA_022511145.1 Helicobacter sp.
GATTTTCGCAAAGTCAGCATTAGACGCAATCCGCAATGTCGCGTATGTGGAGAAAAAGGGATTACAACTTTGCAAGATTATTGATTAGGTTAGTTTAATGCATCTTTGTCTGCCTTGAATCCTCTTTTAAGATTGGTTTTGCAGGGAACAAAAAGAGAAATTAAAAAATTGTGAGATTTTCTAAAAATTCAATTTTATAGCTTTCGCTTGAATCATTTCGGCTTAAAATCATCGCACTAAGGCAATATTTGGGTGTATGGGGTAGAGTTTGGAGATAAATTTTAATGCTTTGGGTGATGTGTTTAAGCTTGGCAGGAGTGAGGTTATAGATAGGCTCAAATCCACTGCCGCTTTTGACTTCAATAAAATGCCAAATCTTTTTCTTTTTTGCAATAATATCAATCTCGCCAAAGGCGGTATAGAAGTTAGTTTCAAGGATTTCAAAGCCTTGTTGTTGCAAAAATTCACACGCTAACTTTTCAGCCTCTCTCCCCTTTTGGGTCGTGTTTTTGGTAGATTTTGTGGATTTTGCAGGATTCATTGGGTAAATTTTTTTTCAATGCGTATCATCACAGGTTTTGCTTGGATAACTTCAAGTTGAGTGATTTTCTCTAGGGCTTTTTGGATTTGTGTTTCTTTGCAAGTGTGGGTTGATAAAAGCAAGGTTGAGTGGGCTTTATTTTGATTTTTGGCTTGCAAGAAAGTATCAATAGAGATTTGGCATTCCCCAAAAATCGTTGCAATCTGTGCTAAAACTCCGGGTTTATCAACGACAATCAAACGCAAATAATAGGCACTTGTGATTTCACCGATATTTTTAAGCTTAAAATTTTTCTCAATCGCATTTTTAAAGCCCAACATTGGGGAACTCTTCGTCCTAGCAATCTCAATAATATCAGAAATTACCGCACTTGCTGTTGCATTACCTCCTGCACCCGCACCATAATAGAGCGTCTCTCCCACACTATCGCCCACTACGCTAATAGCATTCATTACACCATCAACTTTACCAATCATTGCTTCTTTGGGCAAAAAGGTAGGATGCACACGGAGTTCTATGCAATCCCCATCTTTTTTAGCAATGCCTAGTAACTTAAGATTATAGCCAAATTCTTTAGCGAAGGTCAAATCCTCTTGTGAAATTTCTGTGATTCCCTCAATAAGTATTTCTTCAGGCTTTGCGTCAATCCCATAAGCAATACTCGCTAAAATTAAGAGTTTGTGAGCAGCATCAATCCCTTTAATATCAAAAGTCGGGTCAGCTTCAGCATAACCGAGATTTTGAGCTTCTTTGAGGGCTTCTTGATAGCTTACTCCCCTTTCTTTCATTTGGGTTAGGATATAATTACAAGTGCCATTGACAATCCCCCAAATTCCTAAGATATGATTAGCACCCAATCCATCGCGGAGAGCTTTTATGATAGGAATCCCTCCAGCTACACTTGCTTCAAAACCTATGGGTAAATCCCCGGCGATTTTTTGTAATTCGTAGCGATGATAGGCGAGCATTGCTTTATTTGCAGTTACAAAGGCTTTTGAGGTTTTCAAAGCTTTTTTAGCAATCTCAAAAGGGGCTTCTACTCCGCCTGTTAATTCGACAATAATATCAATTTGAGGATTCTCTAAAAGCTCATTAACTTCATTTGTGATAGGAAAATCAAAGGCTTCTCGGCTTTTTGAGAGGTCCTTAACTACGGCTTGTTGGATTGTGATTTTACAACCTGCTCGTGCGGCAATGAGTTCTTGATTATTTTTGAGGATTTTAGCGACACTGCTTCCCACCGTTCCTAAGCCAATAATTCCGATTTTTAATTCTTTTTCCATAACCTGCCTTACAAAAAGAAAATTATAGCATTTTTGAATTTTAAAAGATAAATTTATGTTAAAAAGCCTTATTGCTTGAGTTTAAATCATTTATACGCGTAAGGATTGAATCCTCTCTTGATAGTTTCCTTTAAAAATATAACTTCCTGAAACAGCAATATCAACCCCTGCTGCTTTGAGTGAGAGGATATTTTCATTGCTCACACCCCCATCAACTTCAATCAAACAAGCAGGATTTAAAGTCTCAATCAAATCTTTTAATGCTTTGATTTTATCAAGCACATTAGGGATAAATTTCTGTCCGCCAAATCCCGGATTAACACTCATTACAAGCACCATATCAACAAATTCAAGCAAATGACGCAAAGATTCAATGTTTGTGTGAGGATTTAGCACAACTGCTGGGGAGATTCCATAATCTCTGATTTTTTGGGCGAGGCGGTTGGCGTGTTTTTCCTCTTCAATGTGAAAAGAAAGATATTTAGGCTTAAGTGGAGCAAAAAGCTCAACAAAAAAATTATTATTTTGCACCATTAAATGAATATCCAAAGGCTTGCTAGAGGCTTTTGCCACAGCTTCTACGACTACGGGACCAATAGTAAGATTTGGCACAAAATGCCCGTCCATCACATCAATATGAACCAAATCGCAACCAGCTTCACAAATGGCTTTGATTTCCTCATTAAGTTTTCCAAAATCCG
Organism: Helicobacter sp.; assembly: GCA_022511145.1. GTDB lineage: Bacteria > Campylobacterota > Campylobacteria > Campylobacterales > Helicobacteraceae > Helicobacter_D. The sequence goes on from JAFLSC010000017.1 coordinate 2,526, forward strand.
CTGATAAAATACTAGGGGCAACAAGCATAAAAATCCTTTAATAAGTTAAATTGTAACAAAAAAGCCCCCAAAAAAATCTAAAAAAACAAAAAAAAAAAAAACGATTTTTCAACCATTTTTAGCTATAATATTATAATATATTTAAGAAAACTAAGGATAACCAGGCTAAAATGCAACAAGATATTTTAATGATTTTTGAAGCAATCCAACAAGCTTCTTTACAGATTTATGAGATTCTCAAAAAAAGTTTGGGAGAATATACGCAAAATACTAATTCAACGGGTGATATTCAATTACAAGCCGATGTGGAATCTGATAGAGTGATTGAGGCTTTATTTCAAAAACTTCCTTGCGTTAAGCAAATTTGCAGTGAAGAGCAAGATAATATCAAAGAATTTCATAAAGAGGGTATTTATAGTATCGCTTATGACCCTTTAGATGGCTCCTCTCTAATGGGAGCAAATCTAAGTGTGGGGAGTATCTTTGGGATTTATAAAGGAGATTTTCTACCCCAAAATCTTATAGGTGCTGCTTATGTGATTTATGGAATGGTTATAGGGATAGGATTAGCCTTGCAAAATCAAGAGGGTGTAACCTATTATACTTACAATGGCAAAACTTTTCATTTACAAAAGATTTTAAAGCTTCAAGATAAAGGTAAGCTTAATTCACCCGGTGGCACACAAAAAGACTGGGATAGCAATCATAAAGCTAAGATTGAAAATCTTTTTGCACAAGGTTATCGTTTGCGGTATAGTGGTGGAATGGTGCCTGATTTGCACCATATTTTGGTTAAAGGAGGGGGAATCTTTTCTTATCCTGCGACACAAAATGCCCCTAAAGGTAAGCTAAGAATGCTTTTTGAGGTGTTTCCTTTTGCTTTTATTTTTGAAAAAGCCGGAGGTGAAGCAAAAAATCCTGCCCAAAGGCTTTTAGAGCTAACTCCAAGCCATTTGCACGATACTTGTGCTTGTTATTTTGGCTCTAAAGAGGAGATGAAATATGTCTGCTCTTGATGCGGGATTGCAAGAATTAAAAGAATGTCAGGAAAATCACAATTATGCAAGTTGTGTTTTTTGTGAGCAAAATAACAAATGCTCAATGCAAAATCAGTTTGTCTCCCTCGTGCAAGATAATCTTAAAGCACAAACCCAAGCATTGCAGCAATGCCAAAAAAATCACAATTTAACGACTTGCACACAATGCGAAAAACATTTAGAATGTGAATTGCGTAATGCCTATGTGAGCGTAGTGTATCTTAGTATGAATAAGGGAAATGGAGGCAATTTTGACTTCTAATAAAATTTATCTTACCACACCAATTTACTATGTCAATGATATTCCGCATATAGGACACGCTTATACGACCATTATTACCGATACTTTAGCAAGATTTTATCGCTTAAGGGGCGATGAGGTGTTTTTTTTAACCGGCACTGATGAGCACGGGCAAAAAATCGAGCAATCCGCACATAAAAAAGGCAAAGAACCCAAAGCCTATGTTGATGAAATTGCAATGAAATTTAAGGATTTGTGGGATAAATTTAATATTAGTTATGATTGCTTTATCCGCACCACCGATACTTATCATATTCAATCAGCCCAAAAAGCCTTTTTGGCAATGTTTAATCAAAATGATATTTATAAGGGCGAATACGAGGGGAATTATTGCATTTCTTGCGAATCTTTTTTTGCAAAATCCCAACTTGTTGAATCAAAATTTTGCCCAGATTGCGGTAAGGAGACGACTTTATTGAAAGAGGAGAGTTATTTTTTTAGATTAAGCTCTTATCAAAAGCGATTGTTAGAGTGGTATGAGGCTCACCCTGATTTTATTTTACCCAAATCAAGACGCAATGAAGTTATTAGATTTGTTGAGGCGGGTTTGGAGGATTTATCAATTACCCGCACCGGTTTTGAATGGGGAGTGAAAATGCCCCAAGAGCTTATCGCTAAGGATTCTCATAATGCTAAGCATATAATGTATGTTTGGCTTGATGCTTTGGTAAATTACCTAAGTGCGTTAGGCTATGGTGATAAAGGGGAGAGAATGGACTTTTGGCCTGCAAGCTATCATTTGGTGGGTAAAGATATTTTGCGATTTCACGCTATTTATTGGCCTGCTTTTTTGATGAGTTTAGGGCTTCCTATCCCCAAACATATTGCCGCACACGGCTGGTGGACTAAAGATGGCAGAAAAATGAGTAAGAGTATCGGCAATGTTGTCAATCCTGCTGAAGTCGTTAGTGCCTATGGAATGGATACTTTTCGGTATTTTGTAATGCGAGAAGTGCCTTTTGGGCAAGATGGGGACTTTTCACAAAAAGCCTTGATTGAACGCATTAATGCGGATTTGGGTAATGATTTGGGGAATTTACTTAACCGACTTTTGGGAATGGCACAAAAGTATGCCCAAAGTCATATTGTTAGCGATGAAGCGACTTTAAAAGAGTGCTTTAGTGCAGAATTAGAGCAATTAAAGAGGATTTTAGATTCCTTAGAAATTTTAATGAAAGAAGTGCAGATTCATCGTTATTTGGAGGAACTTTGGAAGATTTTTACTCTTGCTAATGCTTTGATTGCCAAAACCCAGCCGTGGCAGTTGCATAAAGAGGGTAAAATCAAAGAAACTAATGCCTTGTTGATTTTGGTTGCTAATGTGCTTGTGAAGGGGGCAATTATGCTCTTACCTTGTATGCCTGAAATTGCTCAAAAGATTTTAAGTGTGTTTGACAAACAAGCCACACCTCAAAATTATTATGATTTGATTATCTCTCATCATTGGCTTTTGGAGGTAAAATTAAATCCAATCCCTGCACTTTTCCCCAAAATAGAAAAAAATCTCCTAGAGGAAGTAGAGATAAGGAGTGAGATACCTCAATCATCAGAAAATAAAGCGTTTGAGCCTTTAGTTGTTGCTGATGCGATAAGCAAAGAGGATTTTATGAAGCTTCAAATACGCGTTGGGAGCATTATGAGTGCAGAAATCCTACCCAAAAGTGATAAATTGCTCAAACTCCAAGTGGATTTGGGAGAGGAGCGTCCAAGACAGATTTTAGCAGGGATTAAAGCCTTTTATGAACCCCAAAATCTCATAGGAAAGCAAGTGTGTGTACTTGCTAATCTCAAACCAGCCAAATTGATGGGCGAATGGAGTGAGGGAATGATATTAGCTTGTAAAGATGAAGCGGGATTGAGTCTTATTGTGCCACAAAGCCAAAAGAAAAATGGAAGCCCAATCAGCTAAAGGAGAGTAATGAGAGCCATACAAATCGGAGTAAATGAGGTTGTTGAAGTTACTTTTGGAGCTTTACTTAATCAGCCTAGTATTTCCTTTTTTAGTGGCATTTGTGATGAAGTTGAGAATGTCAAAAAAGGCGATTTGTTTATCGCAGCAAACACGCAAGATGCACACGAAGCAATTATAAGAGGAGCTTTTGGAGTCCTCTTTAGTGGCGAAATCGCAATGAGCGATAATGAAGTGGCGTGGATTAGCGTTGATGATTTAAATCAAGCTTTATTTAGGATTTTGCGTTATTACTTGATGATACAAAACCAAAAACTTTTTATTTTAAAAGAGGAGGAATATGAGATTTTAAGCCAAATTGCTATCCCCAAAAAGAATTTTTTAATTTTTAAAGGGAAGCTTATTACTCTAATTGGACTGATTTTAAAGCAAGAGAGTTCTTATATTTTCTATTTTGGTTTGGGATTTGAGCATTATTCTTTGAGCAAAGAGATTCAAGTCATAAATCAAGAAAAAATTGCCGATGAAAATCTGCCCTTTGTTGTAAATTCTTTTTCACTTTTTGAAATTCGTATTTTTTATAAAAAGCTTGATTATGCCTTGCCTTTGCCAAAGATTTTTATTCAAACACTAGCTAGAGTTTTACTGCTAGCTGAAGAGTGTTCTTTGGGGGTAAATTTAGAAAATCTCACAGGAGTTTCCGCCTTTAAACCTTTGTATTTAGATGTGCGTGGTTTTATTTCTAAGCCGGGTGCCACAAATCGTGTTATTTTAAGCACAGAGGACAATAAACTTTATGAACAATACCTTGCCTATTTTGCTTTGTATGCAAAATGGGCGAAATTAACACTTTTTGTGCCGCCGGCTTATAATGAGCTTTTCTCGCCCTTTGCGGAAGTTTTTAGCTACACAAGCAAAGAGGAGCTTTTTACTTTACTTTTAGAGAAAAAATATAATTTTGCTTTGATTTTGGGGGCTAATACGCAGATTTTTGAAGAGCGATTCCAATCTAATTTGGTTGAGAAAAATTTATTTGATTTTTAAATCCTAAGGGATAGGATTTTGGCTTAGCAAGGTAAAGGGGCAAACAAGTTAAGCAAGCAAAAGAGTAACCTAAAATTCCAAAATGTCGCTTATTGTTTTATCCTATCGCGTTCATAAGATTAAAGGAGAGTTTTAAAAACGCTCAACGCCTAATACCTAAATACCCAACAAATATTTCTGTATTCTATTTATTGCTGTTGTTCTTGTTCTTCAAAAGGCGGTCCTTTAGTGATAAGTTGTGTGAGTTCAGCTGCTTTTTGGGGATTCATTTTTGCTAGGATTTTACTCACAATCTTAGTATCTAAGCCATAGAGGATTTCAGCGGCTTCACTGCTTGACATACTCTCTAAAATCGCTGCAGATTTGGAATCTTTCATTGCCGTATAAGTCGTGCCAACTTTGCTTTGTGTTGCGGTTTTGATTTGTTTTAAAACATTTTCATTTTTTTTAAGCATTTTAGCGACATTTTCTTCTTTGAGAGCAATTTCTTTTTTGGCTGTTTCAATCGCAGCTTCGCGTTTTTTGAGGTCAGCTTCCTTTTGGTCAAGGATATTTTGTGTCGCACTTTGGAGGGTTTGGAGAGCTTGTTGTTGCTCATCGATTTTTTCTAACTCTCGCAAAATCTCACTTTTGCGTTGCTCAAAAACAATATTGCAATCCACCACTTGTTCTTTGGGGTTAGCCCACAAAAGACTTCCTAATCCAAGAGTGAGCAACAATCCCTTTAAAAATTGCTTTTTCATTTCTTTTCCTTTGCGTTGGCATAAAGCATTACAGAAATTTCGTCCATATTTTTATTTTCTTTACGTTTTGCGTCCTCTAGCATTTTTTTAAGTTCTAAATTATTGAGATATTTTGCTTTCTCATACTCAATATTTCTGATTTTAAAAAGCTCTTGGAGCTGCTGACGCTCTTTTTTTAGACGAGCTATCTCCGTGGTTTTTTCATCAATCATTCGGCGATAGTCTTCTTTTTGGTGTGCAAAATTTAAAAAATTTTGATAAACCCCCTCTTTGGGTTCTTGCAAAGAGGATAATTCCTTAATCAAAGCGGCGACTTCCTCATGTTTGAAAAAAATTTCTTGTGCGTTTTTACGCAAAGATTGTTCGACTTTGTCCATTTTTTGTTTATTGAGTTTAACGAGTTGTGAAAATTTTGTGTTCATTGGCGAAAAATAGTATCCTTTCTGTCTGGGCTTGTTGAAATCATTGTGATTTTGACACCTATAAAGTTTTCCAAATCCAAAATGTATTCTTGAGCCTTTTTGGGTAGAGATTGAAAATCCCTAACACCTGCTGTTTTATCCCAACCTTTATAGCTTTTATAAAGGGGCTTAATGCCACAAAGATTGCTAGGGAAAGATTGAAGTAAATTGCCATCTTTATCTTGATAAGCGGTGCAAACTTTTATTTCATCAAGCCCATCAAGCACATCAAGCTTCATCATTGCAAGAGAATTAACACCATTGAGGCGACAGGCATATTTAACAGCTACTGCATCAAGCCAACCACAACGTCTTGAACGTCCCGTAGTTACACCAAATTCTCCCCCTTTTTCTCTAAGGTAATCCCCAATTTCCCCCTTTTCTTCAGTAGGAAAAGGACCATTACCCACACGCGTGCAATAAGCCTTTGTGATTCCAATAACATCGCCTAGTTCTCTAGGGGAGATTCCACTCCCGCTACAAGCTCCTGAAGCAATCGTTGTTGAGCTTGTAACAAAGGGATAAGTCCCGTGGTCAATATCAAGCATACTCCCTTGTGCTCCCTCACAAAGCACCCTCTCGCCTTTGTCTAATGCCTCCCAAATCATTGCTGTAGTGTTTGCTAAAAAAGGTAGAAGAGCTTTAGCGTAGGTATCTAAACTTGTTTTGAGTGTTTTTACCTCTAGGTTTTCAATCCCCAAAGTGCTTAATTGTTCGTTGCGTTCAAGTAGTTTTTCACAAAGCGTTTGAGTGTCTCTTAATTCCTCAATCCGCACTCCGCATCTTGCAACTTTATCAGTATAGGCTGGACCTATGCCTTTACCGGTTGTGCCGATAGCTTTTTTGGCATTTTGTTCGTGTTTTTTATCAAGCAATTCGTGAAAAGGAAGTATCAAATGAGCCTTTTCGCTAATAAATAATCGCCCTTGTAAGTTATTAAAGGCTTTCATTTCTTCTATAAGGGCATTAGGGCTAATAACTACACCATTGCCGATGATATTTTTGCAATTAGGGTATAAGATGCCAGAAGGGATTAAATGCAGAGCGTATTTTTTGCCCTCATTAACAATCGTGTGTCCAGCGTTATGTCCCCCTTGATAACGCACCACATATTGATAATTTTGTGCCAAAAAATCTACCATTTTTCCTTTGCCTTCATCACCCCATTGAATGCCGACAATCAAATCCGCTTTTGATTTCATAATACTCCTTTGTAAGATAAAATCACACAATCCGTGTAAATACCAAACCCACAGGCTCTTTGCCTCTCCATTTCGTATTCCCCTCCTAAAATCATTGTGGCATTATCAAGAAAAAATCGGAAAAATACCCCGTCATAATAGGGCATAGGAGAGGGACATAAGGGGGCTAAAATCATTGGTGTATAGGTGATTTTTTTTGCCAAAATACAAAGTTTTTTGAGTTCTTCTTGTAAGCTTTGAGGGGCTTTGGGATAGAGAGCCTCTAATTCCTCTAAATGCGAGATTTCTAGCAGCTGTGCTAAAAAAGGGTGAGCTTTGCTTAGGATATTGATATTATTCTTACTAAAAATTTCATAATCTAGCCCAAATTCTTTAGCACAAATTTGAGGAATTTTAGCATTAGAGAGCTGCAAAAAAGGCTTGAGATTTAAAGCTTCTAAAATCTCTTTAGACATTGCAATAAAAGGTAAAATATCGCCCTCTTCTAAATTTTCTACTCCGATTTGATGAATTTCTGTAGTGGGATAGATAAAAATCGGCTGAATATAAAACCACTTTTTTCCCATAGATTTTTCTTTCAAGTGCGGGGCAATGAGGCGGAAAGTATCAATGGTGGAATCATTCCTCAAGGCTAAAGGCTGATTGTATTGGTTATTTACACGCACAACTTTGCGACTTTGTGCGTTCCTTTGGTATTGCAAAAAGCTAAAAATCGGCGTTACAATCTCTTCATAATGGTTTTGGTAAAGAATCGAACTCACGAGATTTTCTAAATCTCTTTTGATTTTTGCCGATTTACCAAAATAGAGTTTAGAACCTTGTGGTATTTCGTGGCTTAAAATCACAACATTTCCTTAAAAAGCTAAAATATCACAAGGTTGCATTATAGCATAATTCTTTGAGTTTTGGTATAATTTTTGCTTGACTCTAGTAAAGAAAATTCTATTAATTTAGAATAAATAAGGAGAAAAAATGGCTTTTAAGATTGATACAAACGCTTACAAAACACCCTTTGTAGCAAAGCCAGAGCAAAGCACCCAGCAACCGCAATCACCAAAAGAGGAGACAACCTCATCAAATTCAACAACAAAAACCAATCAATCCTCTCTTCAAAAGCCTAAAGGACAGATTAATAATAATCTCCGTAGCCCCTCAAATAGTGCTTTTAATTCTGTTTTTGCTGATTGGCTTAATAAGGAATTTGGCTTAGGTGTGGATTTGGTTGATGAGGACAGACTTAAAGGCTTGATGGGTAATATTGACAACCCCAGTGATGATTTTATCGCTCAACTTCTCTATGCCCTTAAAGGAGGGAATCTCTAAAAGCCCTAAATTTAACAATTTTGATTTAGTAAGAGTTTTGGTATAATTTTTGCTTGACTCTAAGAAAGAAAATTCTATTAATTTCAAGGAGAAAAAATGGCTTTTAGAATAAATACAAGTGTTTATAGAACACCCTTTGTACCAGAGCAAAGCACCCAGAAACCGCAATCTCCTGAAGAGGATGACCCATCAAACTCAACCACAGACACTAATCAAACTCCCGATAATCCTAGTGAAGGGGAAGTTGATGATAATCTTGGAAGCTCCTCAAATAGCACCTTTGGTTCTGCTTTAGCAGATTGGCTCAAAAAAGAGTTCGGTTTAGATTTGGACTTAGATACGCTTGATGAGGATAAACTTAGAGAGCTGTTAAGCAAGATTGACAATCCTAGTGATGATTTTATCGCCCAACTTCTCCAAGCTCTTAAAAATCAAGGGAGTTTTTAAACTAAAAGCCCAAAAGGCTTTTAGTAGAAATTTCTTGCAAGGATTCCTTAGGGTGCCTAAAAGATTGAAAATGTCTCTTAGTGGAGCTTGATTGCCTCATAGAACGCCCAAAGAGGAATTATTTAACAATCAAAATCGGCACGGGGGATTTTTGTGAAAAATCGCTTTGGTTGCTTGAGAAAATTTTATTCCAAATGCTCTCCTCGCTCTGTCCGATTACAAGTAAATGAAAATCTTTAGCACATTTTAGGACTTCAGTTACAGCTTCACCTTCTAAAGAGATTTGTTCCACTTTAATACCTTTGGAAGTAAAAATGGTGCTGAATTTTTCTAAAAGTTTGTTATTTTCTTCACTTTCTCTTTTTTCGATTTCCTCATAAGCCGCCAACACAGCCTCTCCATAAAGCATAATGGGAGTTCTAATGTGAATTAAAGTGAAAGTGCAATCCTCTCTATCGCCAAAAAAATCAACAATAAATTCCGCTGCCTTTTGGCAAGAGGCAGTATCATCAACAGCTAAAAGAATTTTTTTCATCATTTCTCCTTATGTGAATTAATATAATCTGTTTTTTGAATGCTCCATAGGGCATTATAAGGGAGGACTTTAATATCCTCATCTTCGCTAATAGTGGCACAGCTCTCATCAAAAATAGCAAGAGCATTGCTCAAAAATAAAGGGGAAATTTGCCCGGAAGTGTATTTACCCTTTTGGGTTAGTTTGAAACCTTGTGTATCTAAATATCCAAGCATTGCATTTGTGCGGGATTTGAGTGTAAAAGCTTCTTTGTTTTTTACCCACAGCGGCACAGGATAGTGGGCTTTTGTGCCGCTTAAATGTTTCAAAAAGGGTAGGATTAAAAATCTAAGTAAGACGCTCAAAGCGAGAGGATTTCCGGGTAAAATAATAAAAATTTTATGATGCAATCTAGCGATTTTAATAGGCTTTCCGGGCTTGATTTGGATTCCTTGAACCAAAATTTCTGCTTGGCACTCTTTTAAGCAAGTCATCATAAAGTCTGCTTCACCCTCACTTGCTCCCCCGCTTGTAAAAATAATATCATAGGGAGTATCAAGGGCGGCTAAAATCTCCTTTTTATTATCTTTTAAAACGCCGCCATAATGGCTTTTAAAGCCAAATTGTTCTAAAGTGGCTTGAATCATTGTCGTATTAGAATTAAAAATCTCATAATCTTGGGATTGCTGCCACGGCTCTTTGAGTTCCTCTCCGCTTGAAAAAATCCCGATTTTAGGTAGCTGATAGACTTTGATATAACTGATACCTTGGGAGGCAAGTAAAGCAAGATGATTTTCACTTAATTCCTCCCCTTGTGTAAAAATCCTCTCTCCTTTTTGAATCTCCTCCCCACACAAACGGATATTAGCATTTTCTTTTAAATGTTTAGGGAGTGTGATAAATTCCCTGGCATTAAGCCCCTCTGGTATCTCCTCATAAGGAATAACCGCTTGTGTGCCTTGGGGGATTTTAGCCCCTGTCATAATTTTAACACACTCTCCCTCTTGCAAGATTAAATCCGATTTATCGCCCGCAAAAAGGGTTGCCTTGATTTTAACGCACTTTTCTGCATCTTTTAGTCTTATGGCATAGCCGTCCATTGCAGCATTGCTAAAAGCAGGGAGAGCCTTTTGGCAAAATATCTCCTCACCTAGTGTTCTCCCCAAACATAAAGTAAGTGGGAGTAATTCGCAAAGTGGAGTGGGAGCGGAAGTTGCGATTTTTTCAAGTTCGGTTATAGCTTGAGTGAGCGGTATTGCCATTATTCCTCTTTTAATCTTTGAAGTTGTTGGTATTTTTGTGCTATTTTATAGGCTATTTTCTTTAAGTCTGCTTTTTTGTCATAAAAACTTAGCGATAAAAGCTCTCTTGCTTGAGTCTCTGTGTATCCCATAAGTTGCAAAACAAAGCTAGGACGCAAAAATCCATAAAGGCATTCTGCCCCATTAATGAGTTGAATCTCATCAAAAATTAAACCTTGGATTAAATCCCTTGCCCTATTGCCCTTTAGCCCCAAAGCAAGAGTGTTTTTAGGCGTTGGATAAAAAAGATAACAAGAATCTTGAAGATGAGATTTGAGGCATTCAAAGAATTCTTTAGCATAGTCTTCTTTGAGGTTTTCTTGCGATTGTATTGCTTCTAAAAATACCCCATAGAGATTTTCAATCTCCAAATAAGTCTCCCCTAAACCATAAAAATCACTCTTTTGTGAAGCTAAAATTCCAAAAGGTCGCATAAGTCCTAGATTTTCACCATTAGCAAGGAAAATATTTGCTCTTTTGGGTAAGGGTAATCCCAAACTTAAAGCATAGCTAATATCCCAAACTACAAAATCCCTCTCCTCAAAAAAATCATCAAAACAAGCATTGAGAGTTAAAATATCCTCATTTAAATAAGGCAGGATAAAGCAATTTGCTCCTTTGTCTTTAGCGGTTTTTAAATCTAATTTGCCGCTCTTTTTATCGGGGATAAGTGGGATAAAATCCTCTTTATTTGGGTGCGAGAGATAGGCATAATAAAGCAAGGGTGAGGCAGAGAGGGCTAAGGCGATTTTGTATTGCAAAGAAAGCTTAGAGAGTAGATAATAAAAAGTCTCTGTGCTAAAGCTAAAAGGACGCACCCTTTGCATTCCCAAAAATTCACTTAAAGCTTTGTTTTCTTGCTGAATCTTTTGAGCCGTATTAGGTGTTATAGCCTGAAAATTTGGGAATTTAGGGGAAATGAGCTTTTGGAGTAAGGGAGTTTTAATGGGCGGATTTTGTAAGGAATCTAAGAGTATCATTTTAAACCTTGAGGATTGTTTTTAAAATATCTTTTGTCGTGATTGTTAATAATATCAGAAAAACTATCCAAATATTCTAAATAGGCAATCAAATATTTTCGGCTTAAATTCAAATGATTTTTAAAATTATTAATATCCAAATAGCCCTCTTTAGCGATAATGTCTCTCATCAATTCCAAAAGCTTACTTAAAGAATAGGCAGTGATAAAAAGTTTATGATTTAAGCGGATTATTTTTTTATCCTGTGTGAGTTGCTTATAAATCTCATCGCCAAGTTTTTTATCAATATCTAAAACATCATAAAGATTATAGGGAGCTAGAGGTTGAAAATTTTGCTCTTTAAGGAGGGAATAAACTCTATCACAAAGGTATTCATAAATATTATGGGCGTTAAATTTTGGCGAGATAAAAAAGGATTCTTTTTGCAAAAGCTTTTTGGCTTTGAGGAGTTTTGCTAGGACAAAGGTTGCAAAATCTTCACTAATCCACGATTGTTTTTGAGCTAGAAGCGAGGCAGAAAGTAAAGCATTAGGATTTTTAGTAATAATATCGTTTATGAGATTTTCTACCAAAAGCACACTAGAGTTAGGATACACGACAAGACTTTTTTCATCAACAAAACAATTTTTGAGCGTTTGGGCGATACTTAGGGCATTTTTTTGAGAGAGAGCAAATCGCTGGGTAGCACTAATGAGTCCAAAGCCTTTTTTGTGAGCGGAGAGTAAAATCTTAAAAGCTTTTTTGAAATCTTGTTCGCTAAGGCATTCTAAAAGCTGTAATTTTTGAGATTTTCTCATCGGGTCAGCAATAGGATTTAAAACCCTGCCGCCTCCCAAAGTTTCTTTTTCGTTTCTTAAAATAAATCTTTCGCCAAAGATTGCATAAATAGGGATTTTAGTTTTGATTGTGGCGTATTTTTTGGTGTTATCTAAAAACAAAATCCGACAACTTGTCGCCACCGCCCCAATAAAAAATTGCAAAAGGCTATTGTGTTCTATCTCGCCAAAGAGTTCCAACGCCACTTCTAGGGTATCAAATCCCCTTAAATAGCCCTTTTGCGTGAGTAAATCACCCCGCTTTAATTCAGTGTGAGAGACACCGCTAAGGTTTAAAGCGACTCTTTGAGAGCAAGTCGCACTTTGGGTAGTGTGATTGTGTGTTTGGATATTTTTTATGCCTAGCTGTCTTTCTAAAGGGCAGCACCAAACCTTATCATTAGTTTTGATATTTCCGCTCAAAATCGTCCCACTCACAACGCAACCTGCTCCCTTAATCACAAAAACCCTATCAATATAATAGCGAAAAAATCCCAAATCATTAAAATGCTTTTTGCTTAGTGAAAGCAAATGGGATTTGAGGGATAAAATCGTGGAGGATTCTTTGATAGAGCATTCAAAAAAGCAATATTTCAGTGTTCGAGTGGGGGAATTCAAGGTTTCAAAAAGCTTAGTGATTTGATTTTTAAGCGTTTGAATTTGAGATTTTGTGGCTAAGTCGCTTTTGCTTAACACAACAATAAAATCACAAATCCCCAGCACACAAGCAATCCTTAAATGTTCGTAGGTTTGAGGCATTGTGCCTTCATTGCACGCAATCACCAAAAGGGCATAATCTATCCCAAATGCCCCCGCAATCATATTTTTAATCAGTTTTTCGTGTCCGGGAACATCGATAAAAGCAATATTAACTCCGTTTTCATTGAGATTTGAAAAGCTCAAGTCTAGGGTAATTCCGCGTCTTTGTTCTTCTTTTTGACTGTCACCCCAAAATCCATTTAAAGCTTCAATCAAACTCGTTTTTCCGTGGTCAATATGCCCTAATGTGCCGATAATCAAGTATTCCTTTGTATGGGATTTGGGAGTATTCAAAGGATTTTTCCTTTAGTTATGGATTGTTTAGGCAGTGCCACTTTTATTGCTTTTATTATATTCATTGTTTTCATTATTTTTCCTTAAGTCATTGTTTCTCTTAAGCTGTTACCTCATCGTTATAGCCCTTTTTATCGTTATTATGAGGCATAAGCTCCCTTGTTATTACGGGGTGTAAGCCTCTTGCAATGACGAATAAAATAGGCAAGATTACCGCAAAACAAGCTTTCTTATAATGATGACGCTCATTCTTTAGCGATTGCTAAAAGGGCGGTTTGGATTTTAGCAAAATCTTGTTTGTAAAGCGTTCTTACATCAAGTAGCACCTTTTCTTGCTCGATTCTTGCGATGATTTTATGTTCCCTTAAGGCATTTTCTAGCTTTTGTGCTTTGGGGGAATTAAGGGCAATCGCATAAGAGGGCAAAGCTTTGTTTGGCATTGCACCGCCACCGCTATAACTTTGGCTAGGGAGGATTTGGGGTGCAAAGCAAGTGGGGATTAGAGTCAAGAGTTCCTGTGCTTTTTGATAAAGTTCCTCTTTAGTTTGTGCGATGAAGGCAAAGGTGGGGATTTTGTGATAGGCTTTATCAAGGTAGGCTTTGAGTGTTGCTTCAAGGCAAGAGAGTGTGAATTTATCCACGCGCAGCATTCTTAAGAGCTGATTTTTTTTGAGAGCATTAATGTATTTTTTCTTTCCAAAAATAATGCCCGCTTGTGTGCTACCTAGCAGTTTATCACCACTAAAGCTTACCAAAGAGGGATTTAAAGCGGCAATTTCCTCTAAAGAAATTTCAGTTTTATCAAGATTTTCTTTTTTGAAACCAAGATAGCCGCTTCCTAAATCATAATAATCAAGGATTTCTTTTTCTTTTGCAAAGTCAATAAGCTCCTTATAATCCACCTCATAAGAGAATCCTTTAATCTCATAGTTGGATTTGTGAGCTTTAAAAATCATTGCAGTGTTTTCATTAAGGGCTTCTTTGTAGTCTTGAAGGTAGGTTTTGTTGGTTGTGCCGATTTCTCTTAAAATTGCTCCGGAATCTTCCATTACACGCGGGATTCTGAAGCTTCCTCCAATCTCAATAAGCTCGCCTCTTGAGACAATCACTTCTTTTCCTTTAGCAAAGGTGTTTAAGATAAGAAAAACCGCTGCGGCATTGTTATTGACGATTAAAATATCCTCGCAAGGCACAAGCAGCCTAAAAAGATTGCGTAAATGATAATAACGTTCCGTGCGATTACCCTCTTTTAAATCATATTCAAGATTGTTATAACTACTAAGTAGGGGCATAATCTCCTCTAAAATCTCGTGTGAAAAAACACTGCGTCCAAGATTAGTATGCACGACAATGCCTGTGGCGTTAATAACAGGTGTAAGGGATTTTTGGCTTTGTTGCAAGTAGAGATTTTTAATTTCCTCTACACAATCTTGAAACTCCAAAACCTCACCGCCGTCTAAAAGATTGTGGCGGTATTTTTCCAAAAAATGCGTGATAAGCGGCTTTAGAGCAGCGGTATTAAATTTTTTTAGTTCCTCACAAGAGAGAAGTTTATCCATTTTAGGAATAGCCCGAAGTTTTGTCATTGACGCTCCTTTTATAAATATTTAAATATTGCCTTTTAAATATTAGATATTATAACTTTATTTTGATTAATTTTAAACTCCCAAGCGATTGAGTTTTGAAATTTTGGTAAGTTATAAGGGGTTTCTTTAAAGAGCTTATGCTTCTATTTTATTAAAATCAAGTTTATTGACTTTCTTACATAAAAATTCTTTATCTTCTTTACTAAGCCTATGCAAATCCCCATCTTCAAAATAAGTCAAACCTTTAACAATATTTATCAGAGGAAATTTATTGCCAAAATAATTTTTAATTTGTCTAAGTCCTTCCTCCAAAGAGGTTTGATTAGTTTTTAAAATAGTAATTATATCTATATAATCTTTATATTCGGCTCTATCACAAGTTGCTTTTAATTTTGTAGTTAAAAGGGCTGTTAAATCAGCTAGTTTTAAAATCTTATCTTCAGAATAAATTTTATTGACTGAATTTACAAATCCTAATGTCCCAAAAAAAGAAAGTCTTACACCATTGTTGGTTTGAAAAATTAAAGTATCCTTATTTTGTTGGGTAATTTGGGCGACTTTGATATTTTCAAGATTTAAAAGTTTTGTATGCAAATGAGAAATGTCTCTAGCAGTAAAAAAATCAAAGTCTATTGATTTTCTATGTCCTAGTTGTAGAGCTATGGCAGTTCCACCAAAAAGGGTAAAATCCATATCAGTTATAGTTTTAAGATGAGGATAAATTGCTAATTGCTCTTTAGGCAATATTTCTAATTGCAATTTCATTATAAATATCTCCTTTTTGGTAAGGGAGGCACTATAATATCATACCCATACAGCCTATAATGCCAAAAATACCAATTTTTATTGTCAAACCAACCTGCTTGTGCTTGTTTAAGCGTCTCTTTTAAAAGTTCTTGACTAAATTCACAAGTTTTGAGGAAGCTCTCTATATCATTTGCATCTTTCATCGCACTAGCGACAATTCTTAGAGGATTGTGAGTAATAATTTCCTCTTTATTTTCCCACCAAACATAAGAAGCAAAATATTCTAAAAGCTCTTTGTCCTTGATAGTTATTTGTGGCTTTACCATATATTATCCCTTTTATTACCCCCGCATTATACCAAATTTCCCCTAAACTCCCTCTTTTCTCTTATAAATGTGATAAAATTCCCTTTGCAATCCAAAATAAATCAAAATTTGGAACACTATTTGCTTGATACCTTTCCAAATACTTTATTTGAAAGGATTACAAATGCTACGTTCATTATGGTCAGGTGTTAGTGGTATGCAAGGACACCAAATCGCTTTAGATGTTGAGTCAAACAACATTGCCAATGTTAATACCTATGGTTTTAAATATTCTCGGGCAGATTTTTCAACAATGATTTCTCAAGTTAGACGCTCTGCTACTATTCCTTATGGAGGCTACGGCGGGGTAAATGATTTCTCTATCGGTTTAGGAACAAGTATCCAAACAACAACCAAAGTATTCTCACAAGGCTCACTTCAAAACACAGACAGAAAAGCTGACTTAGCTTTAGTGGGTGATGGAATGTTTGTGCTTAGCAACAATGGTGGTTTCACTCGTGTGTATTCTCGTGATGGGGCTTTTGGTTTTGATGCGGAAGGAAACCTTGTTAATACAAGCGGTTTCATCGTTCAAGGTTGGTTAAGAGACCTTTCTAAATTAGATTGTAGTTGTGGTGCAGGCGAGATTAATCGTGTGGATAGCACAGGACCTCTTAGAAGTATTCAAATCGACCCTAGACTTACTATTCCGGCTAAAGCCACTAATTCAATTTCAGGAAATGTGAATCTCACAAGCGGAAGCAAAACTGAAAACCTCACTTGTCCTAGCTCTCTTGATAGCACTCCATTTAACAACTATCAATTTGGGGCATTAGATAGAATCTATGACACTAATAACAGACAACTTGAATATGCTCAAGATATGGGTGTAATGTTTAATGGTGAAGGGAATGCAATGAAGCTCCAAGAAGGGCAAGGGGTTTGGGTAAGTTACCAAACTGCACAAAGTAATCGGCTTGAACTTAGTGATAACCCTATTGGGACACCAAACGCTGGAGGGGGCGATGATGTAACAACAACGGTTGAAATTAATGGCACTACCATTACTTGGACAAACAATACGGTAATATCTGGTTCCTCTCATTTGTTAGCGGCTGTTACTGCCATTAACCGATTCAAAGACCAAACCGGTGTGGAAGCCCTTATGCGAGATGGTGGGATTATCCTACAAAACCTTAATAACCTTGATGGTGATGAAAGTAAGAAAAACATTCGGGTAACTCTTGTCCCCGATAATAATAATAACTATGGTATCTTTGGTGATGGGACTGATGGTGGTATCAGTGATGGTGCTGGGGGCTGGATGTTTTCTCAAACCGTAACCACAGCCTTTAAATACACTTATACTACGCAACCTAATGCCGATTCTGCTTCTGGAAACTTTAGAACAACCGAGGATATTCGGGCATTAATGCAACAAGACGCTAACCGAGTGAAAATCTTTGGTGGGGATTCTGCTGCCTATGGAGCCGCATTGCAAGCAGGTGGTATTTTTATGGCATCTACTTTTAGTGTTTCTGTGAAACTTACCAAGAACGGAACTTTTGAGATTAACAACAAACAAGACGGGTATAGTGTGAATGACGCTAATAGTCCTTGGGTTGCAAATACAACTCCTGCCTATGATAGTCTTAATATCTATGTTTCTGCGTTTAATGATACGCTCACCACTACTAATGTGCTTTTCAAACAAGCAATGCAAGGGCTTAATACCGGTGTACTTGTAGAGGGTGGAAATGTAACAACTTCGGGTAACTTTAGGCTTGCAAATTATGGGCAAACCGTTGAAGTTTTTGATAGCTTGGGGAATAAACACGAATTGCAATTTGAATTCGTCAAAATTTCACAAAATGAATGGAGCTTTAGGGTTATTGCCCCTGAACCTGCAGAGTTTTGGGGAGCAACCGCACAACGACCTAATATCTTAGAGGGCGGTAACATTACCTTTGGGGAAAACGGGCAAGTTATTGGATTTAACCCTAATTCTTTCCAATTCTTACCTAAGACAGGAGCGGCTTCACCGCAAGAGATTTCAATCGATTTTGGGATAAGTGGAACATTTACTGGCTTTACTTCAACAGCGGCAGATTCTTATGCTAACAACTTTAACGGTAATGGTTATGCCTCTGGAGTCTTGAAAGACTACTATTTTGATGCGACTGGAACAATGATAGGGAATTTCTCTAACGGGATTAACCTCGCTCTAGCACAAGTTGCCGTAGCAACCTTTGTGAATTATGAGGGCTTACAAGAAGCAGGTGGAAATCTCTATACCCTATCTCCAAACTCTGGCGACCCAACTTATGGACCTGCTGGAAGTGCGGGTAGAGCAGATATTCAGGCAATGAAACTTGAGATGAGTAATGCTGACCTCTCAAGAGGCTTGACAAACCTTATCATCGTGCAAAGAGGTTTCCAAGCAAGCTCTAAATCCGTTACGACATCAGACCAAATCCTTAACACTCTTATCAACCTCAAACAATAATTGAGGTTGGTTTCAATCTAAGCTTTGGGCTTAGGTTGGGAATTTTGAAAGCCTTTGGGAAAGTCTTAGTAATCCTTATAAACTCTAAATGAAAGTTTAGGGTTTCTAAGGATTATGGGTAAAACCATAATCCTTAAGGTGTAGAGCAAAAAGCAAGAACTGCCCATTTTGCAAACTGCTTAACACGAAACCATAATCCTTAATGAAAAATTTACACCTCAAAAGCAAGGGGCTTCTTGCCCTTTTGTTTTTACAAGCCTTCTAACAAACAAAAATCAATTCAATAACAATCAGAAAATAACTAAAATTTTAGTCGTCTCTTAAAATTTATTTTGTCATTGCGAGGGTTAGCCGAAGCAATCTTTTTTATGCTTTTAAAAGATTGCCACGAAGCACAGCTTGTAACGAAACTATAATTTTCTAACAACACTCAAATGCAAGTTTAAGATTTTTTAGTTTTAGCTTTTATCGGAGCTTTTCCTTTGGATTTTTCTTGAACTTTTGTTTTCATTTTAGCTTTTCCTGCGATAATAAATCGCAAGGCATTGAGTTTGATAAAGCCTTCTGCATCACCTTGATGATAAACTGAATCTTCCTCAAAAGTGCTATAAGCGGCATTGAAAAGTGAGTTTTTAGACTCTCTGCCAAGCACAATCACATTGCCTTTGTAGAGTTCTAACCGCACAATCCCATTGACTTTTTCTTGTGTTTTATCAATAAGAGCTTGGAGAGCCTCTCGCTCGGGGCTAAACCAATAGCCATTATAAATAAGGCTCGCATATTTTGGCATTATTTCATCTTTGAGATGAGCTTCCTCTCTATCGAGACAAAGTGATTCTATGGCACGATGAGCTTTAAGGTAGATTGTGCCACCGGGTGTTTCATAGCAACCGCGTGATTTCATACCCACATAGCGATTTTCTACTAAATCAAGTCTGCCAATCCCGTGTTTTCCTCCTAATTTATTGAGTGTATCCCAAAAGTTTGCGGGACTTAGTTTTTTGCCATTGATTGCAATCCCGTCTCCTTGTTTGAACTCAATCGTGATAATTTCACTTTTATTAGGAGCTTTTTGGGGTGAAGTTGTCCAACGCCACATATCCTCTTCAGGAGCAACATTAGGATTTTCTAAAATCTGTCCTTCATAGCTGATGTGTAAAAGGTTAGCGTCCATTGAATAAGGGGATTTGTTTGCTTTTTTTTCAATCGGGATTCCCGCTTTTTGTGCGTAATCAAGCAATTTTTCACGGCTATTGAGATTCCATTCACGCCACGGAGCCACAACGCGGATATTAGGATTTAAGGCATAAGCTCCTACTTCAAATCGCACTTGGTCGTTTCCTTTGCCTGTCGCTCCGTGAGAAATCGCATCAGCCCCTACTTTTTGAGCTATTTCTACTAATTTTTTAGCAATCAAGGGTCTAGCGATACTTGTCCCAAGCAGGTATTCACCCTCATAAATGGTATTTGCTCTAAACATAGGAAAAACAAAATCTCTGATAAACTCTTCGCGTAAATCCTCGATGAAAATATTTTCCGCTTTGATTCCTAGCTTTTTGGCTTTGGCTCGGGCAGGTTCTACCTCCTCGCCTTGTCCTATATCCGCAGTAAAAGTTACCACTTCGCAATGATAATTATCGCCAAGCCATTTTAAAATGACACTAGTATCAAGTCCTCCACTATAAGCAAGGACAATCTTTTTGATAGCTTTTTTCATTTGAGCTCCTTTGGAATGTAAAAATTTAATGATATTTTAGCTACAATTTCATAAAAATTTCTAGGGTTTTTAGTGAGAATTGATAAATATTTGAATACGGTTAATATTGTCAAGAGAAGAAGTGTCGCTCAAGATATGATTCAAAGCGGTGTGGTTAAGATTGCAGGAGTGGTTGTAAAAGCAAGTCGTGATGTAAAAATCGGTGATATTATTGAGATTGCTTATTTGGAGAAGTCAAGATTTTATCAGGTTTTGCAAATCCCACAACTGAAAACAATTAAGAAAAATGAATCGGCTTTGTATTATAAAGAGGTACAATGATTTATTGTGCGGGTAAAATAGAGTCTTTTACTTTTGCTAAGTCTATTGGCGTGGGATTGATAGAATCAGCGATGAATTTGACACAATCGATTTTTAAAGATAACCCTACGGAGATTGTTTTTGTAGGGACTTGCGGTTGCTACGATTGCGGGGAAAAGCTTTTGGAGATTTTTGAAACTCAAAGTGCCGCGATGATAGAATTATCTTTTTTGCAAAATCAATCTTATACCCCTTTGGAAAATTTCATCACAACAAAAAATGTTTCACGTGGAACAATCATTAATGAAAATCTCAAAAACAAAGAAAAGATTGTAAATTCTAGTAATTATATTAGTCTTGATTCTAATCTTGCTCAAAAACTTTTGAAGCTTGGCATTGCTTATGAAAATATGGAATTTTTTAGCGTCTTGCAAGTTGCTAAAAATTTTAATTTGCCTGCTTTGGGGATTTTTTGTAGCACGAATTATATTCATAAAGATGCTTCTTTGGAATTTCATCGCAATCATTCTGAAGCGATGAAAAAGTTAGAGGAATATATTAGGGATAAAAACAAGCTTTAAAGCAGAGGGTAAAATTTATGAATGAAGAAAAAAGTACAGAGCAAAATAAAAATCTGATTGATATTTTTGGTTTGACTTTGGAGGATTTGAGTCAAAAATTAGTTCCTCAATTTCCTGCTTTTCGTGCTAAACAAATTTATCATTGGCTTTATGTGCGTTTTGTTAGTGATTTTTCTTTGATGAAAAATCTCCCCAAAACATTGCAAGATTATCTCAAAAGCCATTTTTCAATGCACCAAACCAAAATTATCAAACAAGAAGAAAGTTTTGATGGTAGTGTGAAATACCTTTTTGAAACACACGATAAACTTACTTTTGAAGTGGTTTTTTTGAAAATGAAAGCAGACAAATACACGCTTTGTCTTTCCTCTCAAATTGGTTGTAAGGTGGGTTGTCGCTTTTGCTTGACAGCTAAGGGAGGTTTTGTGCGGGATTTAGAAGCGAGTGAGATTGTGTATCAAGTTTGGGCGATTAAAAGAGAACGAGGGATTCCTGCTAATATTGCGATTAATATTGTGTATATGGGAATGGGTGAACCTCTTGATAATTTTGAAGCAGTAACCCAAGCGATTTTGATTTTAAAAGAATGTGAGGGATTGAATATCTCTGTAAGGAGGCAGACAATCTCTACAAGTGGGATTGCACCCAAGATAAAAAAGCTTGGCGAATTAAACCTTGGCGTGCAGCTTGCTATCTCGCTTCACGCTGTTGATGATAAGCTAAGAGATGAACTTATCCCGATGAATAAGGCTTATAATATTCAATCAGTGATTGAGGAAGTGAGGCGATTTCCTATCGATAAACGCAAACGCGTGATGTTTGAATATTTAATCATTGATGGAATCAATGATGATACACAAAGTGCTAAAAAGCTTGTAGCTTTGCTGAATAAAATCAAAGCCAAAGTGAATTTGATTTATTTTAATCCTTATGAGGGTAGCCCTTATAAGCGTCCGAGCAAAGAAAAGGTGGAAGCTTTTAGGGAGTATTTGTTGCAAAAAGGGCTTTTATGCACGATTCGAGAATCTAAGGGATTAGATATTAGTGCAGCTTGTGGGCAGCTTAGAGAGAGGGAAGCAGAAGCCATACAAAAAGAAAGTAGCAAAAGCGAGTCCAACAGGCAGGATAAAGACAAAAAAGATTGTAAAGAAAAAGTGGGATAAAGGAGTATTAATGAGTTGGCTTGATATTTTTTTGGTTGTTTTTTTGGTTATCGTGTTTATTGTGGGTATGGGTTCTTTTCTTTATTATGCTTATAAGCGGTAAATAAAAGCTTTGGAGTCTCTAATGTCTGAAATATTACCTTATGTTAATTTTACTTTGGTGCATATTTGTTGCAGTGTGGATAGTCATCATTTTTTGCTTGAATTGCAAAAAAATTATCCTGATAAACAATTTTGTGGATTTTTTTATAATCCTAATATTCACCCTTATGAGGAATACCAAATCCGATTGAGCGATGTTAAAAGGAGCTGTGAGCAATTAGGTGTTCCTCTTTATGAGGGGGAATATGATATACAATCGTGGTTTGAAGGAGCTAAAGGCTTGGAGGAAGAGCCTGAAAAAGGGGAGCGGTGTGGATTTTGCTTTGACTATCGTTTGGAGCGAAGTGCTAAAATGGCTCAAAGTTTGGGTTGCAATGCCTTTACTTCAACACTCCTTGCTAGTCCGATGAAAAATCAAAAAGAGCTTTTTAGGCGAGGATTTGAGATTGCAAAGCAATATCATTTGGATTTTTTAGCCCTTGATGTGAGAAGCGGAAATGGGGTGGAATTGCAAAATAAAAGAGCTAAAGAGGCTAAACTCTACCGACAAAATTATTGTGGTTGTTTGTTTGCTCTCAAAAAGCAGCGTCAAAAATCTGACAAAATCCCCTATGAGCTTTTTTCTTCGCTTAATCTCCCCAAAGCAGAGAGAAATCTCCCTAAATGGAGGGATAAGGCTTTTCAATCCCGCAATCTCCTAGAATCTCAAAACAAGCCTTACGCTCTTGTTAAACGTAAAGTTTTGTGTTACCGATTGCTTAAAGGCTTACTTTGTGATACTAAAGGACAGACAATCCCTAGCTTTATTTTGGATTATTCTTACCTCAAAAAGCCCATAAAAGCTAAAGTGGAATGTTGGCAAGAGGGTGTGGGGTATGCAGATAAAGAAGGGATTGTGTTTTTGGTGTTTGAGACTTTTAAAGAGACAATTCAAAAGCCAACTTTCAAAGAACTTTTACAAGAAGGATTAGAAGAGGATTTGCAAATCAATCTAAGGAATCAGATTTATTCTAAAGGTTTTTTTGTCTCTCCTGTAATAGTCGTGCAAGAGGCTTTTTTAGGGGAGTTTAGATTGGAGATTTGTTATCAAATTCAAGAGGAATTTCTTGAAGATTTTATCCCAAAAGGGTAAAAATATTGTATAATTCTCTATAAATTTTAAAGGAAAATAATGAAAAAAACTGCCTTGTTGTTACTAAGTTTGAGTTTGTGTTATGCTGATTTTGATACGAATTTCAAGCAAGAAATTAAAAAATTAGCCGGAATTGATACGCAAATCGTGAGCAAAAATAAGCTAGAGAGCTTTAAGAATAGTTATTTTGTGATTGCAAAAACACCTAGTGGCAGGAATTTTCCTGTGATTGTTGATGAGGGGGGAAAATATTTTATCGGGCTTAATAATGTGGCGAATTTTTCCCAAAAAGATTCTAATTTGATTCAGCAAGAGCTACAAAAAGCGAGTCAAGAAAATAAAGACATTCAAGATAAAGCGTTAAATGAGGCTTTCAAGCAATTTAAATCGAGTGATTTTTTGTTTTTAGAGGGAAGCAAGAAAAATCTCCCTACTAAAATCGTGGTTACAGACCCGGAATGTCCTTATTGTCGGAAGCATTTGGATAATATTGAAGAAGAACTTAAGAGTGCTAATTTGAAATTGATTTTTGCTCCTATTCCCTCGCACGGGGAGATTGCTTTAATCAAATCCCAAATTATTATGAACCAAGCTCCAAAACTCAAAAGCACAAAAGAGAAAGTCAAGCTATTACGAGAATATTATCGTGATATGAAATTGAGTGCCGCCGAGCTTAAAACGGATTATAAACCCGTGGAATCAATCCGCGATAGAGTCTTTGATACCGAATTGGTTGAGGCTGTTCCTTTGGTTTTTGAAGAGCGATAATGCGAGCCTTTGTCAAAGTCTCAACTAATATTTTTACTGAAATTACTCTAGGAGGGCAATGGGATTACAAAATCCCTAAAAACACACTCAAAACATTGCAATCTTTAAGCAAACTTTCCTCCCGAAAAATTAAAATCTTAACTTATGATAATTTTGAATTAGATTTCTGTGGTGGAGGCTATTTGCTTACTTGGCTAGAGGAGTTTTCAAGTCATAATGAAATCGTCCAAAATGCCCTTTTGGAGAATGAAAAAAATGCTAAGATTTTTGAAATCCTAAGCCAAAAACAAACCTCCAAAAAAGAAAGCTTAACACAAGATATTATTCAATGGCATAAGGATACTTTTAAAATCCTCAATAATCTCTCTAAAAAATTCATTGAAATTTTTGGATTTTTTGGAGAGATTATTTATTACTTTGTAGGAGGGATTCTTACACCTTATACGATAAGGATTCGCTCGGTTTTTTATCATATTCAAGAAGCGATTATTAAAGCCACTGGGATTATTGCTTTGGCTTGTTTTTTGATTGGGATTGTGATTGTTTATCAAGGGGCGTTGCAACTTCAGCAGTTTGGAGCAAGCATTTTGATTGTTGAGATGAGCTCAATGCTGAATTTGCGTGAAATGGCACCTATTATTGCGGCAATTATTATTGCGGGTCGGAGTGCATCAGCCTTTAGTGCGGAAATTGGAATGATGAAAGCTACACAAGAGATTGATGCAATGGTGGTAATGGGGTTTAATCCTATCACTTTTTTGGTTTTACCGCGTATGATTGCTTTGTGTTTGATTTTTCCCCTTGTTGTGTTCATTGCTGATATTTTTAGTTTGCTTGGTTCAATGTTTATTAGCCAACTACTTTTGGGGATTAGCACAGAGGAATTTATGGGGCGATTCTTGCAAATGGTGGAAATGCGGCATTTTGTCGCAGGTTTGATAAAAGCCCCATTTTTTGGAGCTATTATCTCTTTGATTGGGTGCTATCACGGATTTATTGTTGCCAAAGATACACGCAGTATCGGAGAACATACGACAAAAAGTGTTGTGCAATCTATTTTTTGCGTGATTATTTTTGATGCGTTATGTTCTATTATTTTTACACAAATTGGACTATAATGAAAGAAAAAATCATTGAAATCAAAAATCTTTGGACTTCCTATGAGGGTAGGAATATCCACGAAAATATTAGTTTTAATATTTATAAGCAAGATATTTTTGCGATTCTTGGGGGAAGTGGGAGCGGTAAAAGCACACTTTTAAACACAATTATTTTTCTTAAAAGTCCTGATAGAGGGGAAATCAAGATTTTAGGGGAGAATGTTTTGACTCTTTCGCCTAAACAAGTTTTGGATTTGAAGTTGCAGCTTGGAATCCTCTTTCAATTTGGGGCTTTGTATAGTTCTTTGAGTGTTTTAGAAAATATCACGATTGCCTTAAGGGAATACACACATTTTCCTCTCAAAATGATTGAGGAAATCGCTAGAATGTGGATTTATCGTGTGGGATTAAAACAAGAAGTTGCCGAGCTTTATCCGAGTGAATTAAGCGGCGGAATGGTAAAACGCGTTGGGTTAGCAAGAGCTTTGGCAATGAGTCCAAAAATTTTGTTTTTGGACGAACCTACGAGTGGTTTGGACCCTAAGAGTGCAAGGCAATTTGATGATTTGATTGCGGAATTGCGTGATTTGTTAGGTATTAGTGTAGTAATGGTAACCCACGATATGGACTCTGTCAAAGGGATTGTTAATCGTTTTATTGTGATTAAGGATAAGCAGATTTTCTTTGAGGGGTCCTTGGAGGAACTCAAAGGACAAGTAGAATCTTTGGATTTGTTTTTGTATCAAATTTAGGAGGGGCAATGGAGACGCGTTTAAATTATGTTTTGATTGGTTCATTTTTCTTTGTATCTCTTATGGCGTTGATTGTGTTTGTTTATTGGTTTGGGAAGTATGACCGCAGCCTAAAAGAGTATAATGAATATTATGTCTATACAAGTGAGCTTCCTAAAAATGTAAAAAAAGAAACAATCGTGCATTATCTTGGAATCCCTGTTGGTTTTGTAAAAGATTTTGTTTTGGAGCAAAGTTCAAATAGAGTCAAGCTTGTTTTATGGATAAAAAAAGAAATCGAAGTCAAAAAAGGAGCGAGCATTGAAGTTGAGCAGGCTTTATTGGGAAATATATTTTTAGCACTCGTGCAGGGAGAAGGAGAGTATTATTCTAAAGGAGATACACCGATAGTTTTAGGATTTTCGCCTAATTGGGTGGATAAATTCAGCAGCAAAACAGAAGCCTTAGTGGATAAAGTGGATTCAAGCCTTGATAGATTTAATGCGTTATTGAGCGATGATAATCTTTTAAATTTTAAAATAACTTTGAGTAATCTATCAAATTTCAGTGCCTCTTTGGAATCAACAATGCAATCAGCACAAAAGGAGATTATGCAGCTTGGCAAAATGCAGCAAGACTTAGCTTTGTCTATCAATCGAGGGGATTATAATTTGCGTTTGATTCTTAGCCCTTTAATTTTCAATCTCAACGAATTAATTAACCAAAGTCAAGATTTGGTTAATGAGGTGGAACAATCGCCTGTGGATTTTCTTTTTGGTGTGCGTGAGAATAAACTCGGTCCGCGTGAAAAATAGAGAAAATAAAAGGAGTATAGAGAAAATAAAAGGAGTTCAGTATGCTAAATCATAAAAGTATGGGGATATATCAAAGATTTTTGAGAGATTTTAAAAGCCAAGTATTCAAAAGCTTTGGGGGAGAAAAATTTGAGGAAGCAAAATTTGAGGAAAAAAAAGTTAGGGAAGAAAAATCAAAAATTTTTGTAAAAGATAAAATGAAAGTTTGGGGTTTGGCTTTTTTGGGACTAGGTTTGTTGAGTTTTAGCGGCTGTGTAGGCTCAACCCTACCTCCCCTTAACCATTATGAATTAAAGGCTCAAGATTTCAAGCCTTGCCTTAAGAATCCCTCTACTTTTCTTTATGAGGGGATTTTAATCCAAAATAAAATTGCTAATAAACAAATCGCCTACAAAGAGAGTGATTATGCCATTGAGTATTTTGCTAAAAATTTGTGGATTGAAAGCCTTGCTGCAATGCTAGAAACTTTTGTTGTGAGTAGCTCTCAAAGGCATTGTGTTGAGCTAACTCAAACAATGATGAATATTCGTAATACTTTTAGCCTTAAAGTGTATGATTTGTATTATGATGTTCCAAGTAATGAGGCTGTTTTTAAGGCATTGGGGAGAATCCAAACCCCAAATATGCAAAAAGAGATTTGGACAAATCAAAGAGTTAAAGTGCAAGAGGGTGAGTTTGTTGCAATTATTAATGCGATGAATGAAGCGGTTAATGCAGGGTTTGATGAGATTTTCAAAAATCTAGCAGATTTTGCAAAGAAAAAATGAAAATTATAAGTTTAATATTTGTTGAAAGGAACTATCAAGCAAGAATGTCTGCTAAGGTGTCATTACAAGGGGTTTTGCCTTATGGCAATCTCACTATAAATAAGCGATACAAAAGAGATTAACTTATGATAACTTTTGAAATTTTTTTAGAAGATTTTGAGTTTGAGACGATTATTGGGATTTTGCCACAAGAGCGAGAAAAACCTCAAAGAATCCGCATTGATGCTTGTTTTGTCTATGAGGGAGAGTTTTTGGATTATCGTTTGTTAAGGGATTTTATCAAAGAGAGTTTTTCTGTTTGCTTTGAGAAACTTGAAGAGGCGTTAGAATATTTTAAAAACACAATCCCTAAACATTTCCCCTCCATTAAAAGTTTTAAGATTAAAATTACTAAATTAGAGATTTTTGAGGATTGCAAAGTGGCTCTTCAAATCGAGCATTGTTGCAAATCACCATTGTGAAGCATTAATTTGAAATTTCATTAAGGTTAAAGGCAATGGGTTGGTTATTTATTATTGTGGGTGGGATTGCTGAAATCCTTTGGGTAAGTGGTTTAAAATACTCTCAATCTTTGGAATTTTATATTCTTACGATTGCGGGTATTATTTTTTCTTTTTTTTGTATGATTTTGGCAACAAAGAAAATCGAAGTGAGCGTGGCTTATGCTGTTTTTGTAGGTATTGGTGCAGGAGGCGTTGTTTTAAGTGAGATAATATTTTTCCATAAGCCTTTAGTAATGTCAGAGATGATTTTGATTGGGCTTTTATTTGTTGGGGTAATTGGGCTAAAGCTTACTAGCAAAGATGATGAGAAAAAAGATAAGGAGGCTATCGAGCAAATCTCGGAGGCATTAGGTATTGATGAGCTAAATGATGAAATGGGTAATCAAATCAAGGCTAAAAAATGAGTTGGATTTTTTTAATCTTGGCGGGATTTATGGAGATTTTAGGAGTTATTGTGCTTAAAGCCTATGCCCTAAGCCATAAAAAGATTCACCTCTTAGGGATTGCAGTCTTTTTTATTATTTCCCTTAGTTTTTTAGGGATAGCTTTGAGGGAGTTACCTGCGGGACTTGCTTATGCGATTTGGACAGGGATTGGCACAGCCGGTGGTGTTTTGGCTGGAATTATTTTTTATGGTGAATCTAAAAATCCTCTTAAACTCTTTTTTATCACTTTAATTTTAGTTTGCTCGGTAGGATTGAAGTTTGTTAGTTATTAAAGTAAGGAATAATTTTAGAGAAATTAATAATGATATAATGAAAATAGGAGAAATGAAAAAATCTTTACGCTGTGTAAAAATTGCTTACATCTGTTTGAGCGGTAAAAAACACTCCTTTTAAATTCCAAAGAAATTTTTAGGTATTTATGGTAAAATTTCTATCTTTAAAAGAAATTGAAAGATAAAAGAGCAAATCAAAGTGGTTAGAGATTTCATAATCAAAAATAATTTGGGTATTCACAGCTTTAATAAGACTTTGCTAAAAGTGTGTTTATCACTGATTTTTTTAGGTTTATCAGTTAATAATGAGTGAATTTTTTAATCATTTAAAAAAAGGGATTGCTCTGGATTTTAACTTCACTTCTAGCGAAAATGCAATCTTAAAAAAACTCAAACATCACCAAGCCCTAAAAGTCCAAAATAATCATTATTACCTAAAAGAGGATTATTGTATCGGCAGGTTTTCCTCCACACGCAAAAGCTGTGGATTTATCGAATCATTGGTTCATAATTTCAGCAAGGATTGGCTTGTTGAGAGGCATTTTATCAAAGCAACGCAAAATGGGGATATTGTCCTTGCTAAGAGGGTTTCTAATCATATCAAAAGAAAAGTGCGTGCCAAAATCCTAGAAATTTTGCAAATTTGTGATGATTTTGTGCTTGCCTATCTTGAAAAATACGATCAGAATTGTCTTGCTATCTCGCTTCCTAATGAGATTCCCTATAAAATCAAAGCTTCCCAAAAATCTCTAAAGACTCTGCCTCAAGGCACATTATTCAAGCTTAATCCACAAAGTGGTGAGATTTTAGAGATTTTAGGGACATTGCAAGAGCCTCAAATTGATGAAAAAATTGCCTTAAATCTTTTTGGGCGACAGGAAGATTTTAGTTTGGAATCTGAAGCTTATCTTAAAACTTTACCCAAAAAAGTGTTAATTAAAGATTTTAAAGAACGCACTAATCTTACACATTTGCCTTTTTGTGCTATTGACCCTGTTGATGCTAAAGATTATGATGATGCGATTTTTTATGATGAGGAAAACTCCACGCTTTATGTTGCTATCGCTGATGTGAGTCATTATGTCCTGCCTGATAGCCCTCTTGATAAGGACGCAAAAAAGCGAGGATTTAGCGTTTATTTTCCTCACAAATCCATACCTATGCTCCCTAAAGTATTAAGTGAAAATCTTTGTTCTCTCAAAGAAGGGGAGGTGCGTTTGGCTATGGTATGGAAAATGCGGCTACACAAACGCACCAAAGTAGTTTTAAACGCACAACTTTTTGAGGCACTCATCAAGGTAGCCAAGGGGCTTTCTTATGAAAAGCTCGATGAGATTTTAGAGAAAAAACCACTTAAAACGCCCAAAAAATCTATACAGCTAATGTTACAAGATTGTTTTAATCTCACTCAAAAACTGCGTAAAAATCGCCTCAAGCAAGGATTTGACTTCCTCAATGAAGAACAAAAAATCAAGCTTGATTCTTACTTGGAGCTAAAATCAATCCAAACGCAGACTCAAAGCCCCTCTCATAGTCTCGTTGAGGAATGTATGCTACTTGCTAATATCCAAAGTGCCTTACTTTTGCAAAGAAAAACAACCCCTATTGATAAAAATATCAAAGCAGGTATTTACCGCTCTCACCCTAAGCCCAAATCTAAAGATTTAGAAAATTTGTTTGGCGAGCTAAGATTGCTTGGTTTGTGGGATAAAAAGGCGTATCCCAAATCTTTAGAGGAATTACACACGGCAATTTTAAAAATCCAAAAACTTGCCCAAAAATCTAATATCCGCAATGAGGTTGATAAACTCATCATCAAATCAATGCAACAAGCTTTTTATTCGAGTTACAATATCGGGCATTTTGGTTTAGGATTTAAGGCATATAGTCATTTTACTTCCCCAATCCGCCGCTACGCTGATTTAATATTGCACCGAATCCTTAAAGCTAAAATCACAATGCAAGAGGATTTTATTTTCAAAAATTCTATGATTCAGGTTTGTGAGCAAATCAGCCGCCAAGAAAGAGAGGTTGCTAAAATAGAATTAGACTTTAAAGACAGAAAATTTACCCGTTATTTGAGTCGGCATATCGGACAGACTTATGAAGCGGTGGTTATTAGCTCCTATCAACCTTTGCTTGTGAGTCTTTGTGAAGCACCTTTAATGGGAGCAAGAGTAGTGATTTTAAAAGGAGCAGGAATCAAGTATCAAAAGGTGATTGTGCAAATTATTGAAACTAATCTTGCAACCGCAAAGATTTATGGTCGCATTGTTAAAGCGTATAGTGATGAGCAAATTAGCTCCAAACTTTTTTATAACAATCAATATTTAAAGCCACCAAGAGCAAGAAAAATAAAGCAAGAAAACACCCCAAATATCCCCAAAAAATCTCAAAAAACTTCTAAAAAATCCTCAAAAAAGAGAGCAAATGTATAAAA
Source organism: Helicobacter sp. (assembly GCA_022511145.1). Classification (GTDB taxonomy): domain Bacteria; phylum Campylobacterota; class Campylobacteria; order Campylobacterales; family Helicobacteraceae; genus Helicobacter_D. The sequence goes on from JAFLSC010000017.1 coordinate 33,637, forward strand.
AAGAATTTGATAAAATCCTCGCGAGTGATACCCCGCTAAGATGTGTTTTGCTTTATGGGGAGGAGAGTTTTTTATTAAGCTATTATGCCGAAAGGATTGCTCAAAAATCTCCTCAAAAAGAAGCCCAAAAAAACCAATATTATTTTGGCGAATATGATTTTCCTGCGATTATTTCTCATTTTTCACAAGGCTCATTGTTTGGCGATGAAAATCTTGTGATTTTAAAAACAGACCAAAAAATCCCCAAAAAACAATTAGATACGATTGTTAAAACGCTTATAAGTAACCAAAATGGCTATTTTATCTTAGAATTTCACAAAAATGAAAACAAAACTGCTAGTCAATATGCCCAAGATTGCAAAGCTTTAGCGGCGAGTTTCAAAGCAAAAGATTGTTTTGAGGTGCGGTTTTTCCCGCTTAATATCAAAGAATCCTTAGAGATTTTGCAGCAATATGCCAAGAAGTTTAATATTAATATTACAGAATTTTTATTGAGAAAGATTTTAGAACAACAAAATTTTGATTTGGGTTTGAGTCTGGCTGAATTGCAAAAATACAGCATTTTTGAAGAAGAGATTCAAGCCCAAACCATTGATTTTTTAGGCTATGGTTTAGGTAGCGTGGAGTATGAGGAGATTTTGGAATTGCTTTTAAATAAGCGGGATTTTTATCCACTTTTAAGGCAATTTATTGAGCAGGGATTTGATGAAATTGAACTTATTAACGAGGTGCAGCGGTATTTTTATCAACTTTTTTTGTTTGCTAGTCATATTAAAATTAATGGTGATGCAAATTCCCAAGAGGTTTTGGGATATAATCTGCCCCAAGAGATTTTAAATAAAAAAAAGCATTTTGCAATTTTGATTCGTCAAGAGCAATACGCTAAGATTTTTTATATTTTAGAGAAATGGCGGGAGGAGACATTTAAGGGAATAAGTAAGGGGAATGGATTTTTGAGTACTTTAATAAAAATTCAAGAATTATTAAGGTAAAATTTAATCTTTTATATAAAAAATCCTTGCTCTTTTTGCTTTGAAAAAGGGCGGAATCCAAAAGGAGTTTTATGCGTTTTTATGAAACAATGTTTGTGGTAAAACCCACTCTCACACAAGAGGAAATCGGAGAGAAAATTGATTTTTACAAATCTGTTATTCTCAACAATAAGGGAGAGATTGCAGCCAATCTTGATATGGGAATGAGAAATCTCGCTTATGAGATTAAGAAAAATAAGCGGGGTTATTATTATGTTATTTACTTCAAGGCTGAACCTAAGCTAGTCTTAGAACTCGAGAGACTCTATCGTATTAATGAGGATATTTTAAGATTTATTGTCATTAAGTATGAGAGCAAAAAAGAGCAAAAAGCGTGGGAAGTGCTTGTGGATAGAGCCATTCATAATAAAAAGCCTGCAACGCTCAAAGAACATAAAGAATCAAAAGCAGAAGAAAAGCCTGAAGAAAAAGCACCAGAGCAGCCTCAAGGTGAGCAATCCCAAGAGGAAGCTCAATAATAAGGGGCGAGAATGTTTAATAAAGTTATTTTAGCAGGAAACCTCACACGCGATGTAGAATTGCGGTATTTACCTAGCGGAAGTGCCTTAGCAAAAATCACTTTGGCAACCAATCGCCGATACAAAAAGCAAGATGGCACACAAGGCGATGAAGTCTGCTATATCGATGTGAATTTGTGGGGAAGGACAGCTGAAGTAGCCAATCAGTATCTCAAAAAAGGTTCATCAGTGCTTATTGAAGGGCGTTTGACTTTGGAGAGTTGGAGCGACCAAAACGGACAAAAACGGAGCAAGCACACAATCACAGCAGAAAGTATGCAGATGCTAGGTGGAAATCCTAACAAAGCACAAAGTAGTGAGGAAAATTATTATAGTGGTGGTTATAGCGGAGAGAGTGAGGGCTATGGCGAGAATTACAGAACTCCTCAAGAAAATAGAGGGTATTCAAAGCCTAATTATCAGCAAGCACCTAAACAAGCTCCGCAAAAAGAACCTGAAATTCCTGTTATCAATATTGATGATGAGGAAGTGCCGTTTTAAAATTTTAAGAAAGGAAGATTATGGCAGAGAAAAAACGATATTCTAAAAGGTATTGCCGCTACACAGAGGCAAAGATTGATTTTATTGATTATAAAGATGTGGAAATGCTTAAGCATTCACTCTCAGAACGTTACAAGATTATGCCACGCCGCTTAACAGGTAATTCTAAGAAATGGCAAGAACGCGTGGAGGTAGCGATTAAAAGAGCAAGGCATATGGCTTTGATTCCTTATATTGTCGATAGAAAAAGGGTTGTGGAAAATCCTTTTAAAATCTAAGATTTTAATAAAGCTACTATGCAAACCACTATGACAGAAGCCACAGCACCACACAAAACAATGTCAAAAGCGGCGGTTTGTGTTAGTGTTTTTTTCTTTACGGGGCTGATTATTGCCTCTAATTATTTTGTGCAATTTCCCATCAATAGCTTTTTGACTTTAGGGGCAATCACTTACCCCTTTACTTTTTTGCTCTCTGATATTATCAGCGAGCGTTATTCCAAGCAAGATGCCCTAAAAGTCGTTAAAATTGGGATTGTTTGTGCGTTCATTCCGTCTTTCTTTTTGGCTGAACCTCAAATTGCAATGGCTAGTGTCTTAGCTTTTTTTGTCTCTCAACAAGCCGATATTCATATTTTTTATTGGATTAAATCGCATTTTTCTAAGATTTGGTGGCTAAGAAGTGCGGGTAGCACAGCATTTTCGCAATTTATTGACACAATGATTTTCTTTCACATTGCATTTTTAGGGGTAATGCCTTGGCAAAGTGTGTTAATGCTGATGATAGGGGATTATAGCTTAAAGTTGATTTTTGCTTTTTTAAACACGCCTTGGTTTTATCTCTTTGGTATTAAAATGCAGAAATTCTTAGGAGTTTTACGCTATTGAGAAAGTTAGTATTTTTTGATAGAGATGGGATTGTCAATCTTGAGGATTCTCCTTATGGTTATGAGATTGAAAAGTTTTTTTTTGCACCGGGATTTATAGAGCTTTTTTACAGGCTCAAATCCCAAGATGCCCTTTGTATTATGGTTACTAATCAATCTGGCATTCATCGCGGGATTTTTAAAGAACAAGATTTACTCAAACTCCATAATTTTGTGCAAAATTGCCTTACCTCAACCCTCACTCTCCCGCTTAGAGAGGCTAAAGCATATCCCAAAAATATAGGTTTTGATGGGATTTATTTTTGTCCCCACACACAAGAGGAAAAGTGTGATTGTCGCAAACCTAAGCCCGGAATGCTACTTCAGGCTATTAAGGATTTTAATTTGAATTTGGAGCAGTGGGAAAGCTATATTTTGGGCGATAAAGAAACCGATATGCAAGCAGGATTGCAAGCGGGGGTGAAAAATAGAATCCACATTGGCAGTGAAAATGCACCCACCGCCACACAACATTTTGCTAACCTCAAAGAAGTTTTGAATCTGTTTTAATCCCTAGCGGTTGCCTAAGAGATTGCTTTTGTCATTGCGAGTGAAACGAAGCAATCTCTTTTTGAAATTGCCACGAGCTCTTGTGACTCTTACAATGACACCAAGTTCCGCAACGACTTAGATTGCCATAAAAATTTTTTAAAATTTTATTTTTCTATACGCAAACGGAAAGTTAGTTTGGGGAGAAAAAAGTCTGGCAAAAACAAGCACACAAGAATGCGTAAAGCAAGTAAATTAGGGTAGATTGATAGGCTTTGGAGGATTTTTTTGAAAGCTTTTTTACGATTCCCGCCTTGTCGGTATAAAAGGGCTGCCATAGCACAAAGCTTGGCTAGATGAGCTGGGCAAACAGCTTTGCGTTCGCGATAAAAGAGCAAAATATCTTGTTCGTAATTTTTTACCATTTCTAAAGGATTGTATTTGAGTTTTTGGGTGAGAGATTCAGCGTGAATCCGATAAAATTTTAAGGGTTTATGGAGATAATAGCAAGGGCTGTGATGATGCAATCTAAGCCATAAAAGCCCCATATTACCACGCGTTAAATTTTCATTAAAACGTCTTTGCCCTAAAAGTTTTTTTTCAAAAAGTGTGATAAATTCCCCTTGTAATTTTCCACTCAAGACTTCTTGAAAAGTAATTTCTCGCGATTCATCAAGCCCTTCACCTGAAAGGAATCCATCATCGCTACGCGTGCAGTTTGCCATAATAATTCCGTATTTTTTCTCAAATTTTAGATACACCTCAACCATTTGCGAAATTGCTTCTTTAAAAAGCAAATCATCATCATCAAGTAAAATTAACAAATCCCCGCTTGCATTATCAATCCCATTGTTGCGATTACCTGCTGAACCTTTGGTGCGAGTGTTTTGAAAAACTTTGATATGGGGATAGTCTTGTGCATATTCACAGGCAAAAACAAAAGTATTATCACTAGAGCCATCATCACTTATGATAATTTCTAAATTAGGATAATCTTGCTCTAAGAGGCTTTCAATGGCTTCGGTGAAAAAATATTCTCGATTAAAAGTTGTGAGTATTACGCTTACTTTTGGCAAATCCCCATAATGACTTAAATCCATACTTCTCCTTTAAATTACCGATTTTTCAAGCTTACCCTTTGTGATTTTATACACTTCATCGCAATCTTGGATTGTGCTTAGGCGATGAGCAATAATCAGCAAGGTTTTTTCCTTAGAGATTTGGTAAATCTCTGTCATAATTTTTTGTTCTGTTTCTGAATCTAGGGCACTTGTTGCTTCATCAAGCACCAAAATTTCTGGATTCCCATATAATGCCCGAGCGATTGCTACGCGTTGCTTTTGTCCGCCGCTAAGAGCAATCCCTCCATCACCTACTTTGGTGTGGATTCCTTCTTGCGTTTGCAAAAAATCATAAAGATTAGCTCTTTGTAGGCACAAAATAAGCTGTTTTTCATCATAATCCCTCCCAAAAGTTACATTATCGGCTATATCACTATCAAAGAGATAGACATTTTGTGGAATGTAGCCGATTTTTTTTCGCCAAGATTTGAGGTTTTGAGAGTCTAATAAAACACCATCGATAAAAATCTCACCACCGCTAGGAGTTAAAAGACTCATAATCAAATCCACCAAAGTGCTTTTTCCGCTCCCACTCTCTCCAATAAAAGCAACTTTTGAGCCTTTTTTAATCACAAGGTTGATATTATCAAGAACTTTTTTTTCACCATAACCAAAACTGATATTTTGGAGTTTAATTTCTTGGTTAAAGGCTAGAGGCAAATCCCCTAACTTAGCAATTTGAGTTTGAATATCTTGATAGATTATCTCTAGGGAGCGGAAGTTAAAAAGGATTTTATTGTAGGAATCCAAGATTCGATTTACAGAGGGCAAAAGCCTATAAAGAGCTAAAACATAGATAGAAAGTAGCGGTAAATAGCTGTTAAGATTTTCTCTATCTGTGATAAAAAGATACAAAACGACTGCAATCATCAAACAAAAACCAATCGCCTCTAAAACTAATCGTGGGATATGAAAAAAGGTTTGATTGTGGATATTAGCTAGAGAATATCCCCAAGAACTCTTAGAAAAAGTCTCTATAATTGTTTCATCATTGCATTGGAGTTTGATAATTTTATAATTCCCAAAGCTACTTGCAAGGGTTTCAAAGAAATTTTTTTGGTGAATTTCTTTTTGTTTGCCCTGTTTTTTGATTTTTGTTGATACGAGTTTTGTCATCATAAATCCAAAAAATCCAAGAGCCAAAGTTAAGGCGAAAGTGATTTTAAAATTCACAAACAAAAGAGTGCCATAGATAAGTAAAACAACGAAAATTTCTGTGATTCCAAAAAGCACAGCCCCAAGTAATGTCGTGAAATTATGAGCCTCTGAAGTGATAGTTTTAGTTAAATGGCTGGTGTTTTTTTGTAAAAAATCCTGATAATTTAGCCCCAAATAATTTACAAACAATCGCCCCACAATCAAATAATAGCGTCCAAAAGTAAATCGTGCGAGGAAATATTGATAGATGAGATTAACTAAGCTTCTAAAAAGATAAAAACACAAAAGCACAATCCCAAAAGTAATGACAAAATGATAAGGGGATTGAAATCCTAATAAATCATAAAAAAAGGCATAATAGGCTTTAGAGTGGATTTGAGAGAAATCACTAGCAACGCTAATAAAAGGGGCAATCGCAGAAACGCCAATGAGTTCTACCAAAGAAATTATCAAAGAAAAAATCAGCAAAAAAACGATATAGCGTTTATCGTTTTTAGAAAGAATGATTTTGAGTTGCGATAGCATAAAAACCTTTAAAAATTAAAATTAATAGGTGCTATTATAAAATAAAATCAATATAAACTTATTTAAATTATCCCTTTATAATAGGTTTTGCTAATTGAAGTGTGAAATGCTAAAAGCAAATCCCAAGCTTGTTATACAAAAATAAATCACAAAAATGTGCTATAAAAGCAATCTTTACATTACACTTTTGCTTTTCTTATGACTTCATTAACAAAATCATTGATTTCTTTAGAGGCTTTGGAAGTTAAAGGATTAGATTTATAATCATCATAAGCTTTTTTTGCTTGGGTGCTCTCTAAAGTTTGGTTTTCCAAATCTTGATTTGTTTGTGTGTTTGCTGAAGTTTGATTTTCTAAACTTTGATTTGCCTGTTCTTGTTTATCTTTTTGCTCTAAAATTTCAAGAACGCTTTGAGTAGGATTGAAATTTGAAGCTAGAGAAACTAAGAGATTATCAGAAACACTTCCAAAAAGATTTGATTGGGGGTAACTGACTTCAAAGTTCATAAAAGAGATATTGCAACTAATAGAATACATATCATATTTATCGCTATAATAGCTTGTTTGTGGCTCCCAAGATATTTTGATTCCATTAATCTCTATGGAATTAGGTTGTAAATAAAATCCCATTACTTTAGCAATAGCATCGATAATTTGCTCTTGTTCCATAGGGGATAGCATATCAGAGAGTGCAGAAAAAAATTCATATCCTGTTGCACCTATTTTATCAAGGTTATATCCAGCCAGTCCCCTTTGAATTACCGACAATGTATCTTTATCAACCTCATCTAGTGTTTTAGCACCACTAAGATAGTCTTTTAGCTTTTCAGTATCACTAAGATATTCTTTTGCTTTATAGAGAAATTTTTCATATTCATCATCGGGCTTATCTGCATATATCCTAGCCTCATAGCCCTCTAAAATATAAGAAAGCCTTATATCATACTCCAGCTCGGGATAGTCTTCTAATATTTCATATTCAAATCTAGGATTTTTAGAATATTCTGAATGAAAGATAAATTCTCTTTTCATTGTATCCTCTGTTACTTTGGGATTAGCTTTATAGAGTTTTAACATTAGATTATCCATTTGCTCATTAAGAAACTTTTGTGCTTCTTGCACTTCTTCTTGAGTGATTTTTTGTCCCGAATTTTCTTTTACTTTGTTTTCTATTTGTTCAATGAAATATGGGTCTCGTAATAGTATATGACCTGTTGATTCGTGTATTGATGAATATATTACACCACCAGCATGGGGAACTTTATCTAAGTTGAATGATTTTGCAATATCTTTTAATATAGTATCATATTGACTAGGACGCCATAGAACTTCCCTCCAAGTTGTTCGACAAAAATCAACATTTTCTCGCACTCTCTTTAATATTTCCTCATCACTTAGTGCTTCTGCTTGTGAAGCTTCTGTCTGTAAGGATTCTGAAGCTAATACTTGGATTTCTTTAGATTCTGCATTAGTTAGCCTAAAATCTTGTAAAGATTTAGAATCTTGATTTGTAACTTTTG
>JAFLSC010000018.1 GCA_022511145.1 Helicobacter sp.
TTCAGATGTGGTAAAGTAGGACGGTGCGGAGATGAGAATGTAAAGAGGGAAATAATGACTGCTTGTGCTGCTTGTGTTTTAAATAATAGTTTGTTTGTTAAATCTCTTAATAAATTTTAGTATTGCTAGTGTGAATTGTATCCTAAAGACTTGCTGTTTATGGTGTTGGTAATGCTATGATTTAAAATGGAATTGAGGATTTTTTAAATTTATTTTTTAAGATTTATGGCTTAAATACAAATTTTAATTTTGCTATAATAATTCAAGAAAAAAGGAGCAAAAATGGAATTTGAGCTAATTTCACTTCAAAGTTTTATAGAGAAAAGCCCTAACACAAAGGATTTTGAGGGTTTTAAGGAGAAAGTGCAAGAGTATCTAGCAAATTTTGAATCCCAAAAAAACCAAAACGAACCCGCCATTGTTCCAAATGTTTTAGCTCCATTTTTGCAAGGTTTAGGCTTTAAGACACATTCAAGCTATAAACAAAAAGGCAATAGCGAGATTGACCTCGCCTTGCTTAAAGATAATCAAGTTGAAGTCATCATCGAAGCCAAAGAGCCAGATTCTAAAGATTTTTTTAGCAAAGAAAATCCAAACTGCAAAGCCCTACACCAGTGCATTTTGTATTACTTGCGAGAGCGAGAAAAAGGCAATATCAATCTTAATTTTATCATCATTACAAATTTTTATGAATTTTATGTGTTTAGGGCGGCAGAATTTAAAAGATATTTTTACAAAAACAAAAGCATTGACAATCTCTATAAAATCCTTAATCAAAAAGGCTCTCAAGTTGAAAATCAAACAGAATTTTACATCGAGCTTTCAAATATTCTTAGCAAAGATTTTAGGGGTGATAGAGAGGAGAATCTTTTTAATATCACCCTTAAAGGCACATATTTTGACCTCCGCAATGCCTTGCAAAGCACCACACACAATGCTAAACAAGATTCTGCACCAAATCCCGCCCAAAGCACCAAGCAAGATGATACAGAGCTTAAAATCATCGCTCACATTTTAAGCAAAGCCTTTTTACACAATGAGATTCAAAAAGACACAAACGCCCTCAACAAAGGCTTTTATAATGAGCTTTTGCATATTTTGGGGCTAGAAGAATTTAAACAAAATAATAAAACTCTCATTAAATTTGATACACAAAAAAATAGCTTTGCAACAATGATTTACAAAAAGCTCAAAGATTCTCCCCATAATAAAAGCGATGAGGAGGCAGAGGAATCCACGATGAGCCATATCATCATTTGGCTTAATCGTGTGTTGTTTCTCAAACTCATTGAGGCAAATTTGCTTAGCTTTAATGACAACAACGAAAGCCTAAGATTCCTCACAAGCAAGAAAATTACGCGTTTTAGTCAGCTAAGCCACCTCTTTTTTGAGGTTTTAGCTAAAGACTATACCCAAAGGGGCGAGGATAGGGGATTTGCTTTCCTGCCCTATCTTAACTCCTCGCTTTTTATGTATGATGAAGCAAAAGAGCCACTCAAAATCAGTGAGCTTGATAGCGATTTATGTATAGAGCTTTTTACAACAAGCATTTTAAAAAAGCAAGGAGAGCTAGAATCTAGCACTCATTCAATGAAATTTTTGAGCTACCTCTTTGATTTTTTGGCAAGTTATGATTTTGGTAAAAGTCCTCAAAATAAAGAAAATAAAGAGCAGGAGACAAAAGAACTGATTAATTCTAGCGTTTTGGGCAGTGTGTTTGAAAAGCTCAATGGCTATAAAGAGGGGAGTTTCTACACGCCGAGTTTTATTACAAGCTATATGTGCAAAGAGGCATTACAAAAAATCGTGTGTGAGAAGTTTAATGCAAAATTTGGCTACAAAATTCAAAACTTAAAAGAGCTTAGAACACAAATTGATAGAAATTTTGCACAACACGAAAATGACTTTAAAGCCCTTTTAAAAAGCATAAAAATTTGCGACCCCGCTGTGGGGAGCGGGCATTTTCTTGTCTCGGCTCTTAATGAGATGATTTATATCTATCACGCACTAGGACTTTTAGGCTTTGCGTATAAAGATTTTAGCCTAAAGAGCGATGAAATTCACATTATTACTAAAGATTCTAAGCCTTTTATTTATAAAAGAAGTGATGATGAAAACCACCAAATAGAGCAAAAACTTTTTGCCCTCAAAAAAGATATTATCGAAAACAATCTCTTTGGCGTGGATATTAACCCAAATTCTTGCGAGATTGCTAGGCTACGCCTATGGATAGAGTTACTCAAACATAGCTATTATGTGGATTTTACAGATAAACACACACATAAGCTTGAAACTCTACCAAATATCGATATAAATATTAAATGTGGCAATTCGTTGGTGTCTTATTTTGGCATCAACCAAAGTCTTACTCATTATCCTAATATCAAGCAAAAAATGCAAGAGTATAAAAATATAGTTAAAGACTATAAAGAGGGATTTTATGAAAACAAAATGCAAATTGATTCTAAAATCAAAGATTTGCTTGAGACTTTTAGAAATTTTTGTTTCAAAGATAAATTCAAAAAAGAAGTTAAAGCTTTTGAGGTAAAATGTGAGAATTATTCTGCAAAATATGGTAATTATCTTGCAAAAGATGATAAAAATTTAGCAGTCTTTGTCTCTCAAAGAATGTTTGTTGATGATTTTGATGAAAGCGAGGCTTTAAAAGCCTTTGGAGCTCTCAAAAAATCTTTTGATGAGCTTTTCAATCTTAACTCAAACAAGCCTTTTGAATGGCGTTTTGCATTCCCTGAAGTGCTAGATGATGAGGGAAATTTTGTAGGCTTTGATTTAGTCATTGGCAATCCACCTTATGGCGTGGAATTAAGCAAAGAGGAAAGAGAAAAATATAAAAATATTTATAAAACTTCAAATACCGATACTGCCGCACTTTTTATACTTTTTAGTGATAAGATTCTCGCTCCAAATGGTATAAATGCTTTTATTGTCCCCAAAGCTTTAACATTTGCAAGTAATTGGGAGGAAATTCGAAATTTGCTTTATGATGATTTTTCGCATATTATTGATTGCGGGAGAGCTTGGAGCTATGTTTTGCTTGAAATGATAATTTTTTTAAGGCAGAAGCAGATACCAACAAAAACTTATTTGAACGCATTTTTAAATAAAGATGGGGCGTTGCAAAATATATTTACGATAGAAAAAACTCAATGTAAAACATTTGGATTTTATCTTAATGATTTGGAAAAAGAAAAGCTAGACTTAGGATTAAAGATAAAGAAAAATAATCAATTTTCTTTAGCAGATTGTGGGGAAAATATTTGGGGAGATGTTTTTTATTCTCACATTAAATCAAGCGAAGATGATTTTATAGTTTTGGGTGGCAAAGAGATTCAAAGGTATTTTATAAATGGAGAAAAAGGATATATATCTAAGGAAATAAAAACAAGCAATAAAGCAAATATTAAAAATAATAGCGTTTTAGTGCAAAGACTCATTGCCCATATTGAAAAACCCTATCCGCATATAAAAATGACAGGAACTATTCCTTTAGGAATTAATTTATCTCGTTATAAAATAGTAAATACTATTCATCAAATTATATGCAACAAAGATATATCTAATCGTTATATTTTGGGGCTTTTGCATTCTAAATTTTTAAATTGGTATTGTTATTATTTTGTGTTTGCTAAAGCTATAAGAAGTTTTCAGCTTTCAAATGAAATGGCAAAGAGAATCCCTATCCCCAAAATCAATAAACAAAATCAAAAATTAGTAAATCAAATCATCGCTTTAGTTGATGAAATTTTAAAATCTAAAGCAAAAGATACTAAAGCAGACACTTCTCCCCTAGAAAACCAAATCGATAATTTAGTTTATAAGTTGTATAATCTAACTAAAGAGGAAGTTAAAATAATAGAGGGTTAAAATGACAGATTCAAAATTCAACATAGAATCTATAGCAAACAAACTCGGGATAGATAAACAATTTATTAAAGGATACAAAACAACAGAGGGAATTGCTTACGAAATTTCAGGAAATACAGATAAAAAACTAGAAATACCAAAACAGCTAACAACGGAGTTACCGCAAAATTTTCATTTAGAATTTAGGCATTGTATATTTACACAAGAAATAATAATATTTGATTGTAATATCTCTAAAAATATTACCTTTGTAGATTGTGTTTTTAGAAAGGTTTTAAATTTTTCACTAAGCACATTTAATAACGATATAGAATTTTTTAATGTTAAATTAGAAAATAATATTGATTGTGAGAAATGTCAATTTAAAGCAAATTTAAAATTTTTTGGAGTGGATAATATAAAAGTAAATTTTAAAAATACTATTTTTAAGGAAAGAGTTTATTTTGGAAAAGAAATTGACGATAAAAATACAGAAAAATCAAATAGTTTTGGAAGTTGCGGTTTTGAAATTGCTATATTTTTAAATTGTCAATTTTTTAGTGAAGCCTATTTTAAAAATAATGAATTTAAACAAGCATTTTTTCAAAACTCTAAGTTTAAAGATAATATCTATTTCAACAATTCTCATTTTTGTGAATATGCTGATTTTTGCAAATGCGAGTTTGAAAAAGTTGCTTGTTTTTATGGAGTAGATTTTAAGAAAACTCCAAATTTTTCTCAAGCTATTTTTAAAGGAAATTTGAATCTTATTAATGCAAAATTAAATTTTGATTTTGAGGATTTGAATAAGAGAATAAATCAAGAATATAACGCATATGAAAATCAAAGAACAAGGAAAGAAGCAGGTGTTATCCCAAATTTATATAAAGAAAAACCTTTAGAGAGTTTTGCAAACGATTTTAGAGATTCTTTTAGAATTTTTAAAAATGCCTTGATAAAAGATAATAATCTTTTGGAAGCATCTAAATATCATAAATTTGAGCTTTATGCTAAAGAAATAGAGTTAGAAAATAAACAACCCCAAAAATTTTCAAAAGATTGGATAGATAAATGGGTTTTAGTATTTTATCGCATACTTTGCGACCACCATACAAATTTAATTTCAAATTTAAAATGGCTTGTTTGGCTTATAGCTTTATACTCTATACTTTTGGGTAAGCTTCCATTATTCATTTGGTTCCCTTGTTTAATGCTTTTTATATGTTTAGCACCTTTGGTTTATTTTTTAAAAGATAAGAATGGAATTTTTGTCTCTCAAATAATTAGCGTAGTTATAATCTTATGTGTGATTTTTCAAGAACCTAAAAATATTTTTGGGATAGCGGGATTATTTACTAGCGATTTAAATTGGTGGCAAAATTTTATCACTGCTGTTTATACTATTTTAATAGCATTAGTCCTTTTCTCCTTCCAAAAAACCGCTCGTAAAAACTCTATTGTGCCAAGTTAAAAAGGAATTTTAATGTTTAAAATTAAAAACATTACCCATATCGTGCTAACCACGCAGAATCTCCAAAAATTAAACAAAATTACTAAAAATTCGCATAAAGTCAATATTTATGCCTAATCCCACCCCAAAGCTTCGCGTTTTCTTTGCAGCCATTCACTAAAATTAGCGAGATACATATAAAATAGGGGGATAAAAAAGACGGCTAAAAAAGTAGCTGCTAACATACCGCCAAGCACCCCTGTGGCGATAGAATGCCGACTTAGGCTTCCTGCCCCGCTACTAATAGCTAGAGGTAAAACCCCGATACTAAAGGCTAAAGAAGTCATTACAATCGGGCGGAATCGAAGTTTTGCAGCATTAATGGCTGCCTCAATGATACTTTTTCCTTCTTGTTCTCTCAAATGCGTGGCAAATTCCACAATCAAAATGGCATTTTTGGCTGAAAGGGCGATGAGGACGAGTAAGCCCACTTGAAAATAAATATCATTTTCTAAGCCTCTCAAAAAGGTTGCTAAAATCGCTCCAAAAAGGGCAAAAGGGATTACACTAAGCACACACAAAGGCATAAGCCAACGCTCATATTGAGCCACTAAAATCAAAAAAACAAAAACAAGCCCAAAGATAAAGGCGATTGTGCCGCTAGATTGACTTACTTTTTCTTGATAAGTCGCACCCGAATAAGCAATATCATAGCTTGGTGGCAAAATCTCTTTTGCAATCTCTTCAATCGCTTTTATTGTATCACCACTTGAGTAGCCATCATTAGGATAGCCGATAATTTGGGCAGCAGGAAAAAGATTAAAACGATTGACAATCTCCGCTCCTGTGGTGTATTGGAATTTCAAAAGTGAGCTTAGAGGGATAAAATCCCCGTCTTTAGAGGTAACAAAGACTTTGCTTAAATCCTCCGGAGATTGTCTGAAATCTTGTTGAGATTGGGCTATCACCCTAAAAGTGCGGTTAAAAAGCTCAAAATTATTGATATAATAGCTCCCAAAGGTAACTTGCATTGTTCTAAACACATCATTAATATTCACATTAAGAGAAGCGGCTTTTTCTCTATCCAAATCAAGCGTAACTTGTGGTGTGTCAATAGCTAAATTCGTAAAAGCGTGCCGAATCTCTTTGCGTTTGAGGGCTTCTTGCACCATTAAATTTGTGTATTTTTTTAGCTCCTCTAGGCTTCCACCCTCTTTGCTTTGGACATAGACATTGACTCCACTTGAATCTAACCCGATGATTGTGGGTGTTGGCGTGAGGATAAAACGAGCATTAGGGTAGCCTTGTAATTCCTCTGTCATTGTTTGGATAAAAGCCTTATCACTTTGTGAGTCTTCTTTCCGCTTGCTCCAATCAATGAGACGATGAAATCCCGAGCCACTGCTACTTTTTAGCCCTCCAGAGAGTTGGCTAAATCCGATAATTGTCGTCATCTCCGCAACCAAAGGATTTTTCTCCAAAATCGCAATCAAATCTTTTTGCACTTGGGCGGTGCGAGAGAGTGAAGCTCCCTCGGGTAAGATAGTGTGAATTTGCACCATTCCCATATCTTCAGTTGGCACAAGGGAGTGTGATACTCTGCCAAAAAGGTCATAGGTTACAAAAATCATTCCTCCCAAAAGCAAAATAAAGAGCAATCCCCTTTTTAAGACTTTTGCTACTTGCGAAGAAAATTTGAGTGTGAGGGATTCAAAAAATTCATCAAATTTTCTTACCCAGTAAAAAGGTTTTGTGGGCGTTTTTTTCAAAAACATTGCACAAAGGCTAGGTGTCAGCGTCAAAGCCACACCGCCTGAAATCCAAACAGAAATAGCAATCGTGATAGCAAACTGCCGATAAATCTCCCCGCTAAATCCACCCATAAAAGCCACAGGGATAAAAACCGCACTCAAAACAAGCACAATCGCAATTACCGGCGAGGTAATCTCCTGCATTGATTTGATTGTGGCTTCTTTGGCATTAAGATTTTCTTGGTGCATAATGCGTTCAACATTTTCAATCACAATAATCGCATCATCAACCACAATCCCAATCGCCAAAATAAGTCCAAAAAGTGTTAAGAGATTGATAGTAAAGCCAAAAAGATAAAGCCCGACAAAAGTCCCTATCAAAGAAACCGGAATCGCAATGCAAGGGATAATAGTTGCCCTAAGATTCCCTAAAAACAAATAAATAATAAAAACAACGAGAATAATAGCCTCAACAAAGGTTTTCATTACCTCTTTCATTGATTGCACGATAAATTCTGTGGGGCGGAAAGGATTAGAGTATTTGACACCTTCGGGAAATTTGAGGGCTAGCCGTTCCATAGTTTTTTGGATATTATTGCTGACTTCAAGAATGTTGGCATTAGGCTGCATTGTGATTCTAATAGGAATTGAAGGTGTGCTGTTATAAAAGTAAGAAGTAAGGTATTCTTGAGCACCTAATTCTACTTTAGCAACATCTCTAAGTCTTAAAGTAGAGCCATCAGGATTTGCCTTAATGATGATATTTTCAAATTCTTCTGGCGTGGTAAATAAGCCTTTAGTTACGATTGTGTAGGTTAAATCACTCTGTGCGAGCGGCTCTGTCCCAAATTTTCCGGGAGCAAATTGTGAATTTTGCTCTTGGACTTTATCAAGCACTTCAAGGGGAGTAAGATTATAGAGAGCAAGTTTATCAGGATAGAGCCAAATCCGCATTGCATAATCCGAGCGTCCCCACAAATCCACATCGCCGATTCCTTTGATTCTTTTAAGCTCATCAATCACATTTAAAATCGCATAGTTTGCTAGATAAAGCTGGGAATGCTGGGGATTTTCTGAATAGATATGATACATACCCACCACTGCAGTAGAGCGTTTGCGGACGGTGATTCCTAGCCTTTGCACTTCACTAGGAAGCTGGCTTAATACGGCTTGAACGCGGTTATTGACATTCACAACTGCCATATCAGGATTAGCACTATTATTGAAAAACACGCTCAAATTCATCGTGCCACTAGAAGAAGTCGAGGTGCTAATATAAATCATATCTTCCACACCATTAATGCTGTTTTCAAGGATACTTGCGACACTTGTTGAGATTGTTTGGGCATTTGCACCCGGGTAGTTTGCCTGCACGACAACTTGCGTAGGAACAAGTTTAGGGTATTGCTCAATAGGGAGATTAAAAAGACATAATAAACCTGCAATCACAACAATAATGGAAATAACGGCACTAAAAGCCGGACGATTAATAAAAAATTTCGAAAACATTAAAAACTTTAAAATATCAAGATTATTTTTTCAATTAAAGCCATTTTTTGCTTTCTTTTCAATAAATTTTTAGAATAAAGCGTTTTTTTGAGGAATTGCTCGGTTTTAATTTTGTTACTTTTATGATTTAATCAATCTTTATTATTTTTCAATGAGAAAAATTTATTTTGTGATATTGCAATCTTATTCCCTAAAAAACTAATGTGAAACAAAAAGTAAATTTAAGCTTGTTTATTATATAATCTCTAACAAAAATTTCTAAATCCTCTTAAATGCTTTGATTTTTAGGGGGGGGGGGGAGAATGTTTACTATGTTTAAAAATTTATCGATTGGAACGAAACTTGTTTTTTCAAGCATATTGCTCTTTTTGGTGGGGATTGTCACCTTGGCATCGATTATTAGCATTCGCGTTCAAACACAAATGGAAAAAGACATTGAATATTTACTTGAAGCAAGTGCCGCTCGGTATGCTAATTACGCTCAAATAGACTTTCAGGAGATTTTTGCCTTACTTAATTCAGCAAAAGGTTTTCTTGATGTTGAATTTGCCACTAGGGGACACGCGAACTTAGATGAGATTATTCGACAAACACAAATCATATTAGATTCTTCCACACTCGTTGATTACGCTTTCTTGCACATTACTAACCCAACAGAAGCTCAAAGAACCTATAATCCTAATTTTATCGCACCTGATGGTAAATTTTTGGCGATTTTTGAGGATATTAGTAGAGGAAAAATAGACATTATTAAAGCCGGTGATTTTGCCATAGATTGGTTCAAAAAAGGGGCAGCAATCAGTAATGCTATCGAGAGTGATAAACCATCAGTGGGTGTGCCAAGAAATTATACAATGGGTGCAAAGCCTTTCTTTGGAATGGCAGTGGCTGCCCCTGTTCATAACCTAGATGGGAAAATCGTGGCTGTTGTGGGATTCAATCTTAATTTGGACAAGGTAATTGACCACTTACAAGACAAAAAGTTTGATTTGTATGAAGGGAATCTAAGAGTTCTTATAAATGGGAACGGGATTGTTTATGTGCATCCGCATAAAGATGCTTTGGGAAAATCACTCTATGAGATTCTCCCAGCAGAAAGCTCTAACACGCTCAAACAATTCATTGCTAGTAAAAAAGGAGAGGGATTTTATGTGGGTTATAAGGGAAGCAATAACTTACCCGCTTTTATGTCAATCAAAAAGTTTAGTTTTGATAAATATGATGAAAATTCCGACCCCCTCTATATGATTACAACAGCACCCGAAGATGTAGTATTAGCAGATTTGAGTAGTTTAAAATGGACGATTGGTGCAGTTAGTGCTGTGATTGCTTTATTAGCAGGTGTGGCAATATTCTTCTTAGTCAAAATACTTGTTACCTCAAGGTTTGGTCCGGTATCAAGGTATCTTGATAGCTTCTTTAAATACATTAACCACGAAGTTGAGGCAGCTCCCAAAATAATAAAAGCTAAAGCAAATGATGAGTTTGGAAAAATGGTAGAGGGCATTAACCATAGTCTCCAAGTTACTCAAAAAGGTGTTGATAGAGATAAACAAGCAGTTAGCGATGTCGTAGGAGCTGTTAAAAGCGTAGAGGCAGGGGATTTTACCGCAAGAATCAAAGCAGACCCTCAAAATCCACAGCTTGTTGAACTCGAAAGAGTCCTTAACCACTTGCTAGAAACACTAGAGAGCAAAATAGGGACTAATTTGAATACCATTAACGATGTGTTCCAACAATACAGACACCTTGACTTTAGAAATCAAGTCGAAAATGCTAAGGGTGGAGTAGAGAGAACTGCGAATGCCTTAGGTGAAGAAATCGTCAAAATGTTGAGAGAAAGTTCGCGTTTTGCTAATATCTTAGGTGAAGAGAGCGGTAAGCTTCAAACCGTTGTAAAATCTTTAACGACAAGTTCACATACACAAGCCGCTTCTTTAGAGGAGACAGCTTCAGCCCTAGAGCAAATCACTTCTTCTATGCAAAATGTTTCCCAAAGAACCAATGATGTTATTACTCAAAGTGAGGATATTAAAAATGTTACCGGAATCATCGGCGATATTGCCGACCAAACTAACCTTTTAGCTTTGAATGCTGCTATTGAGGCTGCAAGAGCTGGAGAACACGGGCGAGGATTTGCGGTTGTTGCCGATGAAGTGCGAAAACTTGCTGAACGAACTCAAAAATCTTTGAGCGAGATTGAAGCCAATACGAACTTGCTTGTTCAATCTATCAATGATATGTCTGAATCTATTAAAGAGCAAACCATAGGTATCACAAGGATTAATGATTCTGTGGCTCAAATCGACCAAAGCACAAGAAATAATGTTGAAATAGCCAATGAATCTTCAGTAATTTCTGATTCTTTGAGCAATATCGCTAAAGATATTCTTGAAGATGTCCAAAAGAAAAAGTTTTAAAGCCTAAGGCTTTAGAGCTTTTACCCTACCTCTCACAGATTAATATCAAGTAAAACTTACCTTAAAAATAAATTTGCTAAATTTACCATTGCGATTTTTTTCTGTCATTGCGAGCTTCCTTTGTCATTGTGAGGCTCTCCCCTCCATCATTGCAAACGAAGTAAAGCAATCTTTTCTTAGATTACTTTGCAGAGATTGCCACGAAAAATCTAACGATTTTTCTCGCAATGATGAATAAACAAAAGATTGTCCTAAGCCTTTTGTGTGATGAATTTAAAATACTTTTTTCTTTTTAGCATCATTGATTTGTTGAACTTTAACAAGCACTTCCACCATCGCTTCATAGAGAGAATAGGGAATTTCTTGGTCTAAATCCACATCTTTATACAAAGCTCTTGCCAAAGGTGGATTCTCAATAATAGGAATATCGTATTCTAAAGCCTTTTCTTTGATTTTTTGGGCGAGTAAATCCACTCCTTTAGCAAGGACTCTAGGGGCTCTCTCTAACTTAGGATTGAAGCGGACAGCCACAGCATAATGCGTAGGGTTGGTAATAACCGTGTCAGCTTCAGAGATTTTTGACATCATACGTTTTCTTGAGGCTTGAAACATCAAAGAGCGGATTTTTCCCTTAATCTCGGGATTCCCCTCCATATTTTTAAATTCATCTTTCACTTCTTGTTTGCTCATACGCAAAGATTTGTAGTATTGGTAACGTTTGATGAGAAAATCTGTAACCGACATTACCAAAAAGAAAGTCAGCAAAATCCCTATCAAAATCAGAGCTTTGTCTCTAAACCAAAGCATTTGGTCGCCTAATGCAAAGAGTGCCACCGTGGTGAGTTCTTTCATAAAAAGCAAAAAAACAAAAAAAGCAATCACAAAAGCCATCAGCACTTTAAAAGTAATCAAAAAGCCATCAAGGAGTTTTTTAAGGGAGATGAGATTTTTAAACCCCGTGATAAAGTTAAGCTTTTCAAATTTGGGTTGGATTGCTTTAGTGGTAAGCAAAAATCCACTTTGAGAGACATTAGCAATAACGCCCATAATTACTAAGGAGAGGAAAACAGGAGCAAGGAGTTTAAGGACTTCAAAAACCAAAGAAAGAGCGATAGAAAATACGCCATTTGCCGTTAAATCCTGCGTAAAAAGCGACCAAATTTGATGAAATATCGAACTAATGCCATTCACCCAAAAATTAAAGCAAATAAAAATCAAACTTAGTCCCGTAACTAAGCCTAAAAAAGCATTAACATCAGGACTTTTGAGGACATTGCCTTCTTCCCTTGCTTTTTCAATCTTGCGGGGGGTTGCCTCTTCAGTCTTTTCTTGTTCATCTGCCATTAAAGCTCCTTAAGTATCTCTTGGTAATCTTGCGGTGTGTTGAGATTGCGGGTTTGCTCCTCTGGGATTGCTATGAAATCAGTAGGGATTAGATTTAGCAAACGCATAAGTTTGTAGTCATTTTGGGAAATTTGCTGATTGATTTTATCTAAAGTTTCATAAGCGTAAATACCAATTAAGGGGTGAATTTTGGTGTTTTTAGCAAAAGTGCTTTTGTGGGATTTTTGATAAGCATTAATGAGAGCTTCAAGGGAATCATAAGCTAAAAAAGGCGTATCAATAGCAAGGATAAAAGTGTCTTTTTTGCGGGTTTCCAAGGTGCTTTTTAAGCCAAAAATAGGAGCAAAAAGTTCTTTAGTGCAATCTAAAATCGTTTCAAAAGATTCTATGGGTTTTTTAGCACAAAAGAAGACTTTATCAAAAAAGTAAGAAAGCTTGTTGTATTGATATTGAGCTAAGGTTTGATTAGCAAATCTCAAAGATTCTTTTGGTGTCCCCATTCTTGAGCTTTTACCGCCGCATAAAATAACGCAATCTATCAAATCTCCTCCAAGTTTTTTTCCAAAATCTCTTTTTATTGAGTTAAATTATATCTTTTTTTTTATGCTTTTGGTATGATTGCAAAAATTTTTAGGAGTTTAGATTAATTTTTAGGAGCTAGATTGCTAGTTGATAGTTTTGGTCGTAAGATTGATTATATCCGCATTAGTGTTACCGAGCGGTGCAATTTCCGCTGCCTTTATTGTATGCCTCATATCCCTATGGATTTAGGTAAAGAAGAAGATGATGTTCCTTTGGAGAGTATTTTAAATTTTATCAAAGTTGCCTTAGATGAGGGTGTGAAAAAGATTCGTATTACAGGGGGTGAACCGCTTTTACGCAAAGGAATTGTGGAGTTTATCGCACAAATTTATGCGTATAGCCCCAAAATCGATATTGCCCTAACGACTAATGCGTATTTGCTCGCTCCACTTGCTGTGCCTCTAAGAGAAGCGGGATTGAGACGCATTAATATTTCTTTGGATTCTTTAAATAAAGAAAAAATCAAATGTATCGCTCAACGCGATGGCTTAGATAAAATCTTAGAGGGGATTAGAGCAGCAAAATCAGCAGGATTTACCCTTAAGCTTAATATGGTGCCACTTAGGGGAGTCAATGAGGAAGATATTTTAGAGGTTTTAGAATACGCAATGGAGCTTGATGTGGGAGTGCGTTTTATTGAATTTATGGAAAATATTTATGCTAAAGAAAACACAAAAGGATTGAAAGCTAAGGAGATTTTAGAGCAAATCCAAAAGAAATATAGTTTTGAAGTCTTAGATAAAGATTTTTTTGGTCCTGCGACACTTTATAGGATTACACAAAAAGATAAATCCCCTTATATTTTTGGGATTATTGCCCCTCATAATGATGATTTTTGCAAAAGTTGCAATCGAGTGCGGCTTAATAGCGAGGGGAAGCTGATTCCTTGTTTGTATTACGAAAATGCAGTGGATATTAAAGAAGCAATGCTTAGAGGCGATACAGAGGAGATTTTGAGAAATTTAAAATTATGCGTTGAAAATAAGCCTGAAAAAAATGATTGGAATCAAAACCAAACTTCCACCCGTGCTTTTTATAAAACCGGTGGGTAATAAATAATTATTAAATAATAATTATTCAAAATTAATAAAAATTATTATTAGTTTTAATTGTTTTTTGCTATAAAAATGCTATAATCTTACCCATAAATAAATTTTAAAGGAGAACCTATGAGCAGTAAAGTTGTTCAGTCATTAAAACAAATTGAAGCAGATTGTGCGGTTTTTTTCATTAAATTACACAATTATCATTGGAATGTAAAAGGAATGGATTTTCACCCTGTTCACGCAGCTTTAGAGGAAATGTATGATGATATTGCTGATTTGATGGACGATGTAGCCGAGAGAGTTTTACAAATCGGCGATAAACCTTATGTAACACTCAAAGATATGTTAGCTGCAAGCAAAATCAAAGAAGAAAGCAAAACAAGTTTTGATTCTAAAACTATCGCTAAGGCGGTTTTGACTGATTATGAATATCTTCTTAAATCTTTTAAATCCCTTTCAGACACTGCAGATGAGGCTAACGATAAAGGCACAGTAGCACTTGCTGATGAAAAAATCGCAACTTTTGAAAAAGCAATTTGGATGCTCAAAGCCCAACTTGCTTAATCTCCCTCATCTCGAGGGGGAGTCTCATTGTGTTTATTCTGTTATGCGGGACGCTTTCTTGTCATTGCGAGGAATGTTAATTCCCAAGCAATCTTATTTGCGTAGTGTCAATTTTATAGATTGCTATGAGGCGAAAACCTCTTGCAATGACAAATAAACAAAATACCCCAAAGCCCCTTGTAATCAAGCTTATACACAAAACAGCCCCACCTTGAAATTGCAAATCCGTTTCCTGTAAAAATTTGTTTTTAGCAAGTAAATTAAGATTCTTTGGGTAAGAATATGTTAAAATTCCTCTGACCCTTTCATCTAGTGGCCAAGGATAATGCTCTTTCACAGCATAAACGGAAGTTCGAATCTTTCAAGGGTCGCCAAATCTTTTTTAGAATTGTTTTGCGTTTAATACAATGCAGAACTTTGATAGGCTAATACCCTAATATTGTGCTAAAAAGGTATTGTGTAAGAAATGCACTATTGTGGTATTCTCTATACACTTAAATTCAAATTTAATAAATAAAAGGATAAAAATATGGGTAAAAATTTGACAAGTGAAGTAAAAAAGCATTAGAAATCTATAACAAAGATAAAAAATACGAGCATTACAGAGAGGAGGAAAAACTCATTGCCGAGCTTTTTAAAACACACAAAGAAAACACTGATGAAAATTCGTGCTTTCAAAAGTCTGTGTTTTAGATAGCCTATACAGCACAAATTTAAGAATGGACGAGGGTAGAATTTATGAAATGACAAAACACATTCTTAAACTTAACATCGACAAAGATTTGCAAAATAAAAGCTTAGAACTTATCTCTAAAATCGCTGATTTTACTAACCAAAAAGGGGAGAGAAAAGTTCTTTATTCTTTTGCGACAAAATACTGCTTTTTTCACAATCCAAGTTTTTATATCATCTATGATAGTTTTGTGGAAAAAAAGCTCAAAAGTTTAAATAATAAAGACAAATTTTACGACTTCGCTCAAAAAGACATCAAAGACTACGCCAAATTTATGGCTATTTTTAAAAGCTTTTATGGCTTAGAAGCTTTTAGCAATAGAGAGCTTGACCACTTTTTGTGGATAAGTGGCAAAGAACTCAATAAGCAAAAAGCTTAAACTTACTTTAAAGGAGAAAAAATGAAAACAATAATGCGGTGCTTAGTGCTAACTTTGGCTTTGGCAGTTGGAGCTTTTGCTGAATATAGAATGGTAGAAATTCCAAATTTGGATAAATTTCAATCAAGTAGGTATAAAATCATAACCGATCAAGTCGTCGGAAATAATTACAAGGTTGTTATGGATACTCAAGTGGATGAATATGAAGATCTTTTGCTTGCAATTCAATGTCCTAATAATGGAATATGGATTTGGTGAAGAAATACTCTTTTCTAAAGCAAAATATCCTCGGATTGTTGGTAGAAATGTGAAAAGATTTTGTACTAAAAAAATAGAAGATAGGGCTGAAGCTGGTAATATGACCGAAGCAGATAAAGAATTTATACGAAATGAGGTAAAATACCGGGTTGGAGAAGGAGAAACAGCAACAATAGGTTGTCATCAAGTGTCCTACGACCCTGTAATAAGAGGTTATTTCGATACAATAAAAAACTATTGTTTAGAAGAAGAAATTAAGAATATGGGATTAAAGGATTAAATATTTATTAACTAGGTGGGCTAACCCCACCCATTGTTATTTTTTGTCATCGCAGGGTTTTGTCAAAGCAATCTTATCTGTAAATGTCAAATTTATAGATTGCCACAAGGCTGAAAGCCTCTCGCAATGACAAAGCAAAATGCAAGGTTTTATTGAAGCAATCTAGGATTACTTCAAATCAACAAACCATTTCCCCTCTTGTTTGTGGAGATACACATTATTTGTTTTTGTGCTTTTGTCTTTAAAGGTTGTCGTTAATTCCACCTTAGCACTATCTTTTTCTATTTCTTTATTTGTGATAGCGATTTCTTTCACGCCACCCTTAGCGTCTGCTTGTTCTTTCTCGTGTGCTACACCTGCTGCTATTTTTCCTTCTACAAATTCCTTTGCTCCGGGCTCTTCTTTACCCTCTTTATTTTTAAGGTAAATGTATTTGGTGATACCTTTATCGCCCTTATACATTCCTTTGGTAAAATCTAAGGCTATATCTTCAGGACCAGATGAACCGCACGCAGTCAAAAAAACACCTAAAACAAAAGCTAAAAACCAAGATTTGAGTTTCATTATTTGTCTCCTAAAATAAAATGCGTGAAATTGTAGAGCTATTAAGCTTTAAGTATTATTAAATCTATAAGTTATATTTAAAAATATTTTAGGATTTTGGAGAGTTTCTTGCTTTGATTTTATGAATTTAGATTTATTGACTAAAGAAAATTTTAATTTTTGCTCTACCCTCTTTATTTTTAAAAAATCCCTAATGAGATTCTATAATGGCTTTATTGTCTAAGATTTTTTTTACCTTAACCTTATCGCCCTCTTTGAATGAATGCTTTGTATTCTCATACGCCCACAAAGTGCCTTTAAAATACACCATACCCTCGCGTATTTCGCCTTCGCCTCCTTCACAAAGTTTGTCTTCATACGCTTGAGTGGGAAATGATTTTCACCCCCATAAACAGCACTGCTACGCAAAGTATCAGCACCACTAATGCGAAAATTAACATTTTTACTCCTTAAATCCTATGTTAAATTTTTTAATTTGCTTAAAGCTTAAATTATCGTGCGATTATAGCAGATAGATTTTAAAAGTTTTTAAAAAATTGAAATTATTCCCACTGAAAGATACAAACTTGCCCTATATTTTAATGTTTTAGGTAAGGATTTGGGTTTTATTTAGGATTAAAAGAGGCTAAATGGTGGCTTGAGGCGGAATCGAACCACCGACACGGAGATTTTCAGTCTCCTGCTCTACCGACTGAGCTATCAAGCCAAGCTTAAATCTTGGATAATAAAAAAGAGCAATTTTAACCCAAAGTAATTTAATATATTCTTAAGGCTTAGGTTTTTGTAAAAATAATACTTTTGAGCCTTCCTCATTTTCGAAATAATGCAAA
Source organism: Helicobacter sp. (assembly GCA_022511145.1). Taxonomy (GTDB): domain Bacteria; phylum Campylobacterota; class Campylobacteria; order Campylobacterales; family Helicobacteraceae; genus Helicobacter_D. The sequence continues at coordinate 17,575 of JAFLSC010000018.1, forward strand.
TTTTTATAGTTATAAAAAAGAGCGATTTTTAAAAATTCTGAGACATCTTCAATCTTATGGGTTTCAATATAAAAAATCCCGCCCAAATCTAGCTTTTTATGTAGGAATTGAAAATCTCTTTTGCAACGCGACACCCATTGAGTTTCATCTTGTGGGATTGCATCAAGGAGATCTTCTTTTGTAATAGCAAAAAACCACATTTTCAAAAAGTTTTTAGCCGCATATTCTTCAATATTAATCTGATAAGGGGAATAATAGATAATGGGTACTTTTTTATCTTTGAATTGTGTCTCAAAAGCGTCTTTATCGCTAAAATTAGGCTTATAAGAGTGCTGAATAAGGATTTTCATCGGGTCAGCCTCTTGAAAGATTGTTTTGTAATTTTTGTAAATGGAGTCCTTAATATCCACATACTCAATCAATTCCGCTTTGGGATTAGGTGGCTTTAGAGAATCTGCACACAAACGGCGTATCCAAGGATTTATAGCATCTTGAGGAGCATCTTCAAGAAAAAGTCGGATTGCCATTATTTCGTTATAAGTTTGTTCATTAAAGAATTTTTGGACACCGCAATCAGGGAATTTCGCAATGGTTTTGAGAGATTGGAGACGATTTCTTAGTCCCATAAGACTAGGGTAGCAAAATTCTGATTCAAACATCGGCTTAACAAGGGGATTAGAATCAAAAATATAGCAAATTCGCTCACTTGCCGCAGCTTCAGCCACAAATGCACTTTGCGGGAAATAAGGAAATAAAATAAAATCGTTTGGTTTAGAGTAATTACTCACTGCGTGTTCAGGCAGTTTTAAAAAATCATTATTGCTAATTTTCTTTAAATCCTGTAAATCTTGTAATCCTTTTGACTCTTCTATTACTTACCCCTTGAAATAAAACCTTAAAACAAAAAATGTATTTTAGCATAAAAAATATTTTTTTATTTCTTTTTTAAGGGGAATGGTCGCATAATTCCTCACTATTTTTACAAAAGGGCTTATAATGCAAGTTTTTAAACAAGTTTTGGCATTAAAAAATTTTGTTTCGTCTTTTAAGGAGCAAAATCCTAAGGGTATCGTTGGGTTAGTCCCCACAATGGGAGCATTGCATCAAGGGCATTTGTCTTTGATTGAGGCTTCTAAGGCACAATGTGATTGCACGATTGTTTCTATTTTTGTCAATCCCACACAATTTGGAGCGAATGAGGATTTTCAAAAATACCCTCGTCAAGAAGAGGCGGATTTGAATATCTGCCAAAGGGCAGGGGTAAATGCTGTTTTTATGCCAACTTGTGAGGAGATTTATCCTTTTAGCCCTGATTGGCAGGTAACTTTTAATGCTCCTAAAGCAATGGTTGAGGTTTTAGAAGGAAAGGTTCGTCCGGGGCATTTTAATGGTGTTTTACAAATTGTTAGCAAACTCTTTTTTCTTACACGAGCTAATAAGGCATTTTTTGGGCAAAAAGACGCTCAACAGCTTTTGATTATTCAAAAAATGGTAGAGGATTTATTTCTGCCTATTGAGATTGTTTCTTGTCCGATTGTAAGGAGCATAGAGGGATTAGCCTTAAGTTCAAGAAATGCGTATCTTTCTAGCGAGGGTAAAAAGCAAGCCCTTAAAATCTCACAATCGCTTAATGTCGCCATTCAAGCCATAATGCAAGGAAATCTCCAATCTGAATCTATCAAAGCCTTAGCTTTGGAGGTTTTAGCGGATTTGGAAGTAGAATATTTTGTGATTGTCAATCGCAATTTGCAAGAGATTCCACAAATTCAAAAAGGCTCAAGTTTGATTTTAGTGGTTGTGCGAGTCGAAGGAGTGCGGTTGCTCGATAATATGTGGATTTAATGCCATTATGAGAAGCTCAAAGCAATCTGTATTTACTCATCATCATAAAAGTTTGCCATTAAGAAACTAAAGCAATTTTATTTATTTCATCAATTGCGAGATTTTACATTAGTAGAATCGTGGTAATCTTGGGTATTGCCATTACAAGAGGCTTTAGCTTTGTGGCAATCTCAAAAGATTTTGTGTTTTTTTAGATTTAGATTGTTGGATTTTTTAGGTTGCTTCGGCAAAGTTTTGGAATGATGGGTGGGGAATCGCAATGGTAAGAAAATTATAACGATAGAATAGGAGTTGCTTTGAATGATGAGAAGGGGAAATTGCAATGGCATAAAAAAGCTAATTTATTATCGTCAAACTTCTAAATAACTTTAAATAAAGCTAAAATTAATATGAAATTTAGTAAAATTAAACCCTTGATTTTAAAATTCGCACGCGTTAATCCTTGTAAGGTTGCAAGTTTGCACTAAAGCTTAGGTTTATGGGAACTAAAGCTTGGCTTAACTTGTTAAGGAACGCGGAGGAAAAACCAAACATTATGAGGAGAAAATATGGTAACAATGAAAGACCTTTTGGAATGTGGTGTGCATTTTGGGCATCAAACAAGACGTTGGAATCCCAAAATGAAAAAATTTATTTTTGGTGTAAGAAAAAATATTCACATTATTGATTTGCAAAAAACTTTGCGGTATTTTCGCTATACCTATAATATCGTGCGTGATGCGGCAGCTGAAGGGAAAGTAATTTTGTTTGTAGGGACAAAAAAACAAGCCAATGAAACACTTAAACAATACGCTGAAAGTGTCGGGGCACCTTATGTGAATTATCGTTGGTTAGGGGGAATGCTTACAAACTTTTCTACGATTCGCAAATCCATTCGCAAGCTTGAAATTATTGAGGAAATGGAATCAAGCGGACAAATTGACCTTTTGACAAAAAAAGAAAAATTGATGATTCAAAGAAAAAAAGACAAACTCACTCAATACCTCGGCGGTGTGCGTCATCTCAAAAAAGCACCCGATATGATTTTTGTTATTGATGCGGCAAAGGAAAAAATTGCAGTGGCAGAAGCGAGAAGACTTGGAATTCCTGTGGTTGCTCCTTTGGATACAAACTGCGACCCTGATATGGTGGATTATCCAATCCCGGGTAATGATGATGCGATTCGCTCTATTCAGCTTTTTTGCAAAGAAATCACCGAGGCGATTTTAGAGGGGAGAGCAATTGCTAATGGTGAGACTCCTACACAAGCCCAAGAGATTGTCCCCGCAAGTGATGAAGAAAAAAGAGAAGTTCTTGAAGACGCTCTAAAAGAAGAAGATTTTACCCGAAATCTCTCTCAAGAAAAGGAGTAAAAATGGCAGAAATTAACGCACAGCTTGTAAAACAACTCCGAGAAATGACAGATGCTGGAATGATGGATTGCAAAAAAGCTTTGGTGGAAACGCAAGGCGATATTAACAAAGCCGTAGAATATTTGCGTGAAAAGGGATTGAGTAAAGCTGCTAAAAAAGCCGATAGAATCGCAGCAGAAGGGAGCATTTCTATCCGAGTTTCCGATGATTTTAAAAAGGCAAGTATGGTAGAAATTAACTCTGAAACTGATTTTGTGGCTAAAAATGAGGGATTTAAAGAGCTTAGTGCAAAAACAATCCAAATGATTCAAGACTCCAACATTTCTACCACAGAGGAATTGCAAACATTAAGTTTAGAGGGGGCGAATTTTGAAGAATACCTCAAAACACAAATTGCAAAAATCGGAGAAAATATTGTTGTAAGGAGAATCGCAAAGGTTGCAGCAGAGGGCTGCGGGATTGTTAATGGTTATGTGCATTCTAATGGACGCGTGGGCGTTATTATCGCTTTAAAGTGTCAAAAACAAGAATCAGCCAAATCCCTTAGTGAGTTAGCAAAAAATCTATGTATGCACGCTGCGGCGATGAAACCCCAAGTGATTTCTTATCATTCCTTTGATTTGGATTTTATCAAAAGTGAAAAAACCGCTATTGTCGCCGAGCTAGAAAAAGAAAATGAGGAATTAAAAAGGCTAGGAAAACCTTTGCATAAAATCCCACAATACATTAGTGAAATGGAACTAAGCGATGAAGTTTTAGCCAAACAAGAGGAGTTTTTGAAAAGCGAACTCAAAGCTCAAGGGAAGCCAGAGGCTATTTGGGATAAAATACTTCCCGGACAAATGGAACGTTTCAAAGCGGATTCTACAATTTTAGACCAACGTCTAACCTTGCTTGGACAATTTTTCGTAATGGACGATAAAAAAACTATTGCTCAAGTGCTTACTCAAAAAAGTAAAGAGCTTGGTGATTGTATTGAAGTGGTAGAATATATCCGATTTGAGCTTGGCGAGGGAATCCAAAAAGAAACTTCAAACTTTGCTGATGAAGTGAAAGCACAATTAGGTTAAGGATTGCGAGATGTCATTACTTAAGGCAGAGGGCATCTCTTATCATTATGAAAAACCGCTTTTTACCAATCTTTCTTTGGAAGCACAAGAGGGTGAGACAATCGCTATAATGGGGGCAAGCGGGAGTGGTAAAAGCACACTTTTGCATATCCTCTCTTCTTTTTTAAAACCCCAAACCGGGAATGTTTATCTCTATCAAAAAGATATTTATGCCCTCAAACAAGAAGAAATTTTGGAAATTCGGAGAAAAAAAATCGGGATTATTTTTCAATCCCATTATTTATTTTTAGGTTTTAGTGCTTTGGAAAATCTCCAAGTTACTTCTTTATTGAGCGGTGAAAAGATTGATAATGAAGTTTTATCGCTTTTTGATGTGCTAGAGACATTGCCTAAAAATGTCGGCTCTCTAAGTGGTGGGCAGCAACAAAGACTTTCTATGGCGAGGATTTTGACAAAAAAACCTAAAATTATTTTTGCTGATGAGCCTACGGGAAATTTAGATAGAGAAACGGCGTTTGCGGTTATGCAGTTGCTTTTTGATTATGTCCAACTTACTTCAGCCCTTTTAGTGTTTGTAACACACGATTCACTTTTAGCAAACAAGGCTTTAAGGGCTTACAAGCTTGAAGATTGCACACTTAAACCGATAAAATAATGGAACTCCTCGCCTATCTCACAGAAGGGAATGTCGCCAATTTTTTATTACTGCTTTTGCGATTTGCAGGAATCATCGCCTTTTTTCCCTTTTTTGAAAATCAGCTTATTACAATGCAGATTAAAGGGATTTTTGCTTTTTGGCTTACGATACTTTTTATTCCCCTAGTCGAGATTATTCCCCCTGCGGATATGACAATGTTAGGCTTCATTGTAGCGGGACTTTCAGAGATTCTATTTGGCTTTCTTGCTTCTTTTATCTTGCAGATTGTTTTTGGTATGATTTCTTTTGGGGGCGAGATGATTTCTTTTGCGATGGGTTTAACCATTGCCAATGCTTTTGACCCCGTTACAGGAGCTCAAAAGCCCATAGTAGGGCAGCTTTTAAGTCTTTTGGCTTTATTATTAATGTTGGCTTTAGATTATCATCATTTATTTTTTTATTTTGTAGTCAAGAGTATTGAGGCGGTGCCTTTGGGAAGTTTTATGTTTAGTCAAAATTATATTCAATATAGTTTTTTAGCTTTTTCTAATTTGTTTTTAGTGGGGCTAACACTTGCTTTTCCTATTATTGCTTTGATTTTGCTTTCTGATATTATTTTTGGAATGATTATGAAAGCCCACCCGCAATTCAATCTCCTTGCAATCGGATTTCCTGTAAAAATCTCGGTGGCTTTTGCAGTGCTTATTGTGATTGTTCCTGCTATTATGGTTCATTTTAAAAGAGAGTTAGAAGCAGCCCTCCAAGCCCTTAAAATCCTGTTTTAGAGGATAAGTCTTAAAGCTTTTAGGGTTCCTCGCAGATTTTCAAGGCATTTTGAGTGAGGAGAATTTTACCTTTTTGGGTTTGAATGCAATCTTGCTTTTTTAACTCTCTTAAAATCCTTGAGAGCGATTCTGGGCTGGTATTAAGCTTTTGTGCGATTTGTCGTTGCGAGAGGTTAGCAAGTGCCGATTTATTTTGAATAAGAAAGCGGATTGTTTTTTCTTTGAGACTTTGGGTACTCGCTGTTAGGAGGGATTCTAGGATTTCAATTTTATGGCAAAGTGAAGCAATAAAAGAGAGGCAAAAATCAGAATTTTTTGTGCAGTATTCTTTAAAAAAAGCAAGTTCAATTTCTAGGATTTCACATTCCTCTAGGCAGACGGCACTAGCAGGATAGGGAATATTCATAAACGAGGGCATTTCAGCGATAAAATTTACCGCACTAATAGTATGGATAGTCTCCTCTTTACCCTCTTGTGTGCTTTTATAAAGTCGCACCTTTCCTTTTAAAACAACAAGTAGTTTTTTGGGAATTTCACCTTGAAAAAAGAGGAATTCTTTTGAATTGTAGAATCTCTTATAGCCGATGTTATAGAGCATTTTAATATGATTTTGCATTTCCCCCACCTTTTTAGCTAATGACAAAAGTATCGTCATTGCAAACGAAGTGAAGCAATCTCTCTCTTGCCTCTTTAGACAAGTGTAGCAAAAATTAATTAAAAATAAAATTATAAAACCTCAATTTATAATTTAAATTAATTGATTATTAAGTTTTTGGTCTTTTTTGTAGCTTTTTATAATGCATTGAGTAAAATGCCATTAATTCTAAATTGATTTTGCACTTCAATATAAACCTATAAATCCTTTCTTTACCTAAGCATTTAAGCCCTTCATTTATCATTGCCTCTCCCTCTCGTCATTGCGAGGGGGGAATCCCCGAAGCAATCTTAACTTTGACTTCAAAAGAGATTGCCACGAGTTCTTACAAACTCTTGCAATGACAAGGAAAAAAATTGCAATAACAAAATGGCATAAAAAAGCTAGTTTATTATCACCAAAAGCTTAGTAGTGTATCCTGAAAAAAGTTTAAAATATATGAGTCTTATTCCTGAAAAAGTTCCGTTTTTTTATGTTGCAAGATGCCCGATTGAAAGATTGCAACACGCAGTCAATCATACTAATGGAGGAGGAACTCGCAAAAATATCTCGCCTTTAATGAAAAAATTTAACCTAAGTTGTGATTATACTAAGCTTTTTCCAAAAATAGTGTATGGTGTTGTAGTGCCTCATATTCAAGTGTTAAGCAGTTCTAAAATCCAAGAAAAATACTATTTGATAGCATTTTAACTTTAATGCACGAAAAAATTGATTTTATTCATTGTGTGGAATTTAAAAAACTCAAACCTGAATTCGCTTATGAAACTTGGTGTGATTTGGCTCAAAAATTTGGTTTTAAAATTCCTCAAAACCCTGAAATTTTTGAAAATAAAATCTATAATAATCGTTTAGTTCATTTGCCCGTAGAACTTTATATCCACCCCGCTGATTTAAAACATCGTTTCATTCAAAGTGGGGATACGCAAAGTCAAAATACTCTTTCACTAAGTATGCAAGGAGGTTTTAGTCTCATCATTACTTTGCCCCATTAAATGAGGAGCAAAAAACTTTTAAAGAATTAAGTGAGGAATTTTTAATGAAAAGCTTATCATCAGCGATACGCAATTTTGCTTATAATTAAGCACCAAGATTATGAAAATCTTAAGAAAATCAAAGTCCTTTATGAAGCCACTAAAGAATACATCAAAGGCTATATAGAGGCTTTAAAAGCTGAAGTTAAGAGAAATAAAGCTAATTTGTATAGCGAAGAAGAGCTTTTAGAATATCTTAAAATTGATTCTAATTTAAGAAAAGAAATCAAAGAACTTTGTGATACTGAACTTACTTATATCAAAGAAAATCACCCAGATTTTATAGCTTCTTGGAAGTATTATCAGGAGTTTGAGAGAATGTGTGAGGAGGGGGATAAAAAAGTATAGTCAGATAAAACAGAACACAAAAGGCTATAAAGATTTTGCGGGAAGCTTGATAGAAAAGGGAAGTTGGAGGTAATTCGTTGTCTTTTACTCTGTTATTGCGAAAAATGACAAAGCAATCTCTTGTTACTTCTTTAGAAAAGATTGCCGCGAATGCTACGCATTTGCAATGACATTCTTAATTTATCATCTAAATAACAAGACAAAGCAGAGATTACCGCAAGACTAATGCCTATCGCAATGACAAGAGGTGTTTTATAATAGAGGGGATTTTAAATAAAGAAATATCACAACAATAAAGAATGTTTTGTGATGATAAAGAGAGTATCACAAGGGTAAATAAACCTCCCACAAAGAAAACATTGCCACAAAAAGAAAATCTTACAATAACAAGGGATTTAGCTAAAATCAATAGGGTCAATATCAATCTCACAATTTAGTTGCCTCAAAGGCTTAAGAGCGGCATTAATAAGGCTTGGTGTTTTAGCTCGAAGTAAAATCACAAAACGCCATTTGTTAGCAATTTTTTCAATGGGTGCTTCCCCATAGCCTACAATTTCTACTTCAGGATTTTGCTTGGGATTTTGGGGGTTGGACTCTTGGAGTTTTTGCAAGGCTTCTTGCATTAAATCTTGGGCTTTTTGCTTAGAAGTGTGCGTCAATCTCACTAAAGCTAAACGCATAAATGGTGAGTATAAGCCCTCTCTAAAGGATAATTCTTCTTTTAAGAAAATTTCATAATCCCTCAAATAAGGTTTGAAAAAATCTTCTTGCAAAGTTTGGACTAATACTTCTCCCCTCTCTTTTCTCCCGCTTCTTCCTGCGAGTTGAAACATTAAAGCTAGTGCTCTTTCCCTTGAGCGATAATCGCTACCTTTAAGCAAATAATCTAAACCCAAAACTACACTTAAACCAACATTATGATAATCGTGCCCTTTAGAGAGCATTTGTGTGCCAACTAAAATATCAATCTTTTTAGCATTAAAATCCTCTAAAGTTTGAGTGAGTTTTTTTTGTGTGGTGATAGAATCCCTATCAAAACAGGCAATATTGAGGTTGGGTAATAATTCTTGCAGGGATTGAAGTAGCTCTTGTGTTCCGATTCGGTAGTTTTCAAGAATACCTTGACAATCAGGACAAGAGGCAGGAATAGGGATGCTAAAGTGGCAATAATGGCAAATCAAAGCCGCATTCTTTTTATGCAAACTCATAGAAACGCTACAATAAGGGCATTGGATACTTTTTCCGCATTGTTTGCAAAGCAAATGTTTGAAATTAGCCCGCGTGGGAAGAAAAATGATAGCTTGTTTTTGGTGGCGATGATTTTCCTCTAAAGCTTGGATAATTTGGGGGTGAAGTTCGCTAGAAGTGGCTAAAAAAGTGATTTTTTTAGAGGATTTAAAATGCGTTCCTTTGAGGCGAAAAGTGTGATTTTGGAATTTATAATAAGTGCTTGCAAGAGGCGTTGCACTGCCTAAGAGGATTTTAATAGCGGCTTTAGAGGCAAGATAGAGGGCAATATCGCGAGCATTATAACGAGGAGCATTGCTTGCTTTATAAGCATCATCGTGTTCTTCATCAATAATCATAATTCCAAGATTACAATAAGGCAAAAAAAGAGCTGACCTTGCTCCTGCAAGGATTCTAATCTTACCTTCAAAGAGATTTTGCAAGATAGAGCGTTTTTTAGCAGAACTCACCTTAGAATGCCAAAAAGCCAAACAATCCCCAAAAACGGCTCTTAAACGTTTTTCCATTTGAGGGGTAAGGGCGATTTCAGGCATCAATAAAAGAGCATTTTTTCCTTCTTTTAGCGATTGATTGATTAAATGAATATAAATTTCTGTTTTACCGCTTCCTGTATCACCAAACAAAAGGGAACTTTTTTGTTGCAAAATAAATTCATAAGCCTTTTGTTGATTGGGATTTAAAGGGGTAAGATTGTAGGATTTTTGGGAAAAATCTTGACAATAATTCTCGCTAAAGGGCGTAAAAAGATTATAGGCTAAATTGCGGCTTGCAAAATAATAACTTGCGATAAATTCTGCCGCTTGGATTTGCAACGCAGAAAAAGATTTTCCTAACTTTAGGGCGTCTTTGCATTCAAAAAGAGGCTTGGGGCAATCTTGTATAACAACGCCTTCATAGATTTTCTTGGAAACCTCAATCTTGACGACTTCACCTTTTTTAAGAGGCACTAGGGATTGATAGGTAAGTTCAGGAATGTTAAGCCCTAAGGGTGCGATATGATAATAAAACAATCTAGGTATTTTTGGGGTAGGATTCAAGCTTATGGAGCGTGTTTTTGATATTTTCTTCTAAAAAGCAAGTAATCTCTGAAGATTCCAAAAACGCTTTGAGCAAATCACGCGGGTTAATCGTGTGATTGTTATCAGCGAGGGCTTCAAGCTTATGAAGGGTTTGAGTGGAAATGCTCTGCATTGGAATATCATAATAGCGTCCTGCAATGCTGACACGAAAAACATTTTCTAAATTATTTTCCATTATTAAACTTATTTTCAGTGGCTAAGGGCATTTTGGATTTTGTTAAGGACATTTTCTAATTCTCTATCTTTAAGAGTAATTTCATCATAAAGAGAGCTAATTTCTGCTTGTTTTGTCTCGTTTTCAGCCTTTAATAAGACAATCTGCTGACGAAGCTGCTGATTTTCTTCTCGCATTTTGGTGAGTTCATTTAAGAGATTATCAACGCTTTGTGTGAGTTTGTTGGTGATATTTTGTGCTTCTTCCATTGCAAAACATTCCTCTTGTGATTTCAACCTAGTATTGTAACACTATTTTATAAAAATAACTTAAAGAACTTACAAGATTCCAAGAAAAACTTTTGTAAAATTGCATTTTATTTTAAGAAAAAGTAGAAAAAATGTCCCGTTTTGTTCTTAATTCACCCTATAAACCCGCTGGAGACCAACCCTTTGCGATTGAAAAATTAAGTCATTTTATCAAAAAAGGAAGTCAATACCAAACCTTAATTGGGGTAACAGGTAGCGGAAAAACCTACACAATGGCACAAATTATCCAAACTTTGCAAATGCCAACTTTGATTATGACGCACAACAAAACCCTAGCTGCTCAACTTTTTAGCGAGTTTAAGGGATTTTTTCCCAAAAATCACGTTGAATACTTTATCTCCCATTTTGATTATTATCAGCCTGAAGCCTATATCCCGCGTCAAAATTTATTTATTGAAAAAGATTCTAGTATTAATGATGAATTAGAGAGACTTCGCCTCTCAGCAACCACTTCGCTTTTAGCCTATGATGATACGATTGTTGTTGCTTCTGTTTCGGCAAACTATGGTTTGGGGAATCCTAGAGAATATTTAGAGATGATTGAGAAGTTTAGTGTTGGGGATTCTTATCATCAAAAATCACTTTTATTGCGGCTTGTAGATATGGGCTATAAACGCAATGATAATTTCTTTGACAGGGGAGATTTTCGTGTTAATGGGGAAGTGATTGATATTTATCCTGCTTATAGTGAAGATGAGATTTTGCGTTTAGAATTTTTTGGCGATGAGATTGAATCCATTAGCCTACTTGATAGCATAGAACGGAAGTTACTTAAAAAACTTGATGATTTTGTTTTGTATGCGGCAAATCCCTTTATTGTTGGGGAGAGTCGCTTAAAAGAGGCAATTAAAAGCATAGAGATTGAGCTAAACAAGCGATTAGCGTTTTTTAAAAAAGAGGGTAAAAATGTCGAATATGAGAGGTTGAAATCCCGCACAGAATTTGATTTGGAGATGATTAATGCCACAGGGATTTGCAAAGGGATTGAAAATTATGCTCGTCATTTAACGGGTAAAAAGCCCGGCGAGACACCTTATTCTTTGCTTGATTATTTTGAGCAAAAAAATCAACCTTATTTGCTCATTGTCGATGAATCTCACGTTTCCTTGCCACAATTTGGTGGAATGTATGCGGGAGATAGAAGTCGCAAAGAAGTTTTGGTGGAGTATGGGTTTCGTCTGCCTAGTGCTTTGGATAATCGCCCTCTAAAATATGAGGAATTTATCAATAAAGCCCCGCATTTTTTGTTTGTTTCAGCCACACCCTCAAGCAAAGAGCTTGAATTAAGCCAAAATCACCTAGCCGAGCAGTTAATTCGCCCAACAGGGCTACTAGACCCTACTTATGAAGTGATAGAAACAAAAAATCAAGTTGAGGTGCTTTATGATGAAGCCAAAAAGGTGATTGCTAAGGGAGAGCGAGTGCTTGTAACGACTCTGACAAAGAAAATGGCAGAGGAATTGACAAAATATTATAGTGATTTGGGGCTTAGGGTGCAGTATATGCACTCTGAAATTGATGCGATTGAACGCAACCAAATCATCAGGGCATTGCGTTTAGGTGAGTTTGATATGCTTATTGGGATTAACCTTTTAAGAGAAGGGCTAGATTTACCCGAAGTCTCATTAGTAGCGATTTTAGATGCGGATAAAGAGGGATTTTTACGCAGTGAGACAAGCCTTATCCAAACAATGGGGAGAGCTGCCCGCAATGTTAATGGACGCGTTTTGCTTTTTGGCGATAAAATCACACCTTCAATGAAAAAGGCAATGGAAGTTACAGACTACCGCAGGGGCAAACAAGAGGCTTTCAATAAAGAGCATCATATCACCCCTCAAAGTGTCTCAAGGAAGCTTGATGAGGATTTGAAAAGTCAAGATTTGGGTGTTTTGTATGAAAAAGCCAAAAAAAGAGATAAAATGCCAAAAAGTGAGCGCGCTAAACTCACTAAAGAGCTAACTAAAAAAATGAATGAAGCAGCCAAGCGGCTAGATTTTGAGGAAGCAGCAAGATTGCGTGATGAAATCATCAAACTGCGAGAGTTATAACAAAATCTTAGTGATAAATTATTGTTTATTTTTTGCTCTTTTAAGCAGGAAAAATCCAAGCCACATTAAAAATAAAACAACACTAATGCTTACCCAAGTTTCATCTAATCCTACGGGTTTTGTCATATCAAAAAAATCTTCTGGCATATTCCCTCTTTAGCTTCTTTAGTATTTCTTAAAATTACTGCTTTTCTAAAACCTTTTTGCATCGCTCACAAAGTCCATTTTCTTGATTAGCAAGATAACGCCAACAGCGAGGACATTTGTGTTTTTGAGCTTTGTAGATTTGATATTTTTGCCCCTCACAAACAAAATCTGCTAAAATCTCGCTAGAATTTGTATCATTTGCTTTTGTGATTTGACTCACCATTAGCCATTCTGTAAGCCAATTTAGGTGTGCTAACTCACTAGGGATACTCAAATCCACTTCTAAGGTTGATTTGATTTTGGATTCTTTTTTAAGTCCGTCAATTTGCTCTAAAAATGCTGAACGCAATCCCAAAAGCTTAGTAAAATCAAAATCAGGTTTGGCAAAGGTGGGTAAAGGACTATAAGTAATGCCTAATACCTCTGCTTCTTGCGTGATAGCTTCCTTTTCAATCCCACACGCCATTTTTACGGCTTTACTTTCTGTGTGGCTTAGGGCTTCATTAATCGTGTAAGTTAAAATCGGAGCTAAAAGTCCAAAGAGTCGCCCGCAAATAAGTGCCATTGCACTTTGGCTCGCTCTTCTTTCTTTGGAATCCAAGCGGTTACAATACAAATTATCTTTACACAAATCCAAATAAATCCCACTTAATTCCGTATTGAGAAAATAAGTCAGCTCTTGAAGTCCTTTGGAAAATTCATATTCGCCAAAAAGTTTCACTACTTTTTTGAAACACTCTCCTGCACAATCTAAAATCCATAAATCAATGGGGCTAAAATCTTCAGTGTAAAGGCAATCTAAACCTTTAGTGTTTGCTAATAAAAACCGAATTGTATTGCGGATTTTGCGGTAATTTTCACTGACTTGTTTGAGAATATTAACAGAAATCCTTTGGTCGTTTTGATAATCACTTAAAGCCACCCAAAGTCGCAAAATCTCACTACCAAAATCTTTTAATATCGCTTTGGGAGCAATCACATTGCCTTTAGATTTGCTCATTTTCTCGCCATTTTCGTCCATTGTAAAGCCGTGTGTGAGGATACTTTTATAAGGGGCTTTTTGATTGATAGCACAGCTCACAAGTAAGGAGCTATGAAACCACCCTCTATGCTGGTCGCTTCCCTCCAAATACATATCAGCAGGATAGCTACCACTCTCATAAGCATTGCTTTGCAAAACAGCTTTCCAAGTGCTTCCGCTATCAAACCAAACATCTAAAATATGATGAATTTTCTCAAAAAATTTCGCTTCACTCACGTATTGAGGTGGGAGTAAATCCGCTACTTCTTTGCTCCACCACGCATCACAGCCCTCTTTTTCAAAAATTTTAGCGACAAAATCAAGCACTTCTTTTTTAAGCACAACTTCCCCACTCCGTTTATCCACAAAAAAGGCGATAGGCACTCCCCAATCTCTTTGCCTTGAGATACACCAATCTGGGCGATTTTCAATCATACTATAAAGCCTTTTTCTGCCGTGTTCAGGATAAAAAGTCGTCTTATTAATTTCCTCTAGGGCTATCTCCCTTAGTGTTTTCCCCTCTTTCGTATAAGGTTCATCCATTACAATAAACCATTGCTTTGTCGCTCGATAGATGACAGGCTTATGAGAACGCCAACAATGAGGGTAAGAGTGTTTGATTTTGCTATGATAAAGCAAATGAGAGCCAAGTAATTCTAAAATCCTTGCGTGAGTGTCAAACACGAACGCTCCTACAAATTCTTGCGGGGCAAAAAATAATTTCTCCTTTATGAGTGTGTCGTCATATCGCCCATAATCATCAACGGGCATTAATAAGGGCAGATTGTATTTCAATCCTACAAAGTAATCTTCCTCTCCGTGTCCGGGAGCAGTATGCACACAGCCACTCCCTTCATCTAAGGCAACATGTTCACCTAAGATAATCTTAGAATCTCTACCATTAAGAGGGTTTGTGGCATTTTTCCCCTCTAAGATTTGGGCTTTGAAAGTCTTTAGGATTTTAGGATTTACAATCCCAAGTTTTGCTAGATTTTCTGCTTGGTTAGCCAAGATGATTTTACCATCACTGCTTAGGGCATAGAGTGCTTCAGAATTAAGGGCTATGCCACTATTTGCTGGGAGTGTCCAAGGTGTTGTCGTCCAAATCACACAAAAGACTTCTTTTAATCCCAACTCTTTTGCCCCCAAAGCCTTTAAGGCATCTTCTTGCAAAGCAAAGCCGACATAAATAGAATCACTTTCTTTTTCCTCATACTCAACTTCTGCTTCTGCTAAGGCTGTTTGGCAAGCCCAACTCCAATAAACAGGCTTACTACGCTCTTTTAAAAGTCCTTTTTGAGCGATTTCACATAAAGCCTTATAAATCTCTGCTTCAAAAGCAAAATCCATTGTTTTATAAGGTTTTTCAAAATCTCCCCAAACTCCAAGCTCTAAAAATTCATTTTTTTGAATTTCAACAAATTCTTGTGCGTATTTTCTACACAACTCCCGCACTTTAGTTTTGGGAAGTGTTTTCTTTTTTTCGCCAAGATTCTTTTCAACTTGCTGTTCGATAGGCAATCCGTGGCAATCCCAACCGGGTGTGTAAAAAATCTTTTTGCCTTGAAAATAGTGATATTTGCTAATCATATCTTTAAGTATCTTATTGAGTGTGTGTCCGATATGTAAATGTCCATTAGCATAAGGCGGTCCATCGTGGATATTAAAAGTCTCTTTAGCATCTTTGCGATTTTCTAAAATTTTTTTGTAAAGATTTTTCCATTGGTGATAAACTTTGGGTTCGTTTTGTGGGAGGTTTCCACGCATAGGAAAGGTTGTAGAAGGAAGTTCTAGCGTATCTTTATAGTCCATTGAGTTTCCTTGTTTTTGATTTTGATTTTATGGATTTGATAAATTTGCGATTATACTCTTTATTCTTTTAAAGAAGCTTTTAATAAAACTTAAAATAAAATACACTCTATGAAAGCACTAAATTTAATTTTAATTCTCCTTTGGGGATTTTTCAGCATTGGTTGTGGCGATAGTAAATCAGAATTTATGTATCAATCTTCAGATTGCAATAAAGTTAAAACAGATTGCATTAATCAAGCAAAGATTGACAGAAAACCTTATAATCAATATATGTTAGAATGCGAGAAAGTTCGCTCAATGTGTGCTGCTGTAAAAGCGAAAGGTTGTTTGCAAGATTGTCAAATCAAATTTGGCAAAGGAACGCCCGCAGCGGAGCAATGTAAAAATCGATGTGCTTTAACTTCCTCGTAGTTTATAATGCGGAAATTTTTAATTTTAAAGGCTGTTGGAATACCCTTAGGGGTGCTTGCACTATGTTTTGCTTTTTTATTTTCAAGTGTAGGTAATCAATTCTTAGCCCAAATTCTCCTTGAAAAACTCCAAAATCAAACTAATCTTCTATGGCAAGTCCGTTCTTTTAAGCTCACTCCTAGCAAGGTTGAACTTGATTTTGCTACTAAAGATAATCAGCTTGAATTTTTTTTCAAGGGAGTGTATTCGCTTTTTTTATGGCATATGGAGGGTAATTTTTCGCTCCTTTGCAATGGTTTGGATTTCAAATACAAAAACACTTCTTTTCTACTTGCACCCAATACTTGGATTGAGGGCAATATTACAGGAAATTTTAAACACTACACACTTCAAGCTCAAAGTAATTTTCTAAACTCCCAAAGTCAAATCCAAATGACAGGCAATCACAATACCCTTCACGATTTTTCTTTACAAATTACCAATGCCTCTTTGGCTTCTCTTTTAAATTTTTTGAAAAATCCCGAGTATGGCGATGGGGTTTTAACTCTGCAAACCCAAATTGCTAAATTTGATAAAATGTATAATGGGGATTTTGAGCTTAATATTGAGGGAGGGGAATTAGAGCCAAGTTTATTTTTAGAACACTTTAATCTTAAAATCCCCAATACAATTTTTATGGGCGATTTAAAAGGAACTCTAAAAGACAATAAGTTCCATCATCAACTTAATCTCTACTCGAATAATGGTGATATTAAGATTCAAGGAGCAACGCATATCCACTCTTTAGCAACCAATAGCCAATTTGACATTCGATTAGGAAATCTTACGCCATTTTCTGCTTTTTTGAATATTCCTTTGGGAGGGAATTTCGCTACACAAGGGATTATAAAAGGGGATTTTAAAAATATGCTTGTTGATGGAAATCTCAATTTTTTGGATTCCGCTTTAAGCTATAATATCCTGCTTGAATCCCTAAAACCTAAAACACTAAAAGCCCAAACAAAAACCCTAAATGCTCAATCTCTTTTCAAACTTTTTGGACAACCCGCTTATATTAGCGGAGATTTGAATTTGTCTTTAGATTTGCGTGATTTTTCAGAGGGTATTTCTGGGATTGCAAAGCTTAAAGGGCAAAAACTTCTCGCTAATAGTTCGCTTATTAAAGAGCAAATCCAAATCGGAATCCCCACAACATCTTTTCATTTAGATTCGCAAATTAATCTTGCTAAGGGTAGCGGAATTTTAAATTATATTTTGGAATCCAATCTTATTAATCTAAAATCCCAAGAATCCAAAATCACGCTTTCCCCTTTTAATGTTCAAAGTGATTTTGAAGTTTTAGTCAATAAGCTCCAAAATTTTTTCTACCAAAATCATAGTGTTTTTAATGGTGATTTGCAAGCTAAAGGCTCTCTTAAAGATTTTCTTACTTTAGAGGGGCATATTATCCAAGAAGACAAAAATCCCTTTTTATTGACGCTCTCCAAACAAGCCTTAACTTTAAGAATCAATCAACTTCACTCCAATCAATTCTATCGCATTTTTAATACGATTCCTCGTTATTTTAGTGGAATGGGTAATCTCACTTTTAAGGAAAATTTCTCTCAAAAAACGCAAGATTTTCAACTTGACCTTAAAGATTTTCAATTTAACAATATCCCTCTTACAAAAAATATTAACACCAAAGCCAAAATCAATCTTAATAAGGAGCATTTTAGCGGCTATTTTTACAATACCATTTCCGGACAAACACTTCAAAGCCGAATCCAACTCCAATCAAAAAATTATCAACTGCAAACTTCTAAAATCACTACGGATTTAAACACCCAAGATTTAGAGGGCAATTTGTCAATAAAAACCCAAAAAACAACCAAAACACTAGATATTAAAGGCAAACTTCACAAACCTGTTATACACATTCAATCAAAACTCTAAATTATGTTTAATTTAAGTAAAACTAAAGCGTATCTTTATTTTAATTTGGATTAAATTCCATTCATAATCAAAAAAGGCGATTTTATGGAAGATTTAAAACAAACTTACCCTGATTCACTCCCTTATCATCAAGGCGGTAAAATCCAAATTGCAACTAAAACCCCTCTTAATAGCGAACACGATTTATCTTTAGCCTATTCTCCGGGTGTTGCTGTGCCTTGTAAAGAAATTCAAAACAATCCTGATACAGCTTATGATTATACTTCTAAGCATAATTTAGTCGCAGTTATCTCTAATGGGACAGCGATTTTAGGCTTGGGAGATATTGGTGCTTTGGCAGGAAAGCCTGTTATGGAAGGAAAAGCAGCCTTATTTAAAAAATTTGCGGGTATTGATGCGTTTGATATTGAAATTGATGAAAAAAATCCTGATAAATTCATTGAAATTGTTAAAGCGATTTCCCCAACCTTTGGTGGCATTAATTTGGAGGATATTAAAGCCCCAGATTGTTTTTATATTGAACAAAAGCTCAAAAAGGAATTAAATATTCCTATTATGCACGATGACCAACACGGCACAGCAGTTATTTCAGCAGCAGGGATTATTAATGGGGCAAAGATTGCTAACAAAGCCATTGAGGATTTGAAAGTCGTTGTTTTAGGAGCAGGAGGAGCAGCGATTGCGTGTGCTAAAATCGCTAAAAAATTAGGAGCAAAAGAAATTATAATGTTTGATAGCAAAGGAGCTATTACAACACACCGAAAAGACAATCTCAATGATTTTAAGAAAGAATTTATCATAAATCAAGAAATTAATACTTACCAAGAAGCCCTAAAGGGAGCTGATGTTGTGCTTGGATTGTCTCGTGGGGATATTTTGTGTGCCAAAGATATTGAAGCAATGAATCCCAACCCTATGATTTTTGTGATGAGCAATCCTATCCCTGAAATTGAGCCTAAAATCATCAAAGAGGTGCGTCCTGATGCTATTATTGCAACAGGACGGAGTGATTATCCTAATCAAATCAATAATCTTTTAGGATTCCCCTATATTTTCAAAGGGGCTTTGAAGGTGCGGGCAAAATGTATCAATAAAGAGATGAAAATTGCTGCGGCTTATGCCCTAGCGGAACTTGCAAGAAAAGAGATTCCTAAGGATTTAAAAGCCAAATTAGAGCAAATCCATAATCACAAATTTGTTTTTGGCAAAGAATATCTTATCCCTTCTCCTTTTGATACAAGATTGCAGGATTTTATCTCTAATGCGGTTGCACAAGCGGCTATTGATAGCGGCGTTGCAAGGGTTACTGATGCCAGAGTTTGAATATAAATTAGTAATGTTTGGCTTTAGTGCTTTATGTGAGGATTTAGAGGAAGTTAAGCGGAGACTTTCTCTTTATCCTAAAGAAAGGGCAGAATTTGAAAATGGTGAGGAGTGTTTTTTGATTGACCTCAAAACCCGTGAGCAAATTCCGATTGTCCTAGAAAATGGGGCTTTTAAGGTTGGTAAGTAAAATCACAAATTTTTTTTACTTTTCCTTTTAAAAATAGTTTCCCTTTTTCTTCTCTAAGGTATAAATTCTCGCCACTAGCAGGTTTAAACAGGCAAGGATTATCAACCTTGTTTAAATTTCTTAGATAATAAAACATTGCTGCCATTCCTGTTCCACAAGCTAAAGTTTCATCTTCTACGCCCCGCTCAAAAGTGCGTGCCAAAACTTTCTCATTTTGGAGTGTGGCAATATTCACATTAGCATTATATTTGTGTCGGAGATTTCGCAAATCCTCTTTATTTAAATTTCCTATTTTTTGGGATTTTTCTTGCAAACACACTAAATGAGGCACACCCGTGTCAATAAGCCACCATATTCTATTATTTTCTTGAATATCCTTGGCAATCAGTTTGGTTGGGGTTAATTCGCTCTCCACCCAATTCCCTTCAATATTTGCTCTAATAACTCCTGCAAGGGTTTGGAATTTTTGCGGGGTTGTAGCAAGCTTCAAATCCCAAGCATACTTAGCTGCTGCTCTGCTTCCATTCCCACACATAGCAGGAATACTCCCATCGCTATTATAAAATTCCCATTCAAAATCAAGTTCTTTGGAGGGTTTAAGTATAATGAGTCCATCAGCCCCAACGCCTAATTGACGATGACAAATTTTTGGGGCAAGTTTGGCAAAAAAATCTTTGGGGTGGTTAAAGCTATGAGTGAGGATAAAATCATTTCCACTTGCAGAATATTTACTAAAAAACATAAAAATCCTTATTAAAATCTTTGTGATTTTTATTTGGGAGTTTATATTGCTTAAAAAACTTTAAAAAAAGCCATTCACACAAGGTGGGGAATCCTTGTGTTAGCCAAGTAAAGCGTCAAGTCGGCTTTGGAGGTAGTTGGTATTGAAAGAAGACGCATAAAGGCTTGCATTAGCAAGTAAAGTGGCACGATTAAGGTCATTGTAGTTTTGTGCCAAATCATCATACATTAAGCCGCTCTCTGCTGCTTTGAGATTAACAAGCGTATTCATATTAGAATTAACACCCGCTTGAATCCCATTCATCGCTGCACCAATATCTGCTCGCAATAGATTAACATTCGTCATAAAACTTAAAATGCTGTCTTGATTATTCACATCAATACCGCTTGTATTAGGGGCTTGTAGATTGATACTTGTAATCCCTGAACCTGTTAAAAAGTCCATTTGCCCACTAAAAACACTTTTACCATTAAAACTTGCTTGTCCAACCGCATCATTCATTGATTGTGTGAGGGCATTGACTTGACTTTGAATCATATTGCGTTGGTCTTGATTGAGTGTAGGGTTACCAAGCTGCACTGATAATTCATTAATCCTAATAGCAGAATCTGTGATATTAGATAAAGCACCATCAGCGATTTGTAGGATACCTAAAGCATCATTAGCATTCCTGACACCTTGAGCCATTGAGTTAAATTGGCTAAGAAGGGCATCAGCAATGGCTAAAGATGAACCATCTGTTGCTTCAATAGGTCTTTGTGCGGCAATTCGTTTGAGTACTTTTGATTCCTCATCTTTAGCTTTATTTAAAGAAATCAAGCTTTCATTTGTTGCTTGTGAATTTCCGATTTTCATAGTATCTCCTTAATGTTAAATTTGCATCCTTGCATTATTTAGATTGAAAAATATCAAGCATTTTTTGTTCCACTTTCCATTTTTTCCTCTAAATATTTCGTATGAATTACACCCCGTATAAAATCGTCATTTTTCATCATTTCTTGATGAAAAGGTAGGGTTGATTTTATTCCCTCAATACAAAATTCATCTAAAGCACGACTCATTCGCGTAATTGCTTCTTTACGATTTTTTCCCCACACGATGAGTTTGCCAATCATAGAATCATAAAACATTGGGACGACATACCCCGCATAAGCGTGGCTATCAATCCTTACATAGTTGCCCCCAGGTGCAATCCATTTTGTAATTTTACCAGCAGATGGATAAAATTTCAAGGGGTCCTCAGCAGTAATTCTACATTCAATCGCACAACCCTTAAAGCTAATCTCCTCTTGTTTGGGCAATTTCTCCCCTTGGGCGATTTTTATCATTAATTCGATAATATCCAATCCACTAACAAGCTCACTTACAGGGTGTTCTACTTGAAGTCGCGTATTCATCTCCATAAAATAGAAATTTTGATTGCTATCAAGCAAAAACTCATAAGTTCCTGCTCCTTCATATTTGATTGCCTTAGTTGCCTTAATAGCAGTTTCTAAAAGCCTTTGACGCGTTTTTGGCTCTAGTGTTGGGGCGGGAGATTCCTCAATTAGCTTTTGATGTCTTCTTTGTAAAGAGCAATCCCTCTCACCGATATGCACGACATTTCCATATTTATCAGCAAGAATTTGAACTTCAATGTGTTTAGGCTTATCAATAAATTTTTCCATATAAATTGTGCCATCGCCAAAAGCACTCACAGCTTCAGATTCTGCCGCTAAAAAAGCATTAAAAAGATTTTCCTCATTTTGGACGATACGCATTCCCCTACCGCCTCCACCTGCAGCAGCTTTTAAAATCACAGGGTAACCTATGTCCTTAGCAAGTTTTTTGGCTTCTTCTTTAGAAGATACTGCCCCATCACTACCGGGAATCACAGGCACTCCAGCATTTTTCATTACTTCTTTTGCTTTGCTTTTATCACTCATTAATGCCATAACTTCGGGATTAGGTCCGATAAACTCAATCTTATGATGTTTGCAAATCTCAACAAAATTTTGATTTTCACTCAAAAAACCATAGCCCGGAAAAATCGCATCGGCTTTGAAAAGCTCTGCTGCTGAAATAATAGCAGGAATATTCAGATAACTTTCACTTGATTTATCCCCGCCGATACAAACTTTTGCATCAGCTAAATCTAAGTAATGAGCATCTTTATCCGCTGTTGAAAAAACAGCGATGGATTTTTTCCCCATTTCTCTAATAGTGCGGATAGCTCGCAGGGCAATTTCTCCGCGATTGGCAATCAAAATCGTATTAATTTCTTTTTTTTGAGGCTGCATTAGATTCTCTCTACTACGAATAAAGGTGAGTTGTATTCCACAGGTTGTGCGTCATTAGGAATAACTTCTTTAATCACACAATCAAACTCTGCTTCAATTTCGTTCATAATTTTCATTGCCTCAATAATACCCAAAGTTTGCCCCTTTTTGACTTTATCGCCCACATTAACATAGGCAGGAGCATTAGGAGAAGGACAACGATAAAAAGTGCCAACCATTGGGGAATTGATTGTTTCGCCACTTAAAGAAGGGCTTGGATTAGAGGTTATCTGGGGGGTTTGCGGAGCATTAAGCGGTGGTGAATTTTTGGTTTCAACACTGGGAGCTTCAAGGTTACACTTTACCTCCGAAGTTTTTGGATTTTTTTCTAATTTGATTTTAGAGTTTTCCTGCACGACGCTCAAAGCACTCAAACCACTTGCATCAAAAATCTTGATTAATTCTTTTATCTCTTTGAA
>JAFLSC010000019.1 GCA_022511145.1 Helicobacter sp.
CCAGCAGTTGCAGGATTAATGCTTGTTTTGCTTTTTGGAAGTAGTGGATTATTAGGTGAGATTTTACAAAAATGGGATATTAAAATCATCTTTGCTTTTCCGGGTATTATCCTAGCAAGTGCTTTTGTTACTTTTCCTTTTGTCGCAAAAGAGCTCATACCCCTAATGCAGCAGCAAGGGACAGAAGAGGAAGAAGCCGCATTAAGCTTGGGGGCAAATGGTTGGCAGACATTTTTTAGAGTTACCTTGCCTAATATCAAATGGGGATTGTTTTATGGGGCAGTCCTTACCAATGCACGGGCAATGGGGGAATTTGGTGCAGTAGCGGTTGTAAGCGGTAAGTTTGTGGGTATCACAACGACAATGCCTATTTATATTGAAATTTTATACAATGAGTATTTATATGTTAGTGCTTTTTGCATTGCAAGTCTGTTTGTGTTGCTCTCCGTTGTTACCTTGATTTTAAAAGGTTTATTAGAATATAAAAAGGAAAGAGTATGAGTATTAAAGTAACCAATCTTTATAAAAAATTTGATAATTTTGTTGCTTTGGATAATATCAATCTTACCCTAAAAGAAGGCTGTTTAAGTGCTCTCTTAGGACCTAGCGGGTCAGGTAAAACAACACTTTTGCGTGTTATTGCAGGATTAGAGAGTGCCGATAGGGGTTGTGTGGAATTTTTCGGGGAGGATATTACCCAAAAAAGTGCAAAAGATAGAGGAGTGGGATTTGTTTTTCAACATTATGCCCTTTTTAAACATATGAATGTGTTTGAAAATATCGCTTTTGGACTCAATGTGCGTCCCAGAAAGTTTCGCCCCAGTAAAGAGGAAATCCACAGACGCGTGAATGAATTGCTTAAAATGATTCAGCTAGAATCTCTAAGCAAACGTTATCCCAATGAATTAAGCGGTGGGCAAAAGCAAAGGGTTGCACTAGCCAGAGCCTTAGCTATTGAACCTAAAGTGCTTTTACTTGATGAACCTTTTGGGGCATTAGATGCGAAGGTAAGGAAAGATTTGAGACGTTGGCTAAGACGTCTGCACGATGAGATTCATATCACAAGCATTTTTGTAACACACGACCAAGAGGAAGCCCTAGAGGTGAGCGATGAAGTTGTGATTATGCAACAAGGCAAGATTGAACAAGTTGGCACACCTGAAGAAGTGTATGAGAAACCTATTAATCCCTTTGTTTATAGCTTTTTGGGGAATGTAAATTTATTTAAAGGCAGGATTGACTCCAAAGGGTTGATTTTAGATAATCAAAGTTCAGAACTTTTATTTGTCCGCCCCCACGAGATTGAAGTCTCTTTGACACCTAATGCCACCTCACAAAAGGGGAAAATTCTACACTCTAGGATTTTAGGGGCAAGGATTCGCCTTGATGTGGAGATTATTTTTGAAGGAAAGCCAATGGTAGTGGAAGCTGAAATCTCTAAAAATACTTACAATCTCATCAAAGAAAACGCACCGAATTTTATTTATTTGAATTTTTTAAACTTAAGGGGCTTTTCTACTCAAAATCAAACTTGGAGTGATTATGTTATCTAAAATCACAAGATTGCAAGAAGCCTTAAGTAAAATCAAAGGCAAAGTAGGTTTGGCTTTTTCTCATCAAATTGAGGATACTATCGCCATAGATTGGGTATTGCAAACTAATTTTCCCAAAGAAAGATTAGAGATTTTTACACTCAATACCCACAAGCTTTTTAAAGAAAGCTTAGAATATCAAGAAGAAGTTTCAAATTTTTTCCAAATCTCTATTCAAAGCTATGAGGCAAAGGGTGAGGATTTACAAAAAGTAGAAGAGGAAGTGGGGCTTTGGGGTATGCGAGAGAGTCTAGAAAAACGCAAACTCTGCTGTTTTTTACGCAAAATCAAGCCTTTAGGTTATGCCCTAAAGGATAAAGAAGCGTGGATTAGCGGACTAAGAATTGCACAATCTGTTACAAGAGCAGATATTGCTTTGGTAGAGCAAGATAAAAATTTTAATCTCATAAAAATCAATCCCCTTTTTGATATTGATGACAAAACAATGTGGGATTATGCAAAATCCCAAAATCTACCGCTTAATGCCCTTTATGCTAAAAATTTCACGAGTATTGGTTGTGAGCCTTGCACGCGTCCCATAAAAGAGGGTGAGGATATTCGTGCGGGTCGTTGGTGGTGGGAAAATCCTAATCATAAAGAATGCGGTTTGCATTTAAAATCTTAAGGAGGCATAATGAAATCTCTCAGTCATCTTAAAATCCTAGAATCTCAATCCATTCATATAATGCGAGAAGTTCTTGCAGAGTTTTCTAACCCCGCTATGCTTTATAGTATCGGAAAAGATAGCTCGGTTATGCTTCATTTACTCCAAAAAGCATTTTACCCTAGCTCGCCACCCCTACCTTTGGTTCACGTAGATACACAATGGAAATTCAAAGAAATGATTGAATTTCGCGACAGACGAGCTAAAGAAGTGGGTATGAAACTGCTTGTCTATTCTAATCCTAAAGGCAAAGAGCTTAATATCTCTCCTTTTACGCACGGAAGTGCAATGCATACAGATATTATGAAAACACAAGCCTTGAAACAAATGCTTGATTTGTATAAATTTGATGCGGTTTTTGGTGGGGCAAGACGCGATGAGGAAAAATCAAGAGCAAAAGAGAGGATTTACTCTTTTCGTGATGAAAATCATCGTTGGGACCCCAAAAATCAACGTCCTGAACTTTGGAATCTTTATAATGGGCGACACAAAAATGGGGAATCTATCCGTGTTTTTCCTCTAAGCAATTGGACAGAACTAGATATTTGGCAATATATTTTGCTTGAAAATATCCCTATTCCTTCACTTTATTTTGCTAAAAGGCGTCTTGTTGTGGATTATATGGGGACAAAAATCCTTGTTGATGATGACAGAATGCCCCAAGATTTGAGACAAAACGCAAAAGAAGAAATGGTGAGATTCCGCACACTTGGTTGCTATCCCCTCACAGGTGCAATCCCCTCCAAAGCCGATAGCTTAGAGAAAATCATTCAAGAGCTTCTTAATTCAAACACAAGCGAGAGACAAGGCAGGCTCATTGATAATGACTCTGATTCAAGTATGGAAAAGAAAAAACAAGAAGGATATTTTTAATGAAAACTCTGCAAGATATAACCACCTACCTTAAGGAATACCAAAACAAAGAAATGTGTCAATTTATTACCTGTGGCAGTGTTGATGATGGAAAATCCACACTCATTGGACGCTTACTCTATGACTCTCAAACGCTTTTTGAAGACCAACTTCACTCTTTACAAAAAGACAGCCAAAAGTTAGGCACACAAGGCGATGAGATTGATTTTGCCCTGCTTGTTGATGGTTTAGCAAGTGAGCGAGAGCAAGGAATCACAATTGATGTAGCTTACCGATTTTTCTCCACAGAAAAAAAGAAATATATTATCGCAGACACACCCGGACACGAACAATACACAAGAAATATGGCAACAGGTGCAAGTGGAGCTGATGCGGCAATTATTCTCATTGATGCTAGAAAAGGCGTTCTAACACAAACCAAGAGACATTCTTATATTGTAAGTCTTTTGGGAATCAAAAAAATCATTGTGGCAGTCAATAAAATGGACTTGGTGGGTTATTCTCAAGAGGTTTTCCAAAATATCCAAACCGCCTATCGTGAAATTATCCCTAATCTCCCAAATTTTGGAACTATTAGCTTTGATTTTTTACCCTTAAGTGCCCTAAAGGGTGATAATATCCTCCAAAATAGCTCTAATATGTTATGGTTTAAGGGATTGCCTTTGATTGAACTTTTGGATTCACTAAGTTTCACGCACAACACTAATGAAAACTTCAGACTCCCTGTGCAATATGTCAATCGCCCTAACCTAAACTTTCGTGGATTTTGTGGGAGCATTGCAAGTGGGAGCATTAAAGTGGGCGATGAAATTGTTGTTTTGCCCTCCAAAAATAAAAGCAAAGTTAAAGCTATCATTACCCCAGATATTAAAAATTTAGAGGATAAAGAGGCAATACCTACAACCAAAGAAGCTTCTGTGCCAATGGCAGTTACCCTTTGTTTGGAAGATGAGATTGATATTTCAAGGGGAGATATTATTGCCAAAGATTCCCTCCCTAAACTTGCTAAGAATCTTAAAGTCAATCTTGTATGGATGGATAAAACGCCCCTTAAACCTCACACAAGCTATGTCATAAAAAGAGCAACTTCGGTGATTTATGGCGAATTTGAGAAAATTTTATTTAAAAAAGATATTAACACCTTTGAGGAAATTCCCGCAGATAGCCTAGAGCTTAATGATATTGCCCAATGCGAATTAAAGCTTGATAGAATCTTAGCCTTTGATGATTATGAGAACAATCGCTTAATGGGAAGCTTTATTGTGATTGACAAATACACCAATGCAACTTTGGGTGCGGGAATGATTATAGAGGCTCTTGAAGAAAAAATAACAACCCAAACAAGGACTTATTCACCCCAAGAAATAGCTCTAAACTCCTTTATCCGCACTCATTATCCAGAATGGGAATGCAAAAGAGTAGAGTAACCCTCTCTTTAGAGGGATTTATCTTTCAGCTTTACTTTAGTTTATCATTAAAAGATTCCGTCATTACAAGAGGTATTCTTAATGGCAATTCTTTGAGATTATTTTGTCATTGCAAGAAATTTCGTTAGAATTCTCGCGGCAATTAAAAAGTAATCGTTTAAATGTGATTATTAGTGTATTATATTGTTTCAGATTTTTTAGATTGCTTCGGAACTAAAGTTCCTCACAATGACAAAGCAAGATTGCTTTCTTAGAAGCTCTTAAGATATTTTTAGAATAATACTAAGGTATAATACACAATCTTAAACCCTTGCAAGTTATGGCAATTAACATTTGTGAGTTGATACTAAAGGAATTCAAATGACAGCGTATATTCATATCGGAACTTGTAAAAATGAATTGCAAAATTGTTCTTTTTAATTTCTATCCGCAATAAGCTTGATTAAAGATTCGCTTAGTAGGCCACTCCAAAGCAGTGAGTGAAGCACTCGCAAATTTATCTTTATACACACAGCCCGTATCGATAGCTGCGAAATTCTCCATAATTAAAGCTTGTTTTTGCACATCGTGTCCAAAGACATTAAAAACACTTGAGGGTTTTTTATCTTCTTTTTCATAATTGTGCATTTTAAGGCGATTCCAAGTCATCTCCGCTGTTCTTTTATCGCGTTCTTGGTAATAAGGAAGTCCAAATCCGTGTGTAACAAAAAGTCTTCTACCCTCCAAATCAGGATAATTAAGTTCAAAATAACGCGGTAGCTGTGCTATCCAATCTAAATGCTCGTGAATCTTTTGATAGCCACCATAATTTTCATAACTCTCAATCGTTTCATAACCACCATTAGCAAACCAAGCCTTTGTATAGCCTCGTGAGGGGATAATATGATAATATTCCATCATCAATTCTTCGTGATTCCCCAACACACACGAGTAATCTTTTTGCAAAATCAGCTCAATGACTTTGCAAGAATCCTTTCCTCTATCAATAACATCGCCTGTAAAGATGATTTGGGATTCCTCCTTTTGCGGTAATTTTTCAATCAAAGCATACAAAGTCTCATAGCACCCATGCACATCGCCAATAATATAAAGAGGTTTCCTCAAATCAAATTGAAACATTAATTACAGACCAAACCCCACAAAAACCAAAGCATAATAACAAGCACCACCCAAAATAGCAGAAACAGGGACGGTGATTAACCAAGCTGCTACGATTTTATTAATAGCAGAACGTTTCACCAAATCTTCTTGATAGATTTTCTTAAGTCCCTTTTTCTCTTTTTTCTTAAATCCGTAAGCATCTCCACTTTCCTTTGTTTTTTTCTTAAGGCTCTTAAGCATTGCGGATTTTTTACGCACAGGGGCATTGCGGAACTCATCTAAGAAAGCTTTAAGTTTTCCATTGTCCTCACCCTTGTGAGCTTCTAGGATTTTAAGTTCCATTTCTTTGTATTGCTTTTTGAGATGCTCTCTTAAAAATCCCACGCCAAAAACTGCTCCTACGGCGATATGAGTTGAACTTACAGGCATTCCAAGCTCTGAAGCAATCAAAACCGTTAAAGCCGCACTCATTGCGATACAAAAGGCACGAATTTGGTCTAAATCGGTAATTTCACTCCCCACTGTGCGAATCAACCTTGGTCCAAAAAGAGCCAAACCAACAGAAATCCCAAGTCCTCCAAGCAACATAATCCAAAAAGGTATAGGTGTGCCTTCTTGTGCTAAAGTAAATCCTACTTTAAGAGCATCACTGATTGCTGCTAAAGGTCCAATCGCATTTGCCACATCGTTTGCCCCGTGAGCGAAGCTCAAAAGAGCCGCAGCAAAAATCAAAGGAAGCGTAAAAAGCTTATTCATTTCTTCTTTTTTGTTTTCAAGTTTTTTCAAGACTTTCTTAATAATAGGACGCACAAGAAAAAACACCACCAATGCCAAAACAGCACTTATACCAAAAGCAACGGCGGGTTCAAGAGAAACGATTTTATTTAAACCTTTATTGATTAAATAAAGACTAAAAGCCCAAGTCATAAACGCAATCAAATAAGGCACGACTTGTTCGGCAGAACCTTTTTTATTTTCTTGATAAGTAATTGTCCATTTAATAAAAAACAACAAAACCGCTGCAATAATCCCCCCAACAACAGGAGAAATTACCCAACTTGCAACAATCCCACCAAGTTTTTCCCAATGGGCTACACCAAATCCACACGCCGCAATCCCTGCCCCTAAAATTCCTCCTACAACGGAATGTGTCGTTGAAACAGGTGCTCCCACAACGGTGGCAAAATTTAACCAAACAGCCCCTGAAATCAAAGCTGCTAGCATTAAAGTTATAAAGGTTTGCGTATCTGGCACTGCGTCCATTGAAATAATACCCGAACGTACTGTATCAACAACCTCACCTCCTGCAATCAATGCCCCACTAATCTCACAAACTGCTGCGATGATAATCGCACCTGTCATTGTTAGGGCTTTTGAACCCACTGCGGGTCCAACATTGTTTGCCACATCGTTTGCTCCAATATTTAGAGCCATATAACCCCCAACAATAGCAGCAAATCCTAAAATAATGGGGTGAGTGATACTTGAACCCTGCCAAACCACCATTATAATAATCAAAGCAACAAAAAGAAATAAAACTCCAAATTTCTGAACATCGCCACGATTTAGTTTTAAAGCCTCTTCTAATTGAGAAAAGTTTTTTATGTTCATATTTTTCCTTCAAATCGAAAAATTTATAAAAAGTATTTTAGAATAAAACGACTAAAAATATTATTAATCTAGCCATTTTCTTTAAAAACGAGCCTTCATTAACTCAAACTCAATAAATCTTTTGCCATTGCACTGATTCTACTTCCATTAGCCAAAGCCCCTAATTGCTTTGTGGCTACTCCCATTACTTTTCCCAAATCTTTAAGACTTTCTGCTTTTAGGGAATAAATAATCTCTTTTAGAGCAATTTTGAGTTCCTCATCATCAAGCTGTTTTGGAAGATAGCTTAAAATTAATTGCATTTCAAATTCCTCTTTGTCTAACAAGTCTTGACGATTAGCCTCTTTGTATTGTTTTGCTGCTTCTTCGCGTTGCTTGTAAGCTTTCTTAAGAATTACAATTACCTCTTCATCGCTTAATTCTTTTCTCTCATCAACTTCCACTTGTTTTAAAAGGCTGCTTAAAACCCTTAGGGCATCTCGCTTTTGTTTATCGCCACTTTTCATTGCTTCTTTAGTTTCTTCTTGAAGCCTATTTTTGATTTGACTTGCCATTTTTGCTCCTTTTTGGATTTTGGAATAACCTTTGCTTATAGAAATTAAACATCTTTGTAATTATACACCAAAAAGGATTAGGCAATGCTATCAAAACAAACTTTTAGGAATGCCAAAAGTTCATTTTTTCTGTTAGGGATTTTTTATTCCTTTGGCTTTTTAAGTGGTTGTGCGACAACTGACCCTCAAATTTCTTTTAAGCCACCTCAATATGTCCAAGAACTTCCTCCTAAAGAAGATGATGAGGATTATAGCAATCCCGGAAGTATTTTCCAACAAGGGAATAATTTGCTTTTTTCAGACCGCCGTGCAATGCAGCTTAATGATTTACTTACCGTTATCATTAATCAAAACGCACAAGCTACCTCAACAGCAAATAAAAACCTCAATGAAAATACTAATGCCACTTTAAGTGGTCCTAATATTGCTTTTGGGGGACCAAGCACAACGATTGGCAATCTCACTAATAAGTTAGGCAATCTCACTAATTTTGGTGTTAATATCGGGAATAACACTTCAACCTATCAAGGTTCTGGCTCACAAAATAGACAAGAAAGCTTTACTACAACCATTTCTGCAAGGATTGTTAAAGTAATGCAAAATGGTAATTACTTCATTGAAGGAAGTCGTGAAGTGCTTGTCAATGGTGAAAAACAAATCATTCACTTAAGTGGTGTTGTGCGTCCAAGTGATATTACAAGGAATAATACGATTGATTCTCAATACATTGCAGATGCAAAAATTATGTATGATACTCAAGGCGAACTCAAGAAAAGTACCGAAAAAGGCTGGGGAACAAAACTTATTGAATCAGTTTGGCCTTTTTAAAGACTTCTTTAGGATACTTTAAGATACAATACGCAAATTTTAAAAAAGGATTTGCGTGCAAACATCACATTTTATCGGAACAAGAGGAGATACCTCCTCACCCGTTTCTTTTAGCCAAGCCATACTCAATCCCAACGCTGCTTTTGGGGGCTTATTTGCCCCCCAATCCCTTCCAAAACTTAGCCAAAAAGAAATACAAGCCTTAGCCTCACTCTCTTATAAGGAGCTTGCCCATAAAATCTTTTCATATCTCAATTTAGATATTCAAGCTAATTTACTTGATTCTGCCCTTAGTCTTTATGATTTTTTTGATGACAAGCAAAATCCTGCCCCTCTTTATCAAACAAAACCTAATCTTTGGATTCAAAAACTCTATTGCGGTCCCACAAGGGCTTTTAAAGATATGGCACTGCAACCTTTTGGAAAAATTTTTAGCGGATTGCTTGAGCATTCCTCTAAGGATTATCTTATTCTTGTTGCTACAAGCGGTGATACAGGACCTGCGACTTTAGAAAGCTTTGCTAATAAAGAGCATATCCGTGTGCTTTGTCTCTACCCACAAGGTAAAACCAGCGATGTTCAACGGCTACAAATGACAACCAAACAAGCCAAAAACATTAAAGTTTTAGGAATCAAAGGGGATTTTGATGATGCCCAAAATGCTTTAAAAAATCTCCTTAAAGATTCAGACTTCAAAGAAAAATTACAAGCTAAAAATATCGCTTTAAGTGCAGCAAATTCGGTTAATTTTGGCAGGATTGCCTTTCAAATCCTCTATCACATTGATGCAGCCCTTAAACTCTATCAAACCACCAAAAAGCCTATTCAAATCATAATTCCTAGCGGAAATTTTGGGAATGCACTAGGAGCATTTTATGCTAAACTTATGGGCTTTCCTATCCAAAAAATTTGGATTGCCTCCAACTGCAATAATGTGCTAACACAACTCATCAATCAAGGAATTTATGATATTTCTAATAAAACCTTACAAGCCACACTCTCCCCGGCAATGGATATTTTAAAAAGCTCCAATGTCGAGAGAATGCTTTTTATCTATTTTGGAGAAAAACGCACTAAAACCTTAATGAATGAGCTTGAGGAATCCCAAAAATATTGCTTAAATAAAGAGGAGTTAGCCCAAATCCAAAGCACTTTTGGAGCAACAAGCTGTGATGATGAAGAATGCTTAAAAATACTCAAAAGTTTTGCCCAAGAAGGCTTTATCATCGACCCTCATACGGCTTGTGGAATCAAGGCTTATGAGAAAATTTCAGCCGATACGCCCTGTGTGCTTTGTTCCACAGCAGAATGGACAAAATTTGCCCCCACGCTCGCAAAAGCTTTAGGTTTAGGAAACTTAAGCGATAAAGAAGCCCTAGATACTCTCTCAAAAACCTACAAAATCCCTATTCCAAAGCAAATTTTAAGCCTTTTTGATAAACCTGAACATTGTCAAATCATTGCCAAAGAGGCAATCAAATCTACCATTTTAGAGTGGCTATAAGGATTACTATGCTGTATTTTTCTAACCTCTTATTGAAATTACAAGAATTTTGGCAAAATCAAGGTTGTGTGATTATCCAACCCTATGATATTCCTGCGGGTGCAGGGACTTTTCACCCTGCAACATTACTTAGGAGCTTGGATTCTAAACCTTGGAGTGTTGCTTATGTCGCACCCTCTCGCCGCCCAACTGATGGACGCTATGGGGAAAATCCCAATCGCTTGGGGAGTTATTATCAATTTCAAGTCCTCATTAAGCCAAGCCCGCAAAATATTCAAGAGCTTTATCTTAAAAGCCTAGAATATTTGGGATTAGATTTGAAAAAACACGATATTCGCTTCATAGAGGATAACTGGGAATCCCCAACTCTAGGAGCTTGGGGGCTAGGTTGGGAGATTTGGCTTGATGGTATGGAAATTACACAATTTACTTATTTTCAGCAAGTTGGTGGAATCCCTTGTGAGCCTGTCGCGGTTGAAATCACCTATGGCACAGAACGTTTAGCAATGTATCTGCAAAAAGTAGAAAATGTTTTTGAGATTCTTTGGAGTGAGGGCTACACCTATGCTGATGTGCATTTAGAGGGGGAATATGAGTTTTCTAAATACCATTTTGAAAGTGCTGATACCCCAATGCTTTTTGATTTTTTTGCTGCAATGCAAAAGGAGGGAAAAAAGACTTTGGAAGCG
Source organism: Helicobacter sp. (assembly GCA_022511145.1). Classification (GTDB taxonomy): domain Bacteria; phylum Campylobacterota; class Campylobacteria; order Campylobacterales; family Helicobacteraceae; genus Helicobacter_D. The sequence goes on from JAFLSC010000019.1 coordinate 10,844, forward strand.
GGATTACCCCTACCTGCTTATGATTGCGTAATGCTTGCAAGCCATCTTTTTAATATCCTTGATGCAAGAAAAGCCATCTCGGCAACCGAGCGACAAAATTATATTTTAAAAATCCGCGAACTTGCTAAAGGCTGTGCCACTCTCTATAAAGAGCAAGAATCCTTGCGTTATCAAAGGCTAGAAAATGTCAAATCGCAATAATGTTGGGGAATTTTTAACTTTTTTGGATTCTATTAGCCCCTTTAGTTTGCAAGAGAGCTGGGATAATTCTGGGCTAATTTTAGGAAGCAAAGAAAAATATTTCACGCAAATTCATCTTGCCCTAGAAGTTGATGATAAAATCCTAGAAGAAGCCCCTAAAGGGGCATTGATTTTAACCCATCACCCGCTTATTTTCTCGCCTCTTAAACAGCTTATAGAGGAATCCTATCCTTTTTGTCTCCTTAAAAAAGCAATCCAAAAAGATATTCAGCTCATCAGCCTGCACACAAATTTTGATAAAACACATTTTGGGGCATTTGTTACACAAAATCTTTTGGGAATTTATCATTTCACTCAAGAAGGTTTTGTGGTGAATTTCAAATGGGAGGAGGATTTTCAAAGCCTTTGTTTGCGTTGCAAAAAAGCTTTTGGACTTGAAATTTTAAAAGTTACGCAAAGCCCCAATCCTAAATGCCAAAATATTGCCCTTGTTACAGGGAGTGGGGCGGAATTTATCCGTAATTTGCAAGGGATAGATTGCCTAATCACAGGCGATATTAAATATCATCAAGCAATGGAGGCAATAAGTCGTCAAATTCATTTGATAGATTGCGGACATTATGAGCTAGAAGCGGCTTTTGGAGAAATTCTTTTGCCTATTTTGACAAATCAGGGCTATAAAGCTATAATTTCAAATTCAAGAAATCCTTTTCATTTTATCTAATCTTTGGAGAATCTCAATGAATAAGCATTTAAACCAACTTATACAAATCGCTAATCTTGACAAAGAAATTGATTCCTTTGAACCTCGTATTAGCCAAGCAAAAAAGGAACTCAATGTGATTTTACAAAAACAAGAAAATCTGCAAAATGAGATTGAAGAGTTACAAACTACCGCGAAAGAAATCTCACTTTCAATCCAAAAAAATGAAAATCATCTTGCTGAACTCTCCAACAAACTTGATGAGATTGCCAAAAAAACCAAACTCATCAAAACCGAAAAAGAAAGCAAAGCCTTAAGCTTAGAAGAAGAGTTAGCCAAAGAGCAAATCGGATTTGCTAATGAGGAAATTGAAAGACTTAACACACTCATAAAAGCAAAAAATGAGATTATCGCAGAGCGTCAAACAAACCTTGATGAACTCAAAAAAGAAGAGGAAAAAGTTGCTAAAGAAGTGGAAATTGTAGTGCAAAAAATCAAAGAAGAGCAGCAAAAAATCTTTGCCAAAAAAGAATCACTCATTGCTAAGATGGACCAAAAAATCATTTCTTTTTATGAAAAAATCAGAAAATGGGCGAAAAATTCCAGCGTTGTGCCTATCACGCGTCAAGCTTGTGGGGGTTGCTTTATCCGCATTAATGATAAGGTTTATGCTGATGTTATCCGCTCTGATGATATTACGACTTGTCCGCATTGTGGAAGAATCCTCTATAACAATGAAAATCCTTAATGCGACTTTTTATTGCCTTTTATTATGGGTTTTGCTGCTTTATCCATTGTATCGGGTTACCTGTTTTATTTCTTTTAAGCTTCAAACCCAAATATCGCAAATCCCTAAAAAAACGCTTTTTTTGTCCCACTTTTTTAAAAATCCCGCAAGAAACTCTATGGTTACACGCTTGCTCTTTTGGCGAGGTGCAATCCCTAGCCCCTCTTATAGATTTACTCACTCCCTGCAAACAACAAATCCTTATTACCACAATCACACAAACAGGCTTTGAACTCGCACACAAACTCTACCCCAAAGCCCAAATTGCTTACTTACCTTTTGAGAGCTTTATTCCTTTTTGGTGCAAAAATATCAATCTCAAAAGCCTTATTTTATTTGAAGCTGAATTATGGCTAATGCCTCTAGTAGCAGCCAAACAAAAAAATGCCACAACAATGCTTATTAATGCAAGAATCTCCACTCGCTCCTACCCTAAGTATTTGCGATTTAAAACCTTTTATTCTCGTCTTTTTAGCTTAATTGATAAAGTTTTTTGCCAACAAAATAGCGATAAAGCTAGGCTTCAAAATTTAGGTGCAAGAAATATCGAAGTCTTAGGGAATCTCAAACACCTCCTAACCCCTAAAATCACCCAAAATTACGATTCCCCTAAAAAACCTTTATGGGTAATTGCAAGCACACACCAAAAAAATAACCAAATAGAGGAACTTTTAATCCTAAAAGCTATTTTGCCGCTCCTCTCTCCTGATTTGAGTAAAAATCCCCATATCCTCTTTGCCCCAAGACACCCTGAACGTTTTAGAGAGGTTGAGGAAATCCTCAATTCTTGCTTGATTGAACACCATTTTAGCCCCTTAGCAATCACTTCGAAAATGGGAATCCAAAATGCCCTCCATTCCCCCTTTATCCTGCTTGACACTTTAGGTGAGCTTAATAATCTTTACAAACTCGCCGATTTAGTAATTTTAGGAGGAAGCTTTTTGCCTGATATTGGGGGACACAATCCGATTGAACCTGCCTTTTTTCAGACAAAATTAATCAGCGGTCCTTATATTTTCAACCAAAAATCACTTTTTTTAAATTTACAAAATTATATTTTGTGCGATATTCAAGATTTAACTCTTGTTTTATCGCTTGATGCCTCACTTCCTCGCTCTAAAATCACTCAAATCCTTAACACCGCTCAAATCCTTAAAACCTTGCAAGAGCAATCCAAAACAAAGGAAATTAATGCCTAAAAAAACGCAATCCTCAAAGGCTTCTAAACAATCTCTCTCACAAAAAGCAAAATCAACAAAATCGCAATCCAAAAACCAAAAGCCCTTAAAAGCCAAATTCCAATCCTCAAAAAAATCACTACAAAATCCCATAATGCAATCCAAGCAACCCAAAACCTCACAAGGACAATCCAAAACTACTCTTAATACCCCTGCTTTACCCAAAAATGCCCAAAAAGCCTATAAGCTCCTTGCTTTGCAAGAAAATCTCTCTAACGCTCAAGCCAAAGATTTAATTGATAGGGGTTTAGTTACCCTCAAAGGACAAAAAGTCAAAATCGCAAGGACGCTAATTAATCCCAAATCGCAGTTTAAAATCATTCCCTTTAGCAAACCCCAAATTATTTTTGAAGATAAAAATGTCCTAGCCCTTGATAAACCTCCCTTTATCACTTCAGAAGAGGCTCTTAAACTCTATCCTTCTTGGGCTTTGCTTCACCGACTTGATAGAGAGACAAGCGGGGTGTTGCTTTTAGTTAAACCTCAAAGTGCTTTTCATTCTAAAGCCAAAGAAGCATTTAAAACAGGAGAAGTTTTTAAGCAATATCTAGCCATTGTTGAGGGGATTTTAGAAGAAGAACAAGAAATCACAACACCTCTTTTGATTCAAAAAGGAAATTATGCCAAAGTAAAACTTGCTCCCAAAAATTCTTCTTTAAAAAATCCTTTAATCAAAGAGACTTACACAAAAGTAACGCCTCTTGAAATTTATGGGAAAAAAACCAAAGTTTCAATCCTTATTAAAACCGGAAGAACTCATCAGATTCGGATTCACCTAAGCTCTATTAAACACCCCATTGTAGGGGATACTCTCTATGGTGCAAAAGAGGCAAAACGAATCTTTCTTCACGCTCATAAAATCTCCCTGCTTGGTTATGAATTTTGTTCTATTCCATCAAAAGATTTTGATTTTTCTTAAAGTTTATCGTGAGCTTTGATTGATTGTTAAGTTTCTTTGCGATATACTCTCAAACTTTATTTATCCTTAAATGAAGGGAGCTTAGTTTAATGAATGAAGCAAAATTGATTTGGATGGACGGCAAATTTGTTGCGTGGAAAGATGCCAATGTCCATATTCTAACCCACACTTTACACTATGGTAATGCCGTGTTTGAAGGTGTGCGTGCCTATAAAACTGATAAAGGTATGGCGATTTTTCGGCTCAAAGAGCATACCAAAAGACTTTTTGACTCCGCTAAAATCGTTATGATTGAAGTCCCCTTTAGTCAGGAAGCCCTATTACAAGCACAAATCGATATTATTAGAGAAAATCAATTCCAAAAAAATGCCTACATTCGCCCTTTAATTTACCTTGGTTATGGTGTTATGGGCGTTTATCATAAAAATGCTCCGGTAAAAGTCGCTGTGGCAGCGTGGGAATGGGGAGCTTACTTAGGTGATGAGGGGTTAGAAAAAGGGATTCGCGTTAAAACTTCCTCTTTGGTAAGAAATTCTGCAAAATCGCTTTTTGGCAAGGCGAAAGCTGCAGGAAACTACCTCAACTCCCAAATGGCAAAATATGAAGCCATAGAATGCGGGTATGATGAAGCACTATTGCTTGATGATGAAGGTATGATAGCCGAAGGTAGTGGAGAATGTTTTTTCATCGTTAGAGATGGGAAACTCATCACACCACCTAATGCAAGCTCACTAGAATCTATCACGCAAGATTCCGTTATCACGATTGCTAAAGATTTGGGCTTGGAGGTGCAAAGGCGTCAAATCACACGCGATGAAGTCTATATCGCCGATGAAGCATTCTTTACCGGAACAGCAGCGGAAGTAACGCCAATTAGAGAACTTGATGCAAGAATCATTGGCGAGGGACAACGGGGTCCTATCACACAGAAATTACAAAGTGCTTACTTTGATATTGTGCAAGGACGCAATCCAAAATACAGCCATTGGCTAACTTACACTAACTAAGAGACGAATATGCCTATTGATTTAAATGAACACTTAAGACAAAAAAACAAAGACTATCCTAAGAATGAGTCTAACAGCGGCGGTGGAGACAATAACAGGGGAAGAGGATTCCAAAATTATCCTAAAATGCCTTCTTTTAATATGCCTAGCGGTAGAAAAATGGGAGTATTTTATGTTTTTATTATTTTTGTGATTTTACTCTTTTTGTTGCGTCCCTTTACTATCATTAATAGCGGTGAAGTCGGGCTAAAAGTAACCGCAGGGGAATATGACCCCACAGCATTGCAACCGGGAATCCATTTCTTTTTGCCCGGAATCCAAAAAATTATTCCCATTAATACGAAAGTGAGAATTGCGGAATTTACCAATACTGAACCCGCCTTAAGAACAAGAGATGAGGGGAGTCTTAAAAACGGAGCCATTAATATTTTGGACTCACGGGGACTTTCTGTCTCTGTTGAACTCGCTGTCCAATATCGCCTTGACCCCTTAAATGTGCCTCAAACCATTGCAACTTGGGGACAAAATTGGGAAGAGAGGATTATTACCCCTGTTATTCGTGAGATTGTAAGGAATGTTATTGGGAGTTTTCCAACAGAAGAATTACCCACTAAACGCAATGAGATTGCAACTCTCATTGACCAAAAATTCCGAGAAAATATTGAGGGACTCAAAAATCGTCCCGTTGAGCTTGTCTCTATCCAACTGACTGAAATTGTTTTGCCTACTGCCATTAAAGAACAGATTGAACGCGTGCAAGTAGCAAGACAAGAGGCTGAAAGAGCAAGATATGAAGTAGAAAGAGCTAAACAAGAGGCTGAAAAAAAGGCTGCTTTGGCTAAAGGGGTAGCTGATGCGACTATTATTGAAGCTGATGCTCAAGCCAAAGCGAACCAACTCATTAGTCAAAGCCTTAGTAGTCCGCTTTTACAGCTCCGACAAATCGAAGTGCAAGGTAAATTTAATGAGGCTTTACAAAACAATAGAGATGCCAAAATATTCCTCACTCCCGGGGGTGCTACGCCAAATATTTGGCTAGATTCTAAAAGCACACAACGTTCAACATCAGCAAGTCAGTAAGGAGAAATGATTTTGGAAGTCATCAATCAAATCCAATGGGATAAGGGTAATGGGCTTATCCCTGTGATTGCCCAAGATTACTCTACTAAAGAAGTGCTAATGATGGCTTTTATGAATAAAGAGGCTTTGCAGTTAAGCCTAGAAACCCAAATCGCTCACTATTATTCCCGCACAAAAGAAAGGATTTGGAAAAAAGGCGAGCAAAGCGGACATACTCAAAAAATCATCAGTTTTACCTTAGATTGTGATAAAGATGCCTTACTGCTTCAAGTCGAACAAATCGGCGTAGCTTGCCACACAGGCAATACTTCTTGCTTTTTTAACACGATTAAAAATGATAAAATCAAAATAAACACAAATCCTAATATCAATCCAAACTTGATTTATGGGGCTATTGATAATCTCTATCACACCTTACTTGAGAGGAAAAATGCCGACCCCAAAATCTCTTACACTGCCCATCTTTACCATAAGGGTGAAAATACTATCGGCAAAAAAATTGTTGAGGAAGCCGCTGAATTAAGCTTTGCAATCAAAGATAAAAGTGAAACTGAAATCATCTATGAGGCTACTGATTTGCTTTATCACGCTTTAGTGGGGTTAAGTTTTTCTAATATTCACCCCGATAGAGTGCGTCAAGAGATTTTAAAACGTTTTGATTTGGGTGGTTTAGTAGAAAAAAGCCAAAGAGCAACCAAAGAACCTCCCAAAAAACTACCCAAAACAAACAAAAATAAAAAACCAAAATCCTAAGGTAACCTATGAATATTGCGACTCTCCAAACAATTTTTAATGATTTTTTCTCCACTACACAATATTTCTCCCTCTATGATTATCTTATTCTTGCTTTGATTTTTTTAGCTGTTTTACTTTTTTTTCTCCTTAGTGTAACTTTCCGCTCAAACTTACTTATTGCTGGTGCTACCTTTTTTGTTAGCTTTCTTTTATTTATGCTTTCTCCTTTTTTACATCAAATGACAATGGAATCTTTTTTGAGAAAGATTGATTTTACTCTTGATAATAATGATAAATTGCAATATAACGCTGTTTATTATGTTAGCGGGAGTATTACAAATAGAGGAAAGGTTGATTTTAAAGGCTGTATAGTATCAGCTAATTTTATCCCCAAAAATGCCCCCAAAGTAAAAAAAATTCGCTATGAAGTTAAGCCTATTTTTTTGTATAAAGAAGTATATAAAAAGCCCCTAAAACGCAATGAAACAATGGATTTTAAAATTATTATTCCTACTCCCAATCCTGAAATTGATTTCACCCTAAAAACATATGGGACTTGTTTTTGAAACCAAAACTCGCTATTAGCCTTGGTGATATTAATGGCATAGGTTTAGAAATAGCCCTCAAATCTCATCAGAAAATCTCACAAATCTGCACTCCTTTTTATTGCGTTCATCAAGAGATTTTAGAGCAAGCCAGTCATCGCTTAGGCATTAAAATCCCCAAAAAAATTAAAACCATTGCTCCTAGCAAATATTATCCGCCTCTTTGTCCTTCCAAAATCACTAAAGAATCAGGATTGTATTCTTATGAGAGCTTCTTAAAAGCCCTAGAATTAACGCAATCTAAACGCACTCAAGCCCTTGTTACACTTCCTATTCACAAAAAAGCGTGGCAACTCGCCAATATCTCTTATGCTGGACATACAGAGGCTTTTCGCGATTTGTTTAAAACTCAAGCCATAATGATTTTAGGCTCACCCAAACTTTATGTAGCCCTCTTTAGCGACCATATTCCTCTAAGGAAAGCCCCTGACCTCATTGAATTAGAATCCCTCACGCATTTTCTCCTCACTTTAGCTCCTCATATCACTAAAGCCCCTTGTGGCGTTTTGGGATTAAATCCTCACGCTGGGGATTTTGGTGTTTTGGGTAATGAAGAAACTATTATCACCCAAGCAATCCGCAAAGCAAATATGCAGCTTAAAAAAGAGCTTTTTATCGGTCCTTTAGTGCCTGATACTGCCTTTGTGGGTAAGCATTTACGCTATTATGTGGCAATGTATCACGACCAAGGTTTGATTCCTCTAAAAACGCTTTATTTTAAGCAAAGTATTAATCTTACTTTAAATCTCCCTATTATAAGAACTTCTGTAGATCACGGCACTGCTTTTGATATTGCCTACCAAAACAAAGCCCACACCCAAAGTTACAAAAACGCCATTAAAGAAGCGATTTTAAGGAGCAAACTCTCCTTAAGTTCTTAAAAACTAAAATTCTTTACTTACAATCCTTGCAGTATTTTTTGATCCTTTTTATTTAAGTTCCCAAAAATAATTCTTTAACTTATGCTCACTTTGTTTTATCTTTTCTAGGGACGCGTTCTTCCATTTCTTGTGGTGAAAGTTCATCAATGTGGTATTTTTGATGATACGCTTTCATCAAATTCCCCCAAAATCAAAATAAAATTTAAATTTTATTCCCCATAGCCATACTTTTTAACAACAAAATCAATATCCTTATCCCCTCTCCCACTAAGATTAACAAGGATTTTCTTGCCTTTAAGTTTGGGGGCAATCTTTAAGGCATAAGCAACAGCGTGGCTAGACTCAATCGCAGGAATGATTCCCTCGCATTTACTTAGTTCAAAAAAGGCTTGGATTGCTTCTTTATCATCAATCGTTGCCACTTGTGTGCGTCCTTGCGTGTATAAATAAGCGTGTTCAGGTCCTACACTTGGGTAATCCAATCCACTTGCTACACTATATACCGGGGCAGGTTCTCCGCTAGAGTCTTTGAGCATTAAAGAATTAAAGCCGTGCATCACACCTTCGCTCCCATAAGTCAAACTCGCTGCGTGTTCGCCAAATTTATTGCCCAATCCCAAAGGCTCAACGCCTACCAAATCCACCGCATCATCAATAAATCCGCTAAAGATTCCCATTGCATTGCTCCCGCCTCCCACGCACGCTGTTACAATATCAGGGAGTTCACCTGTCATTTCAAGAAATTGTTCTCTTGCCTCAACCCCCACAATCGCTTGAAAATCCCTCACAATCTTAGGAAAAGGGTGTGGTCCCACAACGCTACCGATAGCATACATTGTATTTATTGGGTCTTTTAAATAAGCCTCAAAAGCTGAATCAACAGCTTCTTTTAGCGTTTTTGCCCCAAAAGTTACAGGAATCACTTTCGCCCCTAAAATCTTCATTCGCACAACATTAGGGTGTTCTTTGATAATATCCACTTCACCCATATGGATTTCACACTCCATACCAAAATAAGCCGCTGCTGTTGCTAATGCCACGCCGTGCTGCCCTGCACCCGTTTCAGCAATAAGCTTTTTTTTGCCCATAAATTTAGCCAAAAGTGCTTCACCCATACAATGATTGAGTTTATGAGCCCCAGTGTGATTTAAATCCTCTCTTTTAAGATAAATCCCTGCTCCTCCGTATTTATTTGTGAGATTATGTGCAAAATAAATCGGTGTGGGGCGTCCTTGATAATCTTTTCGGATTTTACGCAACTCTCCGATAAAATCACCATTTTGAGCAATCAAATCATAAGCATTATTGATTTCTTCCATTGCCTTAGCAATCGCTTCAGGCACAAAACTTCCGCCAAATTTACCAAAATAGCCTTCTGTATCAGGGAATTGCTTTAAATAAGGTTTTTGCATTATCAATCCTTTTTGAGATAATTATCTCCTATCACTCGTTTTGATTTTATTCATCCAATCATTACACCAAGCAAACAAGGCAAGGTAATAAAAACTCCTCCGAATCTCAAAATAAGATTCACTATTGACATAATGATAATAGGAAAAAAGTAAAACCACAATTAAAATAAGCAAAAGCAAAAAATTAAAATATTCATAAGAATTAATTAAATATCTTTTTTTGATATGAATATACCCAAAGCAAAACAAACCCGCAATCACCAAAGTGCAATCAAAAATCCCCATTGTTTCACTAAAAAAAGGAAAAATACTAAATCCAAATAAAACGCATAAATTCAAATTCATATTTGGCAAAGTAAGCTGAAGCAAACTCCCTAGTTTTGAGCTTCTATCAAAATGCAAATCACGGAGATGAATCGTAATAGGAAAAATAATAAACAAAATATAATAGCCATAATCAAGACTTCTTTGAAACAAAGTCTTTTTGAGTGCGTCCTCTTGGGTTAATTGCAATAATTCCTCCAAAGAATAAGGATTATGATAAAACCGCTCAAAAATAAAAAACTCATAATATAATATCCACGCAAAAAGACAGCTCATTACAAAAACCGCAAAAATATAGATTTTTTGCGTGGGAGAGCGATTGAGACGCACCAAAGTAAAAAGGCTCAAAAATAACCCACACACCAAAAATATCATACCGATGGTGCAATACACACCATAAGGCTTTGTAACCAAACTAAAAAGTTGCTTAAAACCATCAACACTGCCACTCAAAGACAAAACAAATAAAGTAAAAAGGGCTAAGATAAAAAATAATGAGGAGAAAATAACATCAGTTCTGCCGATTTTTTTCATTCTAACTTCCTTATGGATTTTTCATAAAATAACCATCAATCCCATTAGCGATACCTTCGGCTAGGGCTTTTTGAAAGTTACTTTGGTTGAGATTTTTTCCCTCTTTGGGGTGAGTCATATACCCTATTTCAAGTAAAACAGAAGGCATTATAGCACCCACAAGCACCCAAAAAGGTCCCTCTCTCACACCCCCATCAATCACTCCATAGCCTTTTTTTAGAGATTGTAGCATTCCGTATTGAATATCAATAGCTAACTTGTTAGACGCAACAATCCGCTGGGTATTAAGCGTATTTAAAAAGGATTGTTTAGAAAAATAATTCATCACTTCAGTATCATCTTTGTTTTCTAAAGCTGCCACTTTTTTAGCCCTCTCACTCCTTGCAGTTGAGAGAAAATAGCTCTCTACACCTTGCAATTTATCTTTATTATCAGGAACGGCATTAGCGTGGATAGAAACAAACAAATCCGCATTCTTATCATTAGCGAATTTTGTCCTGCTAGAGAGTTTAATAAATTTATCAGTATTTCTTGTCATATAAACCAAATAACCGCGTTTTTTAAGCTCGGTATTGAGATATTTACCTACCTCAAGCACGATTTTTTTCTCACACACTTTTGCCACACCCATAGCACCGCAATCCTTTCCGCCGTGTCCGGGGTCAATAACGATGACTTTACGGGCGGTATTAGTTTGAAAGCTCTCTTGAGAAGTTTTTTTGTTTTGAGAAGTGGAGGTTTTGGGATTTGAATTTTTAGGGGTATTTTTAGAGGTAACATTTTGGGAAGCTGGATTTTGGGTTGTCTTGTTTTTTGTATTTGAGGTAGTGGATTTTTGTGTTTTAGGAGTATCAAATAAAGAGGCAATATTCACGGAATCTTCTTGAAGAGAAATTCCCTCAACTTCAATTTCTAAAGTTTTAGCTGCTGTTTTTGTGCGGACTTTTAGCTCTTTATTAGAATTAATGACAAGACGAACTTTATCTTGCGTATTTTGTGCGATTCTAATTTGCACTCCCTGCGTGTATTGCAATGCCCTTGCAGCCCCTGCTAATTGAGCATTAATATCATAAACATAACGAATCTTACCTTCACTTTTTAGCACAAAATTTTTAAAGGCATTAGCGGGAAGATTTTTATTGAAGGAGATTTTTGCACCTTTTTGAGTTTGCTCAATAGCGGTAATTGTAAGTGCTTCTGCAAACAAAAAACCACCCAAACAAATAAAAATCAAAAAATTTCTTAGCATTATTGTGTGAGTTCGTCCAAGATTTCTTTAACGCTTTGAATCTTTTGGATTCGATAACCATTAGCACCACTAAAATATAAACCATTAAGAGGGTCTCCTAAATACCCATCACCCAAACCATCGGCAATACAATAGCCAACTTTCTTAGCTTCCTTTCCTCGATGACAAGGGGCAACACAATTACTCACGCAAGATACTTTGGTTTTTCTACCTTCTTTCAATGCTTTAATGATTCCTGTAATAATCGCTCGTGCAGGATAACCCACCGGAGATTTAATCAATTCTATATCTTCTTTATTAATTTTAGGCATTAACTCTTGATAATAAGTTGCATCGCATTCCTCTGCCCCTAAAAACCGAGTTCCCATTTGCACACCACCTGCCCCAAGAGCCATAAATTTGTCAATATCGCTTCTATCCCAAATCCCTCCGGCAGCTATTACTGGGATATTCCCCCATTGTTTAGATTCTTCTATCACTTCAGGGAGGATTGCTTCAAGCTGATATTCAGGTTTGAAACAATCCTCATAACTCACTCCTTGATGTCCCCCACTCAAAGGTCCCTCAACAATCACCGCATCAGGAATCTTTTTATACCTGCCCTCCCAACGCTTACACAAAATCTTTAAAGCCTTAGCAGAAGAAACAATAGGAATCAAAGCCACATTAGGAAAATTATGAGTAAATTCGGGCATATTCGTAGGCAATCCTGCCCCTGTAATAATCATATTTGCCCCTGCTTCACAAGCATCACGCACCACACGCCCGTATTCATTAATGGCATAGAGGATATTAGCCCCTAGTGGCTTATTACCACAGATTTTGCGGGCATTTTTAAAAATCTCAAATAAAGCTTCCTTGGAGTAAAAATTAATCGTATCAGCGGGACGATGTTTGATAAGCTTTTTGGCAAAAGCACCTTGTTTGTAATACCCTGTCCCTACGCAAGAAATAATCCCTAATGCACCGCACTTTGAGACATTACCGGCAAGATTATCCCAACTAATCCCTACACCCATTCCCCCTTGAAAAATAGGAATAGGTATAGTGTAGCTTCCGATTTTTAAAGATTTTAATTTGATTGCTTGTGGCATAATTTTCCTTTATTGAATCCTAATTTTTGCAAATTTTCTTTTGCCAACTTGCAAAATATATTCACCTTGGGATAAATTCGCTTTGGTATCGCTAAATTTTTCTCCATTCACCTTTAATGCTCCTTGTTTGATTAAACGCAGGGCTTCTGAATTTGAAGAAGCCAAATCGCATTCACTCATCGCTTGAGCAATCCAAATCCCCTCTTGTTTAGTAAATTGGGCTATTTCTGTAGGGAGTTCTTCTTTACTAAAAACGCGCAAAAACTCCTCTTGTGCTACTTTAGCCTCTTTTTCATCATAAAAACGCGTGATAATCTCTAGGGCTAAATCCTCTTTTGCTGCTTTGGGGTGCTTACTGCCATCTTTAACACTTTCTTTGAGATTTTTTATTACTTCAGAGCTTTTGCTTGAGAGAAGCTCATAATATCGCCACATTAACGTGTCAGAGATACTTAAGAGTCGCCCAAACATTTCTTTAGGTTCTTGTGTGATACCCACATAATTTCCTAAACTTTTACTCATTTTATTCACACCATCTAAACCCTCTAAAAGTGGCATCATCACAACAGATTGTTCTTTAGATAACCCATAGGCTCTTTGCAAATGCCTCCCCATTAACAAATTAAACTTTTGGTCGCTCCCGCCACATTCAATATCGCATTCTAACGCCACAGAATCATAACCTTGTAAAAGGGGATAAAAAAACTCCACAATACTAATAGGATTTTGAGTTTTAAATCGTTTTTCAAAATCGTCCCGCTCTAACATTCTTGCCACAGAAAATTTTGCGGCTAATTCAAGCATTCCACTTGTCCCTAATGTGTTAAGCCATTTGGAATTAAAAACAATCTCCATTTTACTAGAATCTAAAACTTTTATCACTTGTTCTTGATAAGTTTTAGCATTTTCTAAAACCTGCTCTTTGCTTAGTGGCTTTCTTGTTTCACTTTTGCCCGTTGGGTCGCCAATCATTCCCGTAAAATCACCAATAAGAAATAAAACTCTACCCCCATATTTTTGAAAAGTTGCTAATTTTTGCAATAACACCATATGCCCTAAATGTAAATCCGGAGCGGTTGGGTCAAATCCGGCTTTAACTTTATAGGTTTTCCCCTCTTTAAAATAATCTGTGAGAAGTTTTTTGATAAAATCTAGCCCGATAATCTCCTGCGTTCCGCGTTGAATCTCTACCAAAGCGTCATTAATTTGTGCTTGTAGATTCATTTTTACTCCTCATTAATTATTATAAGCATCTTTGTGAGCATACACATCAATAATTTTAAAACTATTCCCAAGCAAGGCTTTGACTTCTTTAACATCATCGATACTTGATTCAAAACGCAATTTGCAATGTGTAGCATAAGTGCTTTTTTGAGAACCCAAATCCACGCTCAAGACATTAATATCCTGTTTAGCTAAAAATTGCAAGAAATTTGCCAAAACGCCTTTTTGATTTTCTAAAGCCACAATCAGCGTATAGGTTTGCAATTTATCCTCAAGCCAATCAATATAAAGCATTTTAACACCCTTTTTAATCTCCAAATAAGCTCTATCACATAATTTATGATGCACAAAAGCCTTTGAACCTGTTTTAAAAGCAATAATCTCATCGCCAAACTTAGGGTGGCAACAATAATCAAAAACTGCCTGATTAATAGCATAATTAGTATGAATCACCAAATTATCAAAATGCAATTCTTTAAGCTTAAGAATCCGCATTTTAATTTGTGCCAAAAATCCTGCTTTAGAATAATTCTTTTTAATGCGATTTTTAATATCTTTAAGGAAAGCAATATCAGTCGTTGCTTTATAAATGCTCTCTTCTAATTTATTTTGTTCAACAAAGTTTTCAATCTCCTCCACATTAGTTTCAAAAATCGTAGCAATGATATTAATCGCACTTTTGCGTTCAATCTCCTTAATCCGCAAAGCACAATTAGCACGGATTTGACTTTTAGCCCGTGAGGTTTTTACCGCATCAGCCCAAGAACATCGCAAAATCGTCTCTTTAGCGGTAATGATTTTGACAATATCGCCGTTTTTAAGTGCGGTTAGCAAAGAAGTTTTTTGATTATTCACATAAGCTTCTTTAGCACGATTTCCCACTTCTGTATGCACCGCATAGGCAAAATCCAATACCACCGCTCCTTTAGGTAGTGAATAATCATCGCCATCAGGAGAAAACACCACAATATCTTCTCGATACAAATCATTTTTGACTAATTCGTAAAATTCCTCAACGGAATTATTTTGGAATTGCAATTTGCTTAGCCAATTAAGATTAGGTGTGCTATTCCCGCCTATTTTATATTTCCAATGAGCAGCGATTCCGTATTCTGCACTTTTGTGCATATCTTCTGTGCGGATTTGCACCTCAAAAATCGCCGAATCATCAAAAAGTGTGCTGTGGATTGTTTGATAACCATTTTCTTTAGGCAAGGCAATATAATCCTTAAAACGCGACATAATGGGCTTAAATTGCAAATGCAAGATTCCCAAAATCTTATAACAATCCAAAACATTCTTGCTGATAATGCGAATAGCGAGTAAATCTAAAACTTCATCGATAGAAATGCCCTTTCTTTGCATTTTAAGATAAATAGAATAATGCCGCTTAATACGGCTTGTGATTTGAAAATCTCCCTCGGGCATACCCGCTTGAATCAAATTTTTTTTAACTTTTTGAATAAAGGCATTGAGTTTTAATTGTATCGTTTGTTTGTGGTTTAAAAAATATTCATTGATTTTTCGGTATTCTTCAGGAAAAATATAATAAAAACTACGGTCTTCTAGCTCATTTTTAAGTGAAGAAATTCCAAGTCTATGAGCGATAGGGGCATAAACAACAAGGGTTTCTTCAGAGATTCTACGTTGCTTATTGGGTGGCAAGGCATCAAGAGTTAGCATATTATGCAATCTATCACAAAGTTTCACAACAAGCACACGCACATCTTTAATGGAAGTTACAAGCATTTTTCTAAAGCTCAAAGCTGCAGCGATGAGTTTTTCATTAGAACTTGAAGTAGGTAATTCTTCAGCCCTAATCGCTACAATCTTGGTTAATCCATCAACCAAAGAGGCAATATCATCACCATAATTATGTCGCACATCATCTAAAGTGAAATCTGTATCTTCTACTACATCGTGCAGAAGTGCCGCACAAACCATTACTTCATCGCCACCAAAATAAGCCACGATGCAAGAAACAAGGAGAGGATGGACGATATAGGGTTCTCCGCTACGTCTTTTTTGGTCTTGATGAGCCTGTGTCGCAAAGGCTATGGCATTTTTAACCGATGGCGTTATTTCTATTATGCTATACAAAAGCTCTAAGGCTTTTTGCTGATTGGTAATTTGTGTAACTTGCTTTAAAAATTCCAAATTATGCCTTATTTACATTATACCTTACTTGCAAGGATAACTAGCCTTGTAATTCCTCAATCTTTTCTAATCCGATTTTACCTTCAGCAACTTCTAAAAGGGCAATATCAGAGAGCTTATGCGTTTTGATATTTTTATTCACAAGCGGTTTTGCTCCTTTGCTTAATTCATCAATTCTCACAAACAAAATATTAGACAACAAATACCTGTCATAATTTACTCTTTCTAATGCTTTTGAAGCTATTTCCTCGATTCTCATTATTACTCCTTAAATTAATTTGACACTATTGAGTAAGTGCCACTTTGATTTTTGATAATATTTAAGAGATTGCCTCTCTCAAACATATTGCAAACCATAATAGGTAAGCTATTGTCTTTTGCTAGGGCAATAGCGGTATCGTCCATTACTTTAATATTGTCTCTTAATGCCTGTTCATAGCTGATTTTCTCTAATCTTACCGCATCAGAAAATTTCGCAGGGTCTTTATCATAGATTCCATTGACTTTGGTGGCTTTAATGATGATTTGTGCATCAATCTCAACTGCCCGCAGAGTCGCTGCAGTATCGGTTGTAAAGAAAGGATTTCCTGTTCCTGCGACAAAAACCACAACGCGTCCTTTTTCCAAATGGCGAATAGCACGGCGATTGATATAGCTCTCGCAAACTTCCTTAATCTCTAAAGCACTTTGGACACGCACATCAATCCCGTGATATTCAAGGGCTTCTTGCATTGCAATCCCATTAATCACCGTGGCTAACATTCCCATATGGTCGCCACTTGTGCGGCGGATAATCCCTCCTTTAGAAGCATTAACGCCCCGCACAAAATTTCCACCACCAATTACAATGCCCACTTCAATGCCATTATCCACTAATGTCTTAATTTCTAAGGCAATGTAGTTTAAAATCTCACTTTCAATCCCAAAACCGCTCTCACCTGCTAAAGCCTCTCCGGAGAACTTAATCAAAACTCGCTTTATCATCAAACTTCCACCACCTCGCTTTAGTTTAATTTTCAAAATTGCTAATTTTAGCTTATTCTTACTTATAAACAAGTAAGAATTTCAGTATTTTTTGCGATTTTATTAATTTTTTGTCATCATTAAATCTAAATTGCGTCATTACAACGCCCTCTCCTCTATCATTGCATACTTCCCTCCTCATCATTACAAGGTTTTACTTCCCCGTCATTACGAGGAACTTTAGTTCCCAAGCAATCTTAAAAATCAAATCCAAATCTTAAAAACCCAAAAATTCCAAAATTTAAACAATCTTGAAATTTCAAAAAAGTTTGATTTTGGTTTCTTTTTGTTAAAATACGCAGAAATTTTCAAAAAGGAATAATAATGCAAAAGAAATATCATCCCAAAACTAAAAATGAATTACAAGAGCTTATAGAAAATCCACAAATCAATCTTGATGAGATTGATACAAGCAAAATCACGGATATGAGCGAGTTATTTTGCCAAAGCGAACGAAAAGATTTTAGCGGAATTGAGGATTGGGATGTGAGTAATGTTACAAATATGGTAGGGATGTTTTGGGAAGCTGAATCTTTCAATCAACCTTTGAATAAATGGGATGTGAGTAATGTTACAGATATGGCAGGGATGTTTTATGGAGCTGAATCTTTCAATCAACCTTTGAATAAATGGGATGTGAGTAATGTTACGAATATGACAATGATGTTTTGGGAAGCTAAATCTTTCAATCAACCTTTAGAGGATTGGGATGTGAGTAATGTTACAGATATGTCAGGGATGTTTTATGGAGCTGAATCTTTCAATCAACCTTTGAATAAATGGGATGTGAGTAATGTTACGAATATGGCAATGATGTTTTATGAAGCAAAATTTTTTAATCAGCCTTTGGGGAATTGGGATGTGAGTAATGTTACATATATGGAAAAGATGTTTTATGGAGCTGAATCTTTCAATCAACCTTTGAATAAATGGGATGTGAGTTCAGTTAGAGATATGGCAGAGATGTTTTGGGAAGCTGAATCTTTCAATCAACCTTTAAATAAATGGGATGTCAGTAATGTTATAGATATGTCAGGGATGTTTTATGGAGCTAAATCTTTCAATCAACCTTTAAATAAATGGGATGTCAGTAATGTTACATATATGGCAAGAATGTTTGCAGGGGCAGAATCTTTTAATAAAAATATCAATGCTTGGGATGTGAGTAATGTTACATATATGTATGCAATGTTTGCAAATGCAAAATATTTCAATCAACCTTTAGAGGATTGGGATGTGAGTAATGTTACAGATATGTCAAGAATGTTTGCAGGGGCTGAATCTTTCAATCAACCTTTAGAGGATTGGGATGTCAGTAATGTTACATATATGGCAGAGATGTTTTATGGAGCTGAATCTTTCAATCAACCTTTGAATAAATGGGATGTCAGTAATGTTACGAATATGGAAAATATGTTTGCAGGGGCAGAATCTTTCAATCAAAATAATATGGCAAATAGCAAAAAATATTGCCCTCAAACTAAAGGAGAGCTAGTAGAGCTTGTAAATAATCCACAAATCAACCTTGACGAGATTGATACAAGCAAAATCACGGATATGAGCAATTTATTTTACCAAAGCAAACGAAAAGATTTTAGCGGAATTGAGAATTGGGATGTCAGCAATGTTACAAATATGTCTTATATGTTTTGGGATGCAGAATCTTTTAATCAGCCTTTGAATAAATGGGATGTGAGTAATGTTACAGATATGTCAGGGATGTTTTGTGAGGCTAAATCTTTCAATCAAAATATCAACACTTGGGATGTAAGTTCAGTCATAGATATGAAAATGATGTTTAATGAAGCTAAATCTTTTAATCAGCCTTTAGGTGATTGGAATGTTGGCAAGGTTAAAAATATGGCAGGAATGTTTTCAGGGGCAGAATCCTTTAATCAAAATATTAATGCTTGGGATGTGAGTGCAGTTATAAATATGTATGCAATGTTTGCAAATGCAAAATCTTTTAATCAACCTTTGAATAAATGGAATGTAAGTGCAGTTAGAGATGTAGGAGGAATGCTTGTTGGGACAGAACTTTTTAATCAAATATTAAAAATAGCAAACAGAGAAAAATATCAATCCCATACGCCCCACACAATCTCGCCGGGTTTCCTTTTAATCTTTCTAATTGTTTTAATCTTTTTAATTATTTTAATTTTTTAATCTTAGTCAATCTTAGATTTTGAATTTTTAATTTATTTCATTATATCCTCATTGACTTTTTGTAATTCCTCAATCCTTTGTTTTTGCAATTCTAAGGCATTATCAAAATGCTGTTTTTGCGGGGCTTTGCTCTCTTGCTTAAAATTCCCCTCCAAATCCTCTAAGTATTTTTGATGTGCCTTAAAACCCTCATTTTGTAGCATAGTGTTTTGGTGGTCTTTGGCTTTAAGCTCATCGCTTAAATTATCCAAATGTTTTCTAAGACTTCGTTTTAATTCCTCTTTTAAAGGCTCGTCTTTTTCCTCTGTTTTTTGGGTATCTTGCTCCTTGAGGCTCTCCTCTTGCGTTGTAACATTATTTTCTTGCTGATTTGTGGCTTCTTGCGAGTTTTCTTGTTTGCACCCAAAAAGACACAGCAACACACAAAGGATTTCAAATAAAATAAACTTTTTTTGCATTTTAAGATTTTACTCCTCAAATTTTGGCTAAATTTTGGCTAAATTTTGATAGGATTATAGCAAAAAAGCAAAGGTTTAGCGATGAAAAATCTTGTCTTTGATACCTATGAGCTTGACAAAAATGCGACACAATCTTATGCAATCCCTCAAGAATTGCTAATGGAGAATGCTGCAAGGGGAATGTGCGAGTTTATCTCTGCTTCCCTCCCTTTGCATTCACGATTGCTTTTTTTGTGCGGGAGTGGGAATAATGGGGCAGATTGCCTTGCTTTAGCAAGAATGCTTGCAGGAGATTTCAAAATCACGCTAATTTTACCTTTGGGGACAAAAAGCGATTTGGCAAAGCTCCAACTCCGTAGTTGTGAAATTCTCGCTCAAAAAGGATTGCTTGAGATTATCAGCGAGGATTGTTTGAGTGAGGATTGCTCTTTTGAAAAGTTTAGCGGGATTGTTGATGGACTTTTTGGGGCAGGTTTCAAGGGAGATTTCACACCGCAAATCCAAGCTTTAATCCAAAAGGCTAACGCACAAAAAGCCTTAAAAATCGCGTGTGATATTCCTAGCGGGATTGATTCTTTAGGCAATCCTCGCACATTTAATGATAAGCCTTTTGCGTTTAGGGCGGATTTTACTTTGAGTATGGGGGCATTAAAAATCGGGCTTTTTAGCGATTTGGCTAAAGATTTTGTCGGTGAGGTGCGTTTGCTCAATCTTGGCATACCCTCTAGCCTTTTTTGCCCTCACTCTGTTTTTAAACTGCTTGAATCCCAAGATTTCAAGCCTCCTTTACGCGAGAGACAAAACACCCACAAAGGCACTTTTGGGCATTTATCTGTGATTTGTGGGACAAAACAAGGAGCAGGAATCTTAGCAGGACTCGCTTCTGTGCGGATAGGAGCGGGACTAACCACGCTGATTGCCACTTCATCGCTTTTGAATCCTCCCTATGAGCTAATGCAAAGCCCAAATATCCCTTCAAATACTACGGCGATTTTAATCGGAATGGGTTATGGGAGAGATAATCCCTTGAATTTCAAGCTTTTAGATTTTAATGTGCCTTTGCTGCTTGATGCGGATATTTTTTATCACACTTGCTTCCTAGAACTCCTTAAAGCCCAAAATTGTATTTTAACTCCTCACCCTAAGGAGTTTGTTGAGATTTTAAAACGCACTAAAATCGCTCAAATTTCATTGGAGGAATTACAGCAAAACCGCTTCACTTATGCCCTAGAATTTTCCAAAAATTACCCTAATGCTACTTTATTACTCAAAGGAGCAAATCCTATCATTATCCAAAATGGCTCACTTTTCATCAATCCTTTAGGGAGTAGCATTCTTGCTAAAGGGGGAAGTGGTGATGTTTTAGCGGGATTCATTGGAGGGCTACTTGCTCAAGGGTATTCTTGTTTAGAAGCTTGTATTCAAGGCAGTTTAGCTCACACTCTTAGTGCTAATCAAATCGCACAAACTTATGCGAATTTTTCTCTCTCACCCCTTGATTTAATCGAACAAATCCGCTACATTTAGGATTCTAAAATCACTTAAGGATTTCTAATGATAAATGAACCTTTAAAAATCGGAGAAAAAATTTTCAAAAGTCGCCTTATTGTCGGTAGTGGAAAATACCCTAATTTCAAAACCACCTATGAAGCTACACTTGCCGCAGAAGCAGAGATTATCACCGTTGCGGTTAGACGCGTTAATATCACTAACCCTAAAGAAGAAAATCTAATGGATTATTTTAGGGATTCTAAGATTGAATTTTTACCTAATTCCGCAGGTTGTGTGAATGCTGATGAAGCCATAACGCTTTTTAGGCTCACTCGCGAAGCTACCGGAATCACAATGATTAAGCTTGAAATTATTGGTGATACTCAAAAAACGCTTTATCCTGATGTGTTAGAAACACTCAAAGCTTGTGAGATTCTTGCTAAAGAGGGCTTTAGTGTCCTTGCTTACAGCAATGATGACCCCATTATGGCAAAATATTTGGAAAATGCCGGTGCAAGTGCTATAATGCCCCTTGCTGCTCCTATTGGTAGCGGACTAGGAATCCAAAATCGCTATAATATTGGCTTTATCAAAGAAGCAGTAAAATTACCGGTAATTGTCGATGCGGGTGTGGGTTGTGCCTCTGATGCTGCCATTGCAATGGAACTAGGAGCTGATGGAGTTTTGACAAATACGGCAATCGCTCAAGCCAAAAATCCTATCCTTATGGCACAAGCAATGCGTGATGCAGTGCGGGCAGGAAGAGCAAGTTTCCTTGCAGGGAGAATTGCCAAAAAACCTTATGCCACGGCGAGTTCTCCGCTTCAAGGAATGGCGGAATTTTGAGATTGCTTTAACTTTGCCTTGCAATGACGCTGTGAGGCTTGTCGTTTTAAAAGGCATTGCCTCGTGGCAATCTTTTTTTGGGGATTTCAAGGTTTATGTTATAATTGACAAAAATTAAAGGTAATTTTTGCAAGGCTATATTCTTAACACCCAAAAAGTTAGGGAAGAAGATTTACTTGTTAGAGTGCTTACACCAACACATATTCACACGCTTTATCGATTTTATGGGAGAAGACACAGCATTATCCATTTGGGGAATAAAATCGATTTTGTTATTCAAAATGACATTCACGAGATTAAAAAGTTAAGAGAGCCTATGCATTTGGCATTTTCTTGGGAGAGGGACACGCAAAAACGCTATTATTGGCAGCAATACCTTAAACTACTCAACACCCACTTGCAAGATATTTCCTTGCTTGATACTTTTTATTACGAACACCTAGAATTAGGGGCAAAATGGCTTTTAAAAGAAAGTCCTAAACGTTGTATCTTGAATCTCTATGCGAGATTGCTTAGTTTTGAAGGACGCAATAATAGTTTGCAAAATTGTCTTATTTGTGGGAAACCTATCGTAGGTGATAGGGTGCTTGGTCGTGGAATTGTGTGCGGACACCAAGAATGTATGCAAGGCGAAGTTTTCGCACAATACCCCATTGAGCAATGGCTAGGCTTTAATGGAGAATTTTTAAATGATGAAGAAGTGGATAGACTCTTTAATCTCCTACAAAAAGGGCTGTAAGAGGCAATCTTAGCGTCATTACAAGAAACTTTAGTTCCAAAGCAATCTAAAAAATCCCAAACAATCTAAACTTAAAGAAATTCCTTAAGCCTCTTGTGATGACATTAATAATATTTTATAAGCAATAATATTCCCCCAAGCTATTCTTAGTTATTAAAAATAACAAGAGTAACCAAAATCACTAAAATCACAGAGCTAAAGGCAAAACAAATGCGTTTGTATCTCTTGGTTCTCCGCTTGTATTTATTAAGCTCATTTTGGGAATCCACTATATCAACAATAAATCCTCCTATTCTCTCCCAGTATTCTTCTTTCATTGTTGTTAAGTGATTGTTTTCTTTGTAATTTGTCATATCTTTAGGAGGAAAGAGTGTCTTTTTATGAGGGAAGTAATGTTCTCTTACCCATTCATTTGAAGGAGCAAAATATTCTAAGTATTTTAAAGCGACACTTTTAGGAGGGAGATATTTGAGGGATTTGTCGGTAAGGGTGAAGTGTTCTCTTAAAGATTTAGAATAGTTCCTTAGTTTTTCATCAAACATAACATTCAATATAATGAACTTTTTGTTTGTGTAAATTCTCTCGATTTTGTTCTAAAAAATGTTGAATGCTTGTTGTGCCTGTCTTACAAGTCCCGATATGCACATATGCTGTCATTAGGATTCCTTTGATATTCTTATTAAGAGTTCATTAACTTTTGTAATTATATTTAAACTATCTTAATTTGAGCTATAAAGCGTGTAAAATTGAAAAAAGCAAAGAGTTTTGCTATACTTTTAGTATGATTTTAGGATTGAGATGAGGGGAAAATGGTTCAAATTACAGGCTTAGGAATGCAATATGCCACTAAAAAACTCTTTGAAAATGTGAATTTACGCTTAGATAAGGGTAAGCGATACGGGCTAATTGGAGCAAACGGAGCGGGTAAATCAACATTTTTGAAAATTTTAAGCGGTGAGATTGAGCCAACAAGTGGAGATATTTCCTTTGACCCTAACGCACGATTAGGTGTTTTGGGACAAAATCAATTTGCTTTTGAGGATTATTCTATCAAAGATTGCGTTTTATTTGGAAATAAACGACTCTATGAAGCCATTAAAGAGAAAGAAAAACTCTATGAAGCGGGGGATTTTAGCGATGCAGTCAATGAGCGGCTAGGAGAGCTAGAAATCATTTGTGCTGAAGAAGACCCCACTTATGAATACGAAGTGCAAATCCAAAAGATTTTAGAGGATTTGGGATTCCCTGCGTCAATCCACGAAGAGTTGATGAAAACGCTCACTGGCGGGGATAAATTCAAAGTGCTTTTAGCCCAAGTACTTTTTCCTAAACCTGATATTTTATTCCTTGATGAGCCTACTAACAATCTTGATTTAAAAACCATTCAATATTTAGAGGAGCAGTTAAGACGGCATCAAGGGACTTTGGTTGTCATTAGCCACGATAGGCATTTTCTTAACAGCGTCTGCACTCATATTTTGGATTTGGATTTTAGGAGTGTGAGGGAGTTTAGCGGGAATTATGATGATTGGTATATTGCTGCAACCCTCATTGCCAAGCAACAAGAAATGGAGAGAAATAAAAAGCTCAAAGAAAAGGAGGAGTTAGAGTCTTTTATCGCCCGATTCTCTGCTAATGCCTCCAAAGCCAAACAAGCCACTAGCCGACAAAAACAGCTTGAAAAACTTGACATTAAAGCTCTTGAAGTTTCCTCTAGGAGGGACCCTAGCATTGTTTTTAAACAAAATCGCCCTATCGGTAATGAAGCCCTAGATATTGAAAATCTAAGCTTTAACTATGAGGATTTGTGTGTGCTTAACAATCTTTCTTTAAAGATTCTGCCCGGCGATAAAATTGCCCTTATTGGACGCAATGGAATTGGCAAAACAACCTTTTGTGAGCTTATTTGTGAAAATCTAAAAGCCAAGGGAGGCACAATCAAATGGGGTGCAACGACACAAAGAGGCTATTTTCCACAAAATACAACTGATAAGATTAGCGGGGAAGAGACACTTTATGAATGGTTAAGAGGATTTGATAAGAAAAGGGAGGCGAGCGAGATTCGCAATGCCTTGGGACGAATGCTCTTTAGCGGTGAGGAGCAAGAAAAACAAGTCGGGGCATTAAGCGGGGGAGAAAAGCACCGCATAATGCTCTCTAAGCTAATGTTAGAGGGTGGGAATTTTCTTGTGCTTGATGAGCCTACTAATCATTTGGACTTGGAAGCTATTATTGCCTTAGGAGAGGCTTTGTATAAATACAAGGGAAATGTGATTTGTGTAAGCCACGATAGAGAGCTTATCGATGCCTTTGCTAATCGGATTATTGAATTTAAAGATAACCATCAAATCATCGATTTTCGCGGAAGTTATGAGGAATATTTGGAATCTTTGAGGGAAGTATAGCCCCCCCATTCCCAAAAATTTTCTTAATTTTCCTAAACCTTTTTGAAAAAAATCCGATATAATCACATATCCAAAAA
>JAFLSC010000002.1 GCA_022511145.1 Helicobacter sp.
TGGAATTGATACTTTTGACTTTAGTCAATGCCAAGTCTATAACTACCCCGCTTATAACTACCCAAGTTATGATTATCCCTATTTTATCGCACCTCACCCTCACATTAGAAATCATCATCTCCCCAAGCCAAGACCTTTCCGCTAAGCTCCTTATTCTGTTTAGCCGCACTTCAAACAAAAGAACCTAGCACACAAGACACCCCCTGTGTGCCATTGTGAGGCATTAGCCGAAATAATCTTTTGTTGGGTTGCCACAAAAAGATTACCGCAAGTTTTTACAAACTCTTGCAATGACGATTCATTATAACAAAGAAAATCTGATAGTAAAGGTTTTAATTTTAAGCGTTTTTGTGGATTAAAATTGTATTATTTAGCAAAAATAACACCTTAATAAACAAAAATTGTTTATTATAAAAAGGCAAAAAGTGCAGAGCTTTGGCGAATTAATGCAAGAGTGGCTTTATGGCAAAGAGGGCTATTACCGCAAAATGCGAGTAGGTAAAGCTAGAGATTTTTACACTAGCGTGAGTGTGAGTGCATTTTTTGGCTATTGCATAGGGTATTTTTTCTCCCAAAAAATCATACAATGCCAAAAGGTTAATCCTACCCCTAAAATCGCTATTGTTGAGATTGGAGCAGAGGGAGGGAATCTTATCACTGATATTGCCTTTTATCTTGAAAAACAAGCAATCCCAAAGCTTAACTATCATATCATAGAGCCTCTAGAAGAGCTTCATTTAATCCAAGCTCAAACTTTCAAAGAACGACTCAAAGAGCAAAATCCTAGCCCTTCTCTTGAAATTTTAAGTGATTTTCAATCCCTCAAAGCCTATGATATAATATTTTTTGTAGCCAATGAACTTTTAGATGCCTTTGCCTGTGAGCTTTACTTTCATAATGAAATGGCTTACATTAAAGATTCTAAGTTAGAGTTTTACCCTGCAACTCCCCAAGTTATAGAGATTGCTAAAGACTTAAATCTTACTATTGGGGAGATTCCTCTTCAAGCACAAAGTTTCGCAAAATCACTTAGCGGGTGTGCTAAAAAATGGCTTTTTTTAACTTTTGATTATGGTTCAATAGAGCCTAGAGGAGAGTTTTCTCTGCGTTTTTATCGCAATCACCAAACCCAAAATCTCTTTAGCAATCCCACCTCTAAGGATTGCCAAAATGATTTTTTAAATGGCTTTGGGAAGTGGGATATTACTTATGATGTGGTTTTTAGCTTATGGGATAGGATTTTTAGCTCCCAAAAAGCTCAATGTGCGTTTTTACACCGACAAAATAGGGCTTTGGTGGATATGGGGCTAGACAAAGTGGGGGAGTGGTATATTAATTGCTTTGGGATTGATAATTTTATGCAAGAATCCTCAAAAATCCGCACGCTTATTTCTCCCTCGCTTTTGGGGGAGCGATTTTTTGGTGCGTGTTGGGAATCTTTAGACTTTAAAGGAATGTTATGCGAAAATTTATAAGTATTATCTTGCTTTTTATTATAGCCTTGAATCTTAGCGGTTGTGTTTATCGCAATAAATGCGGTTATTCAACATCATATTGGGACGATAAGGAATATTATTACGACTCACAAGGGAATTACAAAGAAGTTTGCCCTGATAATTTCATTTACAGAGACGAATATATCCCTAACAATGAGCTTTTAGAGGATTTTTAATGCTGGAATCTCTTAGGGAAAAACGCAATTTAGCCCTTACTTACAAAAATATTATCCCCTTAAGAGAATCTCTCCAAAGACTCCAAAATCTCTCCCCCCAAAGCTTAGAGCAAAAAAGCATTGATTGTGAGGATTTTATCCGCATTAACCTGCCAAATCTTAGCCCAAAAGATAAAAATATTATTGAAGAGATTGCTAAGGATTTAATTCCGTGGCGAAAAGGACCTTTTTGTGTTGGGGATTTAACAATCCAAAGTGAATGGGATAGTGCCATAAAATACAATCTCATCGCTCCTTATTTGGATTTAGAAAATAAGATTTTGGGTGATGTGGGGTGCAATAATGGCTATTATATGTTTAGAGCCTTAGCTAAAAATCCCCAAAAAATCATAGGATTTGACCCTATGCCTTTATGTAAATTGCAATTTGATTTTATTTCTCATTTTGTGAGTGAAAAATCCTTGCTTTTTGAGCTTTTGGGGATTGAGGATTTGCCCTTTTATCCCCAAAAGTTTGATATTATGCTTTGTTTGGGTGTGCTTTATCATCGTAAAGACCCGCTGGGTGCAATTAAAATCATCTTTGATTTGCTTAAACCCGAAGGGGAAGCGGTTTTTGATAGTTTGATTATAGAAAGGGAAGAGGAAATCGCTCTATGCCCCAAAGGAAGCTATGCAAAAATGTCTAATGTGTATTTTATCCCCACACTTGGGACTTTTAAAAATTGGCTTACTCGGTGTGGCTTTAGAGATATTATGCTTATTTCAACACTCAAAACTACTCCTAAGGAGCAACGCAAAACAATGTGGGGGACGCAAGAGAGCCTAGAGGATTTTTTAAATCCTAAAGATTCCTCTTTAACTCTTGAAGGTTATCCTGCCCCTGTGCGTGCCTATATTAAGGCAAAAAAACCTTAAAATCAGTGTTGCTAGGCTCTGCTAAAGCAATTTAAATAATTTAATAAAATCTTTGGTTTTTATAGGCTAAAATTCTAGGATAAATTTAACTTTAGGAGACACTTAAATGAAAAAATTGCTTTCTTTATCCGCTCTTGTTGCTCTTTTGAGCTTACCTGCTTTGGCTGTTCCTTTCACACTTGATACTGCAAATTCAAAAGTTGATTTTGCTATCAAACACCTAAAACTTACCCAAGTTGATGGAAAATTTACGCAATTTAGCGGCACAATCGATTTTGATATTGACGCAAAACAGCTTAAAGTCCTTAATGGTGAAGTGGAGGTTGCCTCTGTTGATACGGACAATCAAAAACGCGATGACCACTTAAGAGCCCCTGATATTTTTGATGCTCAAAAATATCCCAAAATCACTTTCACAATGACAAAAGCAGAAAACAATAAAATCTACGGGGATCTGACTATCAGAGACAAAACAAAGTCCATTACCCTTGATGCCAAACAAATCTATAACAATGGCGTCTTGCAAATTGAAGCGACTTCAAAAATCAAACGTTCAGATTTTGATGTGGTATGGGAATCTAACCTCCAAGATAGCTTAGTTGGCGATGATTTAACCATTAAACTTAATCTTATTGCCAAACAATAAGCGTAGATTTTTTTATTAAATTCATCAGCTACCTTAAGTAGCTGATGAAAGTTTGAAAACTGCTACTAAACTTTGCTATTAGTAGTTCTTTCCTCATCATTGCAAGAAGGGAATCCCCAAAGTAATTTATCCTTTATCATTGCCTTTTTCTCATTGCGGACTTCCCCATTGTCATTGTGAGGCGTAAGCTGAAGCAATCTACAATGCTTATTTTGTCATTGCGAGGAATGAAATTCCAAAGCAATCTTAAAGAAAAATGAAATCTTAGACGTTAAAACATAGATTGCCACGAGGCTGAAGCCTCTTGCAATGACGATTCAAGGTGAAACTTAAAGACGCTATAAATTTCTACTTTTTTAAGCTCAAAAATAAATGGCTTAAAACCACCAACGCATAAAGTGGTATGAAAAAATTTAAAAGGGGAATCAAAGAAAAGCCATATAAAGGTAAAATCACATTGCGGATTGTTTTTTTATGCTCTTTTTTAATGGTTTTAAAATCCTCTTGGGTAAAAATATTCTCCCCCACATCGGCTACTAAAGTTCTTGAAAAAAGCCAATAATTAGGCAATAAAATCAATAAAGAACCCAAAAAAGGGATAAAGTAAAAGGGAATCAAAATCACCAAAAACACAAAATAAAGCACATAAGTTTTTAGCAAATAAAACACACTCACAAAAAGCCCCGTATCACCTTGCAAACTTTTGTGTGCGTAATGCTTAGAACACACAAATTTCACAACTAAGGGTGCAAGAAAGGAGCAGATAATCAGATTGCTAAGCAAGCTCAAAACTAAAAATAAAATCACAAAAAAAACCCAAAGTGTCGCCTTAATCACAAAATCAATAACCCCTTGAATCCAAAGTAACCAAGAAATTTCCAAAGCTAAATTAGGACGCAGAAGCTCATAAAGTCGCTCAAATCCTAATCCTCCAAAAAAGTAAAATATCACTCCCCAAAAGAGCAAGGAAAAGAGCAAAGGCAAAAACACTAATCTTAGTATATAAAAGCTCAAAAAGTCTTGTTTCCCGAGATTCAAAAAATGCGATACTTGCGTTAATTCTTGTTTCATTGCTCTCCTTTTATAGCCGCATAAATTTTTCTCGCCCATTGTGGAGCATTCTTATCAAAAAACACAATCTCCTGATTTTTGATTGTCATTACGGATTTGTAAAAATGCGTATTGTCAAAAATCTCTACCCTTTTAGCAATTTTTATTGCACTAAGCAAATGGGCTAGGCTCTCATCATAACGTTTTAGAATCTCAGAAGTAGGGATATTATGCCCTCCTTTTCCATTTGTCCCACAAAAGAACAAAGCCACCGGATTCTCCACTAGATAATCCCTTGATTTTTGAGATAAAGATTGGCATTTTCAATACTTAACTCATAGCTTTTGTCTTTAGCCTCATTGATTTTACCCTCCGCTTCTAATTTCTCACAAAAAATATAATCATTAAGCGATTTTTTGGTAATTTCGTGTCCGTTTTGAAAGCTTAAATGAATTGAGATTTTGACATTTTCATAAATTTTTGGACTTAAAGTAGGGCGAATAGTCTCCAAATATTCTAAAGCCTCTTGCTGTGTTTTTAATACCTCATAAGCTTTTTCCAAATCATCTCCCTCTTTTGAATTACTAAACCCTAAAATTCAAAGGGTCATTTTACTTTTTTTTAGCTAAATGTTCAAAGGTGGATTTTTAAATTTATGCTATAATCCAAATTTAAAGAAGCTTAAAATAGGATTTAGACAATGGTAAAGCTCAAGGATTTTAGCTCTTTAAATAAAATTGAATTTTATTTGATTTTAGCGTGGCGAAACAACCCAAATATAGCCTCTTTTATGAAAAATCAAAATGTTTCTTTAGAGGAACACGCTGCCTTTTTTGACGCACTTAAAAACCAAAAAACCAAAAAATATTTTTTGGTTTTTGATGAAGATGAACCCTTAGGCGTGATTCATTTTATTGATATTTGCAAGCAATCTTGCGAATTTGGACTCTATGCCAATCCCTACCTTAAAGGCAAAGGGCAAATTTTGATGAATACCCTAAAAAATTATGCCTTTGAAACTCTAAAGGTTAGAAAAATCACCGCTTGTGTTTTTAAAAATAACCAAAAAGCTTTGAGCTTATACCTTAAAAATGGCTTTGAAATCAACAAAGAGGACGAACAAATGCTATACTTACAACTAAATAATGTGGGGGGGGGGATAAACTCCTTATAACTTTCTTACCGCTTCAGATAATTTTCCTGCCTCTCCAAAAGGTTGGGTGATGAAAATTGCAATCCTAACTTCACCTAATCAATGGTTTGTGCCTTATGCAAAGGCTTTTAGCCAAAAGCAAAATATACCGCTCTTTTTGAATCCTGAAGAAATCAGAGGCTTTGAGGTTGTTTTTATCCTCTCCTATCATAAAATCCTTGATAAGAACTTTCTTAAACAAAATAAGCACAATCTTGTAATACACGGCTCAAATTTACCGCAAGGCAAAGGCTTTGCTCCACTTTTTCATCAAATCCTTGAAGGTAAAAATGAGATTGTTTTTACTCTTTTTGAAGCGAATGAAAAAGCTGATGCGGGTGCGATTTATCTGCAAAAAACCTTGCATTTAAAGGGCTTAGAACTCTATGAGGAATTAAGAGAAAAACAAGCTCTTATGTATTTTGAGCTGTGTTTGGAATTTTTAAAACTTTATCCTAACTTAAAAGCAAAAAATCAAAGCGGCAAGGAGAGCTTTTACCCAAAAAGAAGTCCCAAAGATAGTGAGCTTAACCCAAATAAAAGCTTAGATGAGCAATTCAATCTCTTAAGAATTTGCTCTAATGAGGAATTTCCAGCCTTTTTCTACAAAGATGGCAAAAAATTCATTCTAAAAATTTATACTGAAATGGGGGGGATTTAAATTTTTAATTATACCCAAACTCTTACTTTTTTTGAGCTAGGATATACAAGGGATTGTAGGTTAAGGTATTGTTAAAATCTTTTTGCAGGGCGGATAAAATTTGCTTTGTAATTTTAAAATTTGGTTTTAGGGCATTCACACCACTTTGTTTTAAGTGCCAAAAAGCCTCTAAGGGAGTGTTAAAATGCAATTTCTCCTGCCTCTCAAAAAGAGTGAGGATTTCCCATTGAGGAGCAAGGATTTTTTGATATTCCTCTAAGGTAAGATAATCTAACCCACAACCGCATAATAGCCGAATCTCTTTAAGATTTTCTAACCCAAAAACCCCTAAGGCTAACACGCCACCTTGATAAGTAATGTAAGGCAAAAACTCCAAAATCTCTTTTTGGTTTCCCCATTGTAATGCTGCATTAGAAAGTATCAGATGATTTTTTTGGCAAGAAAAAAGCATTTTAAGCAGAGAAAAATCCTCCATATCCGCACAAATAAACTCCACCTCACTTTCCCTAAAATAATCTGAAAAATCAACAATATCCAAAGCCCTATAAATCTTATATTCTAAAATTCCTAAAGCTTTTTTTGTCAGCATTCCGCTCCCACAACCTAACTCCAAAACATTCTCATAATATAAGGGCAAATGAGTTTTTAGCAACTCTAAAAGCGTGGATTGCATTTTATCTTGAATGAGGGCATTTTGGTTATAAGTAGAACTTGCTGCTAAAAAACTTCGGGTAAGATTTTGCTTTAGTGTAAGATTTGGTTTGAGTGTGGGATTTTCTTTGGGCTTAGGGGGAATATTATCCTTTAGTTTGGGTGATTTAGCGGGATTTTTGATATTTTTAGACTCTAGCAGGCTAGACTTCTTAGAAGCCATTAAAGCCCCCTAAACAAATCTTGCAAATGAAAAAACGCAAAATGCGGAGCATCAAGAGATATGATTTGCGTTTTATGGGGATAAAAGTCGCTCCAAAAGCGGATTTGATTTTGTGAGGAAAAAATCAAATCATTTTTAGAAATTATCACCTTATCCCAAATCAAGTTTTTTTGAGGGCTACTTTGATGATTAAGTAGGCTTTTAAGCTCCTCTTTAAGCTCTTTTTCTTGCAAGAAAACATAATCTTTAGGGATTTCACCTAAAAAAAGATTTTGCAAAAATGCTTTTAAATCAAATCTCTTAAGCGTAAGTGCAAAAAGTTTAGGCGGGATTCCGTATTGCTTATCAATCCCAAATTCTGTGCCATTAACCGCAATCTTTTGTGTGATTTGCGATTCCTCAACGCCCCATTCTACAATCGCCTTATTTGCTACCCAAACTCCCATTGAAAAGGCTATTATGCTTATCTTTTTGTAACAAGCAAAAAGCTCAAAAACTTCTTTTAGGGATTCTAAATCCAAACAACGATAATCACTAATGCAAATCCAATCTAAAGTTTTAGGGACAAAAGGGACAAAATGGCTAAAATGCCCTGCAAATCCTGCAAAGATTACTAAAAGTTCTTTATGATTGTTGGTGCTGCGATAAATATTCACTCTCAATCTCCTTTAAAACACTCACAAGCTCTTGTAACTTTTCTTTGGGCATTGCACTTGTTAGTGAAAAACGCAAACAAGCTTTGTTTTTAGGCGTTGTGGGAGATTTTATAGCCGGAGAGAAAAATCCCTTTTGTGCTAAAGATTGCTGAAAAAATAGGGCTTTGTGATTAGTTTTTAAAACCAAGCTTATGATATTATAATCCCCCAAAACTTCATAATCTAACGCTTCTTTGAGCGATTTTTTAAAATTATAGCTTAGATTTTTGAGATGATTTCGCCTTGTTTTAAGATTTGCTAATTTTTGAAAATTAAAGAAACTTAATGCCACATTTAAAGGGGGCAGAGCGGTAGAGTAAATCAAACTCCTTGAATGATTGATAAAAAATTCACGATATTTTTCCCCGCACAGCACGCACGCCCCTACACTTCCCAAAGCCTTACCAAAAGTCAAAACCAAAAAATCAATCTCCCCTAATAAACCAAGCTCGACACTAAGCCCCAATCCCTTATCGCCAAAACTACCAATACTATGGGCTTCATCA
Source organism: Helicobacter sp. (assembly GCA_022511145.1). GTDB lineage: Bacteria > Campylobacterota > Campylobacteria > Campylobacterales > Helicobacteraceae > Helicobacter_D. Next base: position 8,214 of record JAFLSC010000002.1, read on the forward strand.
AGATACAAATAAATATTTTCATACTTTTGCTTTAATGCAACCAAAGCCTTTAGGGGAGCAAAATCTCCTTCTATGCTAAAAAGCCCCTCACTAAGCACCACAATATTTTCATAATTTTTACTCTCTGATAAAATTGCTTCTAAATGTCGCATATCCTTATGATTATACCGCTTAAATGCCACTTTTTTAAAGCTTCTAAGTCCATCAAGACAACTTGCGTGAATGGATTTATCAGCAACAAACAAAGTATTTTTAAGTCCCGCTAAGCTTGAGAGAATACCCACATTAGCGTGATAACCGCTATTAAAAAGTAGGGCTTTTTTGGGGAGTAGATTCTGCGGTGCGTTATAGGATTTAAAAGTCTGCTCCAAAAATTCTTCAAATTCTCCAAAAATTAAAAAATTTCCACTCAAACTTCTTGAAGAAGATGCACTTAAATAAAGATTTTCACGATAAAGCCTAGAGGAGAGAAATTCACTTTTAAGCTCCTCATCACAAGCAAGATTCAAATAATCATTGCTCGCACAATTAAAGAGCCAACTTTTTTGTGTTGCAATCCATAATCCTTGGTGTTTTTGAGGGATAAATCGGCGGTAATTTTGCTCTTTCTCTAAAGTCTCTAAGATTTTATCAATTTGTTTCATATAAAATTTCTAGCAAGATTTTGTAAAACTAGATATTTTCTAGGGCGTTGGCAAAATCTTGAAAAATCTGTGTGGATTCTAAAGGTCCCGGTCCTGCCTCGGGATGATGCTGATAGGAATAAATCAAAGCGTTTTTGTAACGCACACCCTCAATCGTGCCATCAAATAAATTACGATGAGTAATCTCGGCGACTTCTTGGATTGATTCAGGGATTGAATAGTTATGATTTTGAGCAGTGATTTCAACACTTTGGGTTAAAAGATTTTTAACAGGGTGATTACCGCCGTGATGCCCAAATCTAAGTTTATAAGTCTCATAACCAAAGGCAAGAGATAAAAGCTGATGCCCCAAGCAAATCGCAAAAATAGGGATTTTATATTCGATAAGCTCGTGGATTTGTGCGATTTCAGAGGTAAGCATTTGAGGGTCTCCGGGTCCATTGGAGAGGAAAACTGCATCAAATTCTTTATTATTAAAACGTTCTTTGAGCGTTTTGGCTTGAAAATTATGCGGGATAACCTCAACGCTAAAGCCTGCACTCACAAGCTGATTAAGAATGCTTCTTTTTATCCCAAAATCAATCGCTAAGATTTTTTTGTAGGTTTGGGGCTTAGAATATTCCATTTTTTGAAAATCAAAGCGTCCTTCAATATGAGTGTAAGGCTCTTTAGTGCTAACTTCTTTGATATAATTAATCTCTTCAATGCGAGGGGAATCTTTCAGCATTGCTTTAAGCTTTTCTTTGTCTTTAATTTCTGTGGAGGCAATCATCATCATTGCCCCTTCTTTACGCAATGTCTGCGTCAAAAAACGCGTAGGGAGCGAGCAAATCCCCATAACATTTTGTTCTTTTAAAAAATCCCCAAAGCTCATCGTTGCTCTAAAATTAGAATAATTTGCATTATAATGGTGGCATAAAATCCCCTTACAAAAGGCTTTCTTGCTTTCACAATCTTGAGGATTCGCCCCTACTATTCCAATCTCTGGCATTGTCAAGCACACGAATTGCCCCGCATAGCTTGGGTCTGTTGCGATTTCTTGATAGCCTGTTATAGAGGTGTTAAAAACAAGCTCCCCTACTACACTGCCGCTTTTCCCAAAGCTCTTAGCCTCAAAAAACAAACCATTTTCTAAATACACCCACGCTTCTCTTAAGGTTTCCTCTCTCATAGAAACCCTCTCTTTTTAAGCTCTTCTTGATAAAGTCTATCAAAAATCAAATCATACTCTTCACTACCAAAAACAATTTTTCGCTTATAATTATGGATTTTCTCACTCACAATCTCTTCTAACTCATCATAAGCTTTTACATAGCTATTAATTGCCTTAAAAATCACATTTTTAACCCGCGTTTCTGAAGTGGCATATTCAATCAAATCTTCCTCATAAAGCTCATCTAAAATCTTATGGGCAAGATGATTGTAGCGGTCTTCCCAGTTAAGAATGAAATTTTCTTGTTGAGCTAATCTTTGCTTGATTTTCCAAAAAAGCTGATGTTCGTCTGCTTGCATAAATTCTATTTCCTCAAGATTTTCCTCCAAAATCTCGCGGACTTTATCTTCGATTTTCATTTCCTCTTGAATATCTTTTTCTATATACTTTTGAGCGACTTTTGCCACTCCTTCAATACCATATAAAACCTTTACAAATCCGCAGTTTGATAAATCAATAGCAATTTTGTTTCCAATATAAGGAGCGTGTGGGAGTCTAAGTTTCATCGCATTACCTTGAATTTTTTTGGTATTTTATCCTTTTCTTGCTAAGAAACAAATAAGAATACACCAAAATTTGCTTACTTTGATTTTAAAACCCTTTAGTGATTGAGTTATCTTAAATAGCATACATTTTTACTATTTTAAGGTTTCCGCTCCTCTCTTAGATTTGTTATTTTCTTGTAGCATAATTATAAAATTCCTTTTAAATCCCTAGTAACTCATTTGCAAAGGTAATTCCCATAAAGGCAGAAAAACCCCCAAAGCAAGCCATAAAATAAGCCCACCCAAACACACAATCATAAAAGGCTCTAAAAGCCCCAAAATACGCTCACTTTGTATTTGCAATCCTTCTTGATAAAACTCCAAAATCACACCCAAACTCTCCAAAAATCCCTCCCCATCTTTTGCCCCATAAAGTAGCTGTAAGCTCAAAGAATCCCACACTTTGCTTTTTTCAAAAGCTTCTGCTAAACTCAAACCTTGCTTGATAGACAAACCAATCCCTTGCAATCGTTCTTTTAAAAAAGCATTTTCTACGGCTTTGGTTGCAGTTTTTAGGGTAACTTCCAAACTAACCCCACTTTGATAAAGCCAATAAAAAGTTAATAAAAATTGATTGATTTGATGATAATACAAAACTTTGCCTAGCACAGGGAGTTTTAGGATAAATTGTGCTATGATTTGCTGTAAATGTTGGGATTTTTGATAGCTCGCACTCAAAATCCCCAAAACCACCCCCAAAAACAGCACGATGAAAATCCCATAATCTTCCAAAATCCAACGCATAAACAAAAGGCTTTGAGTCGCCAAAGGCAGCTTCCCCTCAAAAGTCAAAAACAAAGCCTCAAATTGCGGCAGAACAAAAAAGGTAATCCCCCAAAATACAAAAATCATCATCACCGCCACAAAAAGAGGATAAAGCAAGATTTTTTTCAAAACCTTTTGATTTTGATTGCGTTTTTTTAAACCCTCAATCACTAACCCCAAAGCCTCACTAAGCCTACCACCCTTATCGCCGATTTCTATCATTGCACAAATAAATTCCTCAAATCCTGCAAGCCTGAAACACTCCCCCAAACTTTTGCCTTGATTAATGGCATTTAGAGCTCTTTGGAGTTGGATTTTAAGGGTGGGATTTTGCGTTTTGCTTTGAGCTAACACCTCTTTAAAAGAAAGTTTAGCCCTAACCCCTAAGCTTAGCTGATAAAAAATACCCAAAAGCTCTTTGGTTGTTGGCTTCCTCAATCGCGAGAGCTTTTCATAAAAACTCTCAATAGGAGTGCATTCCAAACAAAGTTTATGGGATTTTTTAAGCCTAATAAGCAAGGCTTCTTTATTTTTAGCTCTAAAAGTTTCCTCTTTAAGCTTACCCTCTTGCTTGTAAAGCACTCTAAATCTCACTCCGCTCCTTTTATCTCAATTAAATTCAATCCTAATTGCTCTCTTGCTTTGTGGCTATTGCCTCGCAAATCATCTTATCACCCGATAGATTTCTTTTAAATCCGTTTTGCCCTCGCTTACTTTCTTTAGAGCTTGAGTTTTTAGGGAGAAATTAGGATTTTTTTGTCTGATTTTCTCTAAAATCTGCTCTTTGGAGATTTTTTTATAAATAAAATCCTCCAAATCCCTATTCATTAAAAGGATTTCAGTTATTGCTTCTCTCCCAAAATATCCACTATGATTACACATTTCACAACCCTTGGCGTGATATTCCTCTCCCTCTTTGGTTTTGCAAAATTCACAAAGTTTTCTCACAAGCCTTTGGGCTAAGATTCCGCTTAGTGATTGAGCGATAAAATAAGGCTCTATCCCCATATCAAGCAATCTTACAATCGTATCAAGGGCATCATTAGTGTGTAAAGTCGTAAAAACCAAATGTCCTGTAAAAGCCGCACTGATTGCTACTTGTAAGGTTTCTTTGTCCCTAATCTCCCCTACCATAATCACATCAGGGTCTTGCCTCAAAACACTCCTTAGAGCATTCGCAAAACTAATTTTATGATTCATCGCTACTTGGGAGATATGCGGGATTTTGTATTCCACAGGGTCTTCTAATGTGATAATTTTGAGATTTTTTTCTTTGATTTGATTAAGAATCCCATACAAAGTTGTGCTTTTCCCGCTACCTGTTGGACCCGTAACAAACACTAAGCCATAAGGCAAACAAGAAAGAAAAGTAATATCCTCTAAAATCAAGGAGTCAAATCCTAATTCCTCTAAGGGGATTAAAGTTTTTTGTTGGTCTAAAATCCTCAAAACAATCGATTCTCCCTCCAAAAGCGGCAAAGTAGAGATTCTAAAATCCAAAGTTTTGGGTGTTTTTTGGTGAGTTTTAAGCACAAAAGAAAAGCGTCCGTCTTGAGGTAGCGTGTTTTCAGTAATATCTAAATGGGCTAGGAGTTTTAAACACGAGCTTAAGGGTGCAAAAAATTCTTCTTTGAAACAAAACCTCTCGAGCAAAACACCATCAAATCGCATTCTAATACGGCAAGTCTTAGTATCTTTTTCGAAATGCACATCGCTGGCTTTTTTGTTAAATGCCTCTTGCAAAATCACTGCAATTAGCTCCATAACACTCGAATTTTCATCGGGATTCTCTTGTGTAAGTTCATTAGAAATTTGCGTAAGCAATTTCAAGATTTTTTCTTCAATCTCCAAAACCTCTAAGGCACGATTGAAATCCTCTATGCTAATGTGTCCAAAACAAATTTCAAAATCAGGGAGGAGTTTTTTAAGCATTTCCTTATCTTGCCTTGAAAGCTCTTTAAGCAATCCTAAGTTTAGGATTTTGGGATTTTCCTCTTTGTTGCTAATAACAATACCTCCAAAGTGTCGCATTTGCTCCACACTCAAAAGCAAAGCCCATTCTTTTTTGATTGCCTTAAGTGTAAAAATTTTGCTCTCCCCTAGATTGCAATCTTGCAGGCTTAAAGGCACTTGCAAAGATTCTTTTGGGTTTTTATCTTGCATTTCTCTTGTTTTCCTTATTTCTTGCGTTTTCTCTCCTCTTTAAATGCTTACTATTCAAATGGGATTTCCTTTTTTCATTGTTTCAAGCAGGTTAAAGAGTGTCTCATCAGGCTTATTTTGCAAAATTGTTTGTAAGATAAGAATAGCCTCATTAGGATTGCCCTCTAAATAAACACTGCGAGCAAAAATCTCCCAACTCTGCAAATCTTGGGGATTTTCTTTATTTGCCAAAAGGGCTAAATTCTTGGCTTTTTGATAGTCTTTTTGTGCTAAATAATCTTTAGCCTTTTGCAAATCATTAGTGTTTTTAGGATAGCTTGAGAGGTGGATTTTCTCTTCTTTGGGGGGTTTAAGATTTGAAAACTTAGGAGCATTATTAGAGAGATTTTGCTTAGGATTTGGGTTTTGCTGAATCTTAGGGGCTAGATTGCTTAAATGCTCTGGGATTTCTTCTTTGCTCATATACTCTAAAGAGACAAAACCCATTGAGGTTTTAAGAAATCCCCTCTCTTGCTCTTTGGTGCAAATTTTTGTGTTTTGCCGCACTTGCCCTATGATTTTAGAATCCAAACTCGGCTTTTCTCTGACATTTAAACGATGAGGGGCAACAAAATAGCATTCTTCCTCTAAAGGGTGTTGTGTTTCTACAAAAAATCCGCTTACAAAAAGTATCACACCGCCAAATAAAAACAAAATTGCCTTTTTCATATATCCTCCTCTTGTATAAGATGATAGCCTAAATCCTCCAAGCTCACCGCCCAATCCTCAATGATTTTAGGCTCGATAATAAACACAATCTCTTCAATGCTTTTAAGATTTTGGGAATAAGAAAAAAGGGGCTTGATGAGAGGAATATCCCCTAAAAGTGGGATTTTATTTTCCTTTTGGGTAAGGCTTTGGGAGATAAGTCCGCCTAAAATCACTTTTTGATTGTTTTTGACTTTTACGATAGAGGAGAGTTGGTTTGTCATTAAATTTGGCGGTGTGTCAAAGGCGTTTGAGGGTAAATCCACTTGATTTTCTTTGGTTTTGGTAATGGAAGGATTGATTTTAAGCATAATCTCTTCATCAAAAACTAAAGGTGTAATATCAAGCAAGACACCGGCAAAAATGCTAGGATACTCATCATCAGTGTTTGTCAGCGTTGTTTGGGAGTTGGTATTTTGATACACAGAAGTTTTCTTGTAACGCAAAATATCCCCCACACTAATAAGAGCAGGTTGGTTATTGAGCGTCAAAACTTTAGGATTAGAGATAGATTGCACCTCACCATAAGTTTTAAGAAACTCAACAATCCGATTCAAACTCAAACCTTGAGAGAAAATATTAATGCCATACATAAATTCGCTTTTACCTTGGTCATACCTGTAAGATAGCCCACTTACATTACCCGCTTCCCCCTCTTTGCCAAAAGAATTGCTTTGAGAATTTGGGGCAGCCAAAAGCACATTTTGTAAATCATACAAACTCTCCCAATCAATCCCAATCGTTTGGCTATCTTTGTGCTGAACACTTAAAATATGCACATCAATAAGCACTTGTTTTTGTAATCTTTTATGAAGTTTTTGCAAATAAGCTTCTATTTCTTTGAGGCTTTTTCTATCGCCCCTAACACTCACTAATCCCGCTCCTTTGTTAATAATCACATTAGGATTTTCCATATCAGGAGGGAGGTTAAGCAAGGCAAGAATTTCTTGCTTGATTGTTTCCCAAAAGTTAAACCCATCGGTGCTCGTAATATCCACGCCCGATTTGCTTGTGCTTTGGGTTGCCTTGCCGCTTGTCTCATAGTTTGTGCCTTTTTCTTCGTAATTAATAGCCACAGAAGTGCTGCTTGTGCCTTGCCGATTAGTGCTAAGATAGTTAATTTTGAAAGTTTGTGTTTTGAATACAAGGAGTTTTAGTATTCCTTTGTGATAGTCATAATGCAAATTTGCTACACCAAAGAGCAAATCAAACAAATAAGATAAATCTTTTTTCTTAACATTTACCATAGGCAAAGTTTTATTAAGCCGCTCTTCTACTAGAGTATCATCATACACCACACTAAAAGCACATTCTTTTGAAAATTCACTCAAAACTTCTTTAATGCTAACACTAGAATCCTCCAAATATAAGTCAAATACACGCTCCTCACACGCCCACAATTTTAATCCCAAAATAAAAATTAGCCAAAAAATCCTCACCAAATTCACTGCCCCCTTAGTATTTTCTTTTGCTGCAGACATAAGCTAAAAGATTGCCTATCCTCTAATATCACACAATCCTTAGCAATCTCAATAACTTTTATCCCCTTAACATACTCTCCTTTTTTCACCCATTCGCCATTCAGATTGACTTTATCACTCATTATCCCCAAAATTCTTAGAGATTCCTCCCTATCATACAAAAAAGGGTCGCTAGAAGAATCAGAATAAAGGCATTTTCCCCAAATTCCACAAACTAATATTACCAAGCCCACAAAAAATCTCATTGCCAATTCCCTTGGGATTGATTTTTGGAGGATTGAGTTTTTTGCTGAATTTGGATGAAAGCTTCCAAAACCTCGCCTTTAGGGTAAATGACAAAATCCAAAATCTCTAAATCCCAAAAGCAAAAATCTAGGCTTGAGAGCAGTCTAAAGAGGCTTTTAAAATCACTTACAAAAGAAAGGTAAAAATGCCTAAAATCCTGCGTTAAACTAAAATCGTTAATGCCAACCTCTCTAAGTGTTTCCTCGAGCAAAAAGACATTGCTTGATTTTTGGGTTTGCAAGAGCAATCTTTGCTCTTGAATAGCTTTTTGATGGGTGAGATTTTGTATCTCTTTTTGCAAGGCTTCTAAATCATCGCCAAAAGGTAAATTTTCCCTTTGTTTTAGGGATTCAAGCTTAGAGGACAAAGAAAAGTATTCGGATTTTAAGGTATTGCTATAATCTTGAAGTTTTTGATGAAACCCAAAAAATACCCCTGCAAAACTCAAAACTCCACATAATATAAGCCCCAAAATCCTTTCTCTTAAAGAATATCCTTGCACTCTTTTTTCAAAGTTTTCTAAGAGCTCTTGAAATCTCAATTTCAATCCAATAATATTCATTAATTTTTTGATAAACTTGTAAGGAATTTGTCGGAAAATCCTTATCCAAAGCCTCAAACCATTGTTTAATCCTATCTCCTTTAAGCAAAAGGGCTAAACGCTCCTTTTGATAATGCCAAAAAAGCACATTGATATTTTCTTTTACAAGCTCCTGATTGATTTGTTCAAAAAGTAAAGAAACTTCCTCTTGCAAAAAAGCCTCTAGGGATTTTTGATTTTGTGCGATTTCAGAAGCTAAGGTGTGATAGGTGGATTTGAGATTTTCAAGTTCAACTTGCTTTTGACTTTGTTCTTGTTGATATTGCTGTTTTTGTGATTCTAAAAGTTGAATTTCTCGTGCTAAATGGCTATTTTGTGTTTTTTGCCTGTAAGAGAGAATCCCCAAGCTTACAAAATACCCTAAGGCTAAAACTATCCCCAAACCACACGCTAAAAGAGCTTGAACTGCAAAATATTGCCTAAGGGGCGGTTTAACTTCTTTGGGCATAAAGTTATATTTTTCATTTAATGTTTTCAAAAAATCTGTTTGTAAAGCCTCATACCAATAGCATAAAATCTCTAGTTCTTTAAGCTGTGTAAAGAGTGCTTGCATAGGCTCTTTAGAAGACTCATCAAAAGCCCACACAAACAAATCAAAATCTTCACTGAAATCCTCTTTAATTTGAACTATTTTCTCCCTCCAATCACAATCCTCCCTCAAAGCCTCCAAAAAAATCATCTCACCCTTAAAATACCCTACCAAATTTAATTCAAAATCAAAGCAACAATCCCCAACTAAAAAGAAATTCCAATCTTTGGGCTTAGGATTTAATGATTGTGTTTTGTCTTTATTTGCGATAAAACTTTGCGTATAAAAAAGTGGGTGAGTGAGGCAAGTTTGGCTTTTACAAGAATATTTTTGCAAAAGCCTTTGATTTACAAGACAACAGGCATACAATCTATCCCCTAAAGCATTATTAAAAATTAGTTGATATTCACAATCTCTAGGAAGATTGAGGATTCTACAAATTTTATCTTCTAGCAAATCCCGCAAACTTAATTCCTCATTTACCTCATCATCGAGCCTCAAAGTGTAAAAAAGAATCTCTTTGGCAGAGAAAAAGCTAACCACAACTCTCCTTTTGGTTAAATTTCTTCATTCTGTGCCTATTTGTGTTAATTCAAATAAAAAATTTCAAAGTCCTCTCAATTATAATCCCAAAAAGCTTAACGAATTTTAAAACCCTTACAAGTTTAAAATCCCCGCTTCTTGTTGTGAAAAATTATCACAGGTGGCAATCTTGCACATTAGCCATCATTGCAAGAAAATCCGCAAGGATTTTTGTAGTAATCTTTTTTTGGGATTGCTTCGTCTTTAGCCTTGCAATGACGAAGCAATCTTTCTTTAAGGTAAAACTTTAAAATAATTCAATACAATCGCTTAATAAAAAATGGGGCTTAAATTTATGGCAGACACTAGCACAAAGCAAAAAGCTTTTTTGTTTTTAGAATTTGTAGTTGTTTTGGCGATTTTGGGAATCCTTTTGGGAGTAATTTTGCAATTACTTAATCAAAAAGTTTTTGAACTTCCTCAAAACACCAGAACGCTTTTAAATGTTTCTTTTTGTAACAATATATCCCCTCAATGCCTCTTAAATCCCTCACTTGAAACCCCGCTTCCTTTTATCGAGCTTTCTATTACTCCCTCTGCTCCATAGTTTAAAGGCTTAAAATTGCTTAAATTTCTACAAATCTTTCAAAATCCCCATATCAAATTTCAAAGTAAATCCCAAAAATCAGCTTTTAGTCTTCTTGAAATTCTTGTCGCACTCCTTATTGTTGGAATCCTTGGAGGACTTAGTGGGGCAGGGATTTTTGGGCTTTATAAAAATTATCAAGCCCGCAATATTCACTATGAACTTCAAATTAGCACGCTTAATACCCTAGCCCAAATCCAAAATATCTTAAAAGATTCCCTCTATCTTAGCATTGCTCTTGATTTTGCTTTGATACCCTCTAATTTTTTAAGCTTAAAATCTCATCACCTTAATTTTATCCCAAAAATTCACGAAAAAATCCTCTTTGATGCTTATGCACTGCCTTGTTTTAGCGGATTTTTAGAACCAAGTAGCCTTAAAATCTCCTCAAGTTTTGAAGCCTCTTTAGTCCTCATTGACACAAAAGCTCAAAATCCCCTCAATCAAAACTGCCAAATTTACCACCACCCTAACATTGAAGCAATCTTTATCAATGAAAACTTCCTTTTTCCTCAAGATTTCTACAATCCAGCCTTTAGGGCAAAGGTTTTAGAGCTCAAATCAGCTTTTATTAAAACACAAATCCCTCCCTTTTTGCAAAGCCTTATCGCCACTTCCCCTACATCACCCACTACAAATCCTAACACATCACCTTTAGCTTTCATATCACCCAAATTTTATTTATCAAAAGAAATCCAAAGTTTGAGCCTAAATCAAAACACCCTCACTCTTCACAAAAGCACACAAAATCTTATTTTGGATTCCAAAGTTTCAGATTTTCTCATCGCCCAAAAACCCTTTGGGATTGTGCTTAAAGTTTGCAAAGAGGAGCAAAATCTCCATTTCTGTGCGGAAGCTTTACTTCTAAAGGAATCACTCTAATGCGTAAAAAATCTTATATTCTGCTCCCTTTTGTCTTGTTTTTACTCTTAGGCGGGACACTCTTGCTCATTGCCCTAAAAACCTCAAGTTTTCAATCCCATTTTCTTATTTTTCAGCCCAAAAAACAAGAGCTAATCCTTAATCTCCATAATTTCAAAACCTTAGTGCAAAACAAAATCCAAGACAAAAGCTTACCCATAAATGCCTACACCTTTTTTGAGACAACCCTGCAAAATCACTACCACTACAAAGCTATTATTAAAAAATTTGACTCCAAAGAGCTTAACAATCTCTATTATATCGATATTTATGGATTTTTTACTTTGCACCATCAAACCTACTCTTACAATCAAGCTTTCTTTTTTGTGTTACCCTAAGTTATTAAAGATTCAAGGAAAGATGCCCTATTTATTTCTTACAACAACAAAAGAGGAAAGGTTTTTGTCATCATAAAGATTTTTTGGATATTCTTTGTGAAAATTTAGATATAATAGCAAAAATAACCAAAAAGGAACACACAATGCAATACCTCGATGACTCTCTTAAAAAACAACGCATTTTAATCACCGGTGGAGCTGGATTTATCGGCTCTAATTTAGCAATGTATTTTCAAAAATATCACCCCAAAGCGGAAGTGGTGATTTTTGATTGCTTTAGAAACAGCGAAAGCTTTGAAAATGGCAACCCTAAATCACTAGGGCATTTTAAAAATTTGCTTGATTTTAAAGGCGAGATAATCACAGGCAACCTCAACAATCCCGAAGATTTTGCACGAATTAAAGCAAGGAAATTTGATTACATTTTCCACCAAGCTGCCATTTCTGATACAACCGCTACCAATCAAGAAGCCATTTTAAAAACCAATGTGAATGCTTTTAAAGATTTAATTGAAGTGTGCCATAAACACAACACGACTTTAATTTATGCTTCAAGTGCGGGAGTCTATGGCAACACCCCTGCTCCTAATCATATCGGAAGCGGAGAGATTCCTCAAAACGCTTATGGCTTTTCTAAACTTGCTATGGATAATCTTGTGCGAAAATATCTCACTACGGCTTCAAATAAAATCTCGCTTGTAGGATTGCGGTATTTTAATGTTTATGGGGAAAATGAGTTCTATAAACACAAAACCGCCTCAATGATATTGCAGCTTGGACTCTCTGCCCTTAGGGAAAAAAAGGTGCAACTTTTTAAAATGGGAGAGCAAAAACGCGATTTTGTGTATATCCAAGATGTTATTCAAGCCAATATTAAAGCAATGAGAGCCAAAAAAAGTGGAATATACAATGTGGGTAGCGGTGTGGCTCGAAGTTATAACGATATTATTGATTGCCTCAAACAAGAATTAGGCGATTTTGAAGTCCAATACATTGATAATCCTTATACTTTCTTCCAAAATCACACCCAAGCCAATCTCATCTTAACCCAAAAATTCCTCAATTATCAGCCCAGATTTTCTTTGGAAATAGGAATTAAAAATTATCTTACTCAAATTAAACAAATTGCGGCTAAGGGGGATATTTGACGCCTAATATCTTGGTTGTTGGGGATTTGATTTTAGACCATTATATTTGGGGAAAATGCGAGAGAATCTCTCCTGAAGCCCCCGTGCAAATCGTTGAAGTAGGTAAAGAAACGCTAATGCTTGGTGGGGCGTGTAATGTCGCTCATAATCTTATAAGCCTTGAAGCAAAGGTGTGGATTTGCGGTATCATCGGAAAAGATAAAGCCGGAAAAGACCTCTTAGCCTTGCTTAAAAAACTTCATATTAACACACAAGGCGTTTTAACCTCCAAGCGTCCCACTACGCAAAAATCCCGCATTATCGCTTCACACCAGCAAGTAATAAGAGTTGATAGGGAAAACAAACAATCTATCTCCCCCAAAGAAGAAAAATCTCTCCTTGAATTTATAGAAAAACTTATCACACAAGAAAAGCTTGATTGTATCTTGCTTTCTGATTATAATAAGGGGGTTTTAACCCTCTCTTTGTGCCAAAAAGTGATTGCATTAGCCAAAACTCACTCTATTAAAATCCTCATTGACCCTAAGGGCAAAGATTATCATAAATACAAAGGTGCCACACTTCTAACGCCAAACAAAAAAGAAGCGACAGAAGCAACAAATATCGCTATTAGCGATGATAAGAGCCTCAAACAAGCCCTCTTAAAACTTAAAAAAATGTGTGATTTGGAATTTTCTCTCATCACTTTAAGTGAAGATGGGATTGCAATCTTTGATAAAAATTTGCATAAAATCCCAACCATTGCAAGGGAGGTTTTTGATGTAACCGGAGCAGGTGATAGCGTGATTGCTGCTCTTGCTTTTATGCTTGCTTTGGGTGAGTCTATCCTCGCAAGTGTTTATTTTGCTAATGCCACAGCAGCCGTTGTGGTAAGCAAAATCGGTTCAGCCACCGCTACAAAACGAGAGATTTTTCACTATCTTAAACGCAATAATCTCCTAGATTCCTGTTACATTGATTCCACTTTGCTTTCTTTGTTTTCCTCTACACCAAACTCTAGCCCCTTAGATAAACATATTCAAAAAATCACACAAAAACAAACAAGGCTTGATTTTAAAGACAAAAAAATCACGCAAGAAAATTTTAAAGCCTTTCTTACTGCCTTAAAACAGCTGCAAAAAGGGCATTTTAAAATTGTTTTTACCAATGGTTGCTTTGATATTTTGCATTTTGGGCATATTTATTATCTCAATGCAGCAAGAGATTTGGGGGATTTACTTATTGTAGGCTTAAATGGCGATGATTCAATTAAAAAACTCAAAGGTCCCTCTCGCCCTATCAATAACTTCGAAGATAGGGTGGCATTACTTTGTGCTTTAGAATGTGTGGATTTTGTGATAGAATTTCAAGAAGAAACGCCTTATAAGCTCATTAAGGCTTTAAAACCTGATATTATAGTTAAAGGAGGTGATTACAAAAATAAAAAAGTTGTTGGGAGTGATGTTGTTAAAGAAGTTTATTTAATTGATTTTGTGGAAAACAAAAGCACCACAGGATTGATTGCCAAAATACAAAAGGAGTTCAAATGATACAAACTATTGTTGATGAAATTGATGCCCACGTAAAAGTAGCTAATGCTATGTCTAGTTTAGTAGCTGAAATTCAGCAAGCTGCAATCCTTGCCATAGAAACACTTGATGAGGGCAATAAAATCTTGCTTTGTGGTAATGGAGGAAGTGCGGCAGACGCTCAGCATATTGCTGCAGAATTAGTGGGTCGTTATAAGATTGAGCGGAAGGGATTCCCCGCGATTGCTCTAACAACGGATACAAGTGCCCTAACAGCAATAGGCAATGATTATGGCTATGAATTTGTTTTTTCTCGCCAATGTGAAGCCCTGGCACAAGAGGGGGATTTATTTTGGGCAATCTCCACAAGCGGGAATAGCAAAAATGTCCTTAATGCCCTTAAAAAAGCTAAAGAATTAGGCTGCAGGACACTTGGATTTAGTGGCGGTGATGGTGGTGCTATGCACGATTTATGCGATATTTTGCTTACTGCTCCAAGTTCTGATACACCAAGAATCCAAGAAATCCATATCTTAATGGCACATATTCTTTGCAATTTAATTGAAAAAGAACTCTCCTAATGCCACTAAACCCTAAGAATTAGGCATTCTTAGGGTCATAAATCAACTTAAAACTCAAAATAAAGGAATGGGAATAAAAGCAAAAGTAGTTTTCTTAGTTTTATTAGCCTTTATTTTGGGAGCTTGTGATAGCAAAGAGTGCAAAATGAGAAATCTTGTAATGTGGAGAATAGCATAGGGTGTAAATTGAAATCTATTATGGAAAATATCATTAAAAATCTATAAGGCAGAATCTATAAGGATAAAATTATGAAAAAATTGATATGCTTATAGGTGATTAAGGGAGGGTTTGGATTTGTTTTTTAAAAAGCTCATTGAATCTTGCAAGGCGGATTTTTTCGACCTTAAGCCTCATCTTTTAGAGACACTCAAACAAGGGGGAGTGGAAGCGAGTTTTGCGGATTTGGACTTTCAAGAAGAGGGGATTTATTTTACCTTTCCGGATAAAAGTAGAGTAAAAGTGCTGTTTTACCAAGACAAAATCCAAGAATCTGCCTTTCGCACACAAGGCGACCCTTTGGTGCATTTTAGGGGCTGTAAAGAAGCTTTGGAGCTATCTAGTAGGCTCAATGCTTGTAAAGCTATTATCAAATATGACAATAAGCTTTTTTTGGGTGTTTATTCCCATAAGACTCAAATCCGCTTTTTTAATGACAAGCCTTTGCCTCTCTGTCCTCTTTGCAAAAGTATCCTAAAAGGAGCGAGTTTAGCGGAATTTCTTACAATGTGAGTTTAGGGGTTATAATAAGATTTGCCTTAAAAATACAAATCCAAGCCACACAGCAAACAGGCAAAGTCCTACATTTAAAAGGATATTGAAAACCAAGCTTACCCAAAAGCCATTTTGCAAAAACATTAGATTTTCATAAGAAAATGTTGAAAAAGTAGTAAAAGCTCCTAAAAATCCTATGCCAATGAAACTTCTTAACCAAGGAGGCATACCCTTAATTTCAATATAACAAAATAGCACCCCTATCAAAAAAGAGCCTAAAACATTTACAAATAGCGTAGCAAGGAAAATGGAGTTGGGTAGCAATCTATAAATACACATATAACTTAATCCCCTCAAGATTGCACCCAAAAATCCTCCCAAACCAATAGCTAAAAGGTTAAGCATTTTATTCCTTATTTAGCAATTTTAGAGGGTAAATTATAGTTTAAAAGTCGATATTGTGCCATTTCTTGATAGGGGCTATTAGGTTTGCCATAATTTACAAAGGGATTAATGCTAATTCCCCCACGCGACACAAATTCTCCTAAAACCTCAAGATATTTAGGCTTCAATAAAACAACCAAATCATCTAAAATCACATTAACACAATCTTCGTGAAAGCTCCCGTGATTCCTAAAACTAAAAAGATAAAGTTTAAGCGATTTGGATTCTACAATTTTTTTATCAGGGATATAAGAAATTTTGAGAGTGGCAAAATCAGGTTGCTTAGTAATAGGGCAAAGGGTTGTAAATTCAGGACAATGTAACCTAATAAAATAATCCCTTGAATGTTTGTTGCAAAAAGCCTCCAAAATCTCTGGATTGTAACTAAAATCGTAATTTGTGCTTTTTCCAAGACTTTTGAGCTTCATTTTTTATCCAAAAAATAAATTCAAAGCTGAACTAATTGCAAAAGCATTCACAATATCAATAAAAAATGCTCCCACCAAAGGCACAACAATAAAAGCCATATGACTATGCCCATAATGTTGGGTAACCGTTTGCATATTTACCATAGCCGTAGGAGTTGCTCCAAGTCCAAATCCACAATGCCCCGCTGATAAAACAGCCGCATCATAATCCCTACCGCAAAATCTAAAAGTAATAAATACTGCATAAAGTATCATCGTTATCACTTGAACCATTAAAATTGCTGCGATAGGTAAAGCCAAAGAAACAAGTTGCTGGAGATTGATTGTCATCAAAACATAAGCTAAAAAGAGCGAGAGGCTCACATTACCAATCACAGAAACTTCCCTATCAAAGATTTTAAAGATTCCACTAATATGAAAGATATTGCGTAAAATCACGCCCATAAATAAACACCAAACAAAAGTAGGAAGCGTATTTACAAATTTAACCCCTTGAAGCAAAGCAGAAATCTCTGTGCCTACTAATAAACAAAATGCAATCAAACCTAACGATTCCACAAAAGAAGAAGCGGTAATAAGCCGCTCTTTTTTGGGTTCCTCAAAAACTAAAGGAGTGGCATTATCATCTTTGGGAAGTTCTAATTGATGCTTTTTAACAAGATACCTTGCCACAGGTCCTCCAATAAGTCCTCCCATAACAAGTCCAAAAGTCGCACAAGCCACAGCTACTTCAGCAGCAGGAGCGAAAGAATAAGGAGGAGCTTTAAAAGTATCTGCCCACGCAGCTCCTGTGCCGTGTCCTCCGCTCATTGTAATAGAGCCTCCCAAAAGCCCAAGCAGTGGATTAACGCCCAAAAGTTTAGCCACAAGAATACCTAAGATATTTTGCAAAAAAAGCAATCCTGTTACGATAAAGAGAAAAATAATAAGGATTTTTCCTCCCTTTTTGAATGAAGCAAAATCCGCACTCAAACCAATACTTGTAAAAAAAGCAAGCATTAGCGGGTCTTTTAGTGAATCATTAAATTCCAACTTCACTTCATAATAAAAATTCAAACAAAAAATTATCATTGCAACAATAATGCCACCCACAACGGGTTCAGGGATATTATAGTCTTGTAGAAATTTTACTTTCTTGATAATCCCTCGCCCTAAAAACAGCACTCCCACCATACAAACTAAAGTTACATAAAAATTCAATGAATAAACCACCAATGCTCCTCCCTTAAATCACCTTTTGTTCTTTTCTTTGAATCAAACGAATAATGTTAGGAATATGTTTATAAAAAACGATTAATGCCATTAAAACCAAAGGTGTGTGCGTGTCAATATAAGGGATTTGCGGGTGCAAAATAAAACTTGCTGTTGTGCCAAGTAAAACACCAAAAAGTGAGGCTAAAGAGGAGATTTTCAAAACTTTTCCCACAATAAACCACACGATTAACCCACAAATAGCCTCTAGGGGTAAAAAAACCATCACGCAACCCATCATTGTTGCAACACCCTTGCCCCCTTCAAATTTCAAAAAAGGGCTATAACAATGCCCAAGGATAGCAAAAATTGCAATCGCCCATTGAGTTTCATAACTGATATTAAAAATTTTAGCAGCTAAAATCACCACCGCACCTTTAAGGGCATCACTTAGCATTGTTGCAATAGCAATTTTTTTAGCGATTTGGGGTTTAGTTTGCTTTAATGCTCTCAAAACATTAGTAGCTCCAATACTTCCGCTCCCTATTTCACGAATATCAATACCTAAAACTTTGGTATAAAGATAACCAAAAGGAATCCCCCCAACAAGATAAGCAATCACATAAAAAATAATATTAATATTGCTAAAAAAATCAATCAGCATTGCTAAAAAAGACATTATACACCTACTCTCTTTGAAACTTAAAAAATAATTTTACTTGAATATTCTTTAAAATGCAAAGTAAATTTGTTAAACATCTAAATGCTTTACATCTTTAGCGTGAGATTGGATATATTCTCGTCTTGGTTCTACCTCATCACCCATAAAGAGTGAGAAAACCTCACCCGCTTTATTTTCATCATTAATTTCTACGCGAATAAGTCGGCGGTTTTCGGGTGTCATTGTGGTTTCCCAAAGTTGTTCAGGATTCATTTCTCCTAAACCTTTATATCTTTGAATATCTGCCCCTTTTTTACTGCTTTCTTCTAGGGCATTAAGCATTTCTATATAATCTTTTTCTTCTAAAAAGCTCAAATCTCTTTCTTTAAGTTTGTTATATACAAAGTGAGCTTCTTCAAAAAGTGGGTGAGAGAAAAGTTCATCATCAATTTTTATATCCACAAGCCCTGAAGTTGTTTGCACATAGAGATGAATCATATTTTCATTGAGCGTTTCATTAAGAATATTAAAACCTAATTTTTCAATCTCTGCCTTAAGGTGAGGATAGAGCTTGTCATTAGAGAGAGCAATTAAATCACTATTTTCAATAAGATAGCGAACAATCTCAATGAGCTGGAATCGTTTTTCTAGCTCTTTAAGTGTGGAGCGATAATGAGCTACGATTTTGAAAAATTCAATTAATTCTTTATTGCCAATTCCTTGAAACTCAAAATTTTCAATCCCATTTTCAATCAAATATTCTGATAGAGCTTTTTCATCTTTGAGATAAATCTCCTTTTTCCCTTTTTTGAAACGATAAAGCGGGGGTTGTGCGATATAAAGATAGCCTTGTTCAATAACATCTTTAAGATAGCGAAAAAAGAAAGTCATTAATAAAGTTTGAATGTGGCTTCCATCGACATCAGCATCAGTCATAATAATAATTTTTTGGTATCGGATTTTATTAATATCAAAATCCTCTCCGATTCCACAACCCAAAGCAGTAATGAGATTTTTAATTTCTTCACTTTTTAAAATTTTATCCAAACGACTTTTTTCTACATTGAGGATTTTTCCTCTTAAAGGCAAAATTGCTTGGTAGCTTCTATCGCGTCCTTGTTTTGCTGAACCTCCCGCAGAATCTCCCTCAACCAAATAAAGCTCACTAACACTAGCATCTTTACTTTGACAATCTGCTAATTTACCCGGGAGAGTCCCTACACTAAAAGATTCTCTTTTACGCGTTAATTCCCTTGCTTTTTTAGCAGCTTCCCTACCTTTAGCTGCAAGCAAAACTTTTTGCATAATAGCTTTAGCATCATTAGGATTTTCTTCAAAAAACTTTGCAAGTTTCTCAAAAGTAAGTTTTTGGAGAATAGGACGTACAAAAGAGCTTCCTAATTTCCCTTTAGTTTGTCCCTCAAATTGAGGGTCAATGACTTTTACAGAAACAATCGCGATTAATCCCTCCCGAATATCATCGCCCGTGATTTTAGAATCCTTTTCTCTCATATTAGCATTAGCTTCAATGTAATTAGTAATAACTCGCGTTAATCCCATACGGAATCCTGCCTCGTGTGTCCCACCATCACTTGTGCGGATATTATTCACAAAACTTAAGACTTTCTCATCAAAGCCCTCATTGTATGCTAAAGCGACTTGAACTTCTGTTTCAGATTCCAACCCTTCAAAATAAATGACTGAAGAAATAAAGTTTTTAGTGTTTAAATCTTGAACAAATTGTTTTAATCCCCCTTCAAAATGGTAGCTTTCAAAAAAATCATTGCGTTCATCTTTAAAATTAATAGTGATTTGGCGATTGAGATAGGCTAATTCTCTAAATCTTTTGCTTAGAATTTCAGATTGAAATTGTGTAATTTCAAAAATTTCTTTATCAGGGATAAATTCAATGGTTGTCCCTTGTTTTTTGGTTTCACCAATGATTGTAAGTTCATCTTGAGGAATCCCTTGAATGAAGTTTTGACGATAGATTTTACCATTTTTGTGAATTGTCATTTGGAGTTTAGAAGAGAGAGCATTAACAACAGAAACACCTACGCCGTGCAATCCTCCTGAAACCTTATAAGTGTCTTGGTCAAATTTTCCACCCGCGTGTAAAACGGTAAGTACAACTGTGGCTGCTGAAATTTTCTCTGTGGGGTGAATATCTACTGGAATTCCGCGTCCATTATCTTCAATGATTGCACTCCCTTCTTTTGTGAGTGTGATATTAATCTGTGTGCAATAACCTGCCATTGCCTCATCAACAGAATTATCAACCACTTCATAAATGAGATGATGCAATCCGTTGATATTCGTATCCCCAATATACATTCCCGGACGTTTTCTAACAGCTTCTAATCCTTTAAGGACTTTAATACTACTCCCTGAATATTGCGATGTATTTTCCATTAGATTCCTTATAAAATAATTGGCATAATAATTGTGGAGAAGTTTTCACTTTTTAAAACAAAAGGAGTGTTTTGCTGCATATTGAGTTCCCAAGTAAATTCAGCGGTATTGATTTGAGAAAGGAATTCTAAAATGTGGCGAGAATTAATACCCAAAACAATCTCTTCTTTAAGAGGTAGATTAATTTCCATTTGAGTTTTTGCTTCTAAATTATCATTACTTAGGGATTCAAAGAGGATTTCATTTGCCTTAAAGGTGATTTTAACATCATTAGTAATGGAATTGATGATTTTAATACCTTCAATGATTTTTGCTTTAGAGAGAGTGAGTTCAATCTCTGCTTTTTTGGGAATAATTTTTTCATAATCAGGAAATTTTCCGTTAATAAGGTGAGAGAAAAAAGTATAATCTTTGGATTTAATGATGATATTTTTTTCAGTGTAGTAAAGTTCTAGGTTATCAAAAAAGAGTTTTTGAATCTCTGTAATAGCTTTTTTAGGGAATATTAAGGAAAGTTTATTAGCAGAGGGATTTTCAAACTTAATAATCGCTAATCGTTTGGTATCAGTTGCGATGAAATTGTAAGAATATTCTTTAATGTCAAGCAAAGCCCCATTGAGTTCTTTTTTTTGATTATTTGTGTCAATTACAGGAAAGATTTTTTTCGTTGAGGCAATGAATTGTTGAGAGTCTATTTCAATCTTAGTAGCATTTTCATATTCAGGAAAACTAGGAAATTCTTGAGCATTAAACATTGGAAGTTTAAAGGAGCTTTTGCCTTGTTTAATGTGGATATTATCATCTTTGGTAGAGAGAGAAACTTCCCCTTCTTTTAGGTGTTTGATAATATCAAGGAGTTGTTTTCCATTCACAGTTGCTATTCCTTGTTCAAGGATATTTAAGGAATTTGTAGAGGTGCAAAGTCCGATTTCAAAATCTGTTGCTTTACAAATAAGATGACTTTCATTTGTTTCAAGGTAAATATGGGAAGTGATTTGACTGGCATCTTTTTTATCCAAAAAGGGCTGAAGGTTAGTAACGATATTGTCTAAAATGCTCGTTGCAATGGTGATATTCATAGAAGAATCTCCTTAATATTATTAAGATATAGAAGTATTAGTAAGGGACTTGAATTGTTGAAAAACCCTTGTAAAACTTCTTAAAATAGGATTTTTTGCTGTGAATTATTTTGGAGTTTTTTTCACATTAATTCACAATTTTAGCAAAATATTGTTTGTATTGTATTTAAATTATTTGATTTTATTTTTTAATTCCTCAATAACAATTTTTAGATTTTGATTTTTATCAAGCTCTTCTTCAATACTTTTCATTGCTTTACTCACAGTGCTATGGTCTTTCATACTGAAGTAACTTGCAAGAGTAGGCATTGAATTAGGCGTGAGTTTTCTTGCAAGATAAATCACGATTTTGCGTGCAGTTACAATGTTTTTATGGCGACTTTTGCTTTTAATATCAGAAGGTTTAATGTTATAATATCTTGAAACAACTTTGATAATTTCATCAATGGTTACATTTTCTTTAGATTCTTTAATATACTCTTTGAGAATATCCTTAACAAAATCAATCGTAATTTCTTGCACATTAGTAACATTAATAGAAAAATTTAGTTTGACTAAGACACCTTCAATCTCACGAATATTGTCATTAATATTAGCCGCAATAAAATGAATAATGGAGTTATCAAGATAAATCCCATCTAGCTCGCATTTTGCGTGAATAATATTGATTTTTGTTTCGAGTTCAGGGGGTTGAATATCTGTAAGAAGTCCAGAAGTAAAGCGGGTTTTTAGCCTATCTTCTAT
This sequence comes from Helicobacter sp., assembly GCA_022511145.1. Taxonomy (GTDB): domain Bacteria; phylum Campylobacterota; class Campylobacteria; order Campylobacterales; family Helicobacteraceae; genus Helicobacter_D. Next base: position 30,522 of record JAFLSC010000002.1, read on the forward strand.
ATTAATATCTTTGGGTGGGCGGTCTGAAGTGAGCACGATTTGCTTGTTATTTTCTTTAAGTTCATTAAAAGTGTGAAAAAATTCTTCTTGGATTTGATTTTTTCCACTAAGAAATTGAATATCATCAATGAGCAAATAATCACAAGCCCGATATTTTGCCCGAAATCTATCCATTGAATTGTTGCGGATATTAAGCAGATAATCGTTTAAGAATTGCTCACTTGTCGTATAAATCACATTTTTACCCATTTGAATATTTGCATTCCCTATGGCATTGAGTAAGTGAGTTTTTCCTAGTCCCGTGTTACCATAAATCACAAGAGGATTATAAGAGCTGCTTTGATTATTGGCTACGGCTTTAGCCACATTAAAAGCAAAGGTGTTGGAATTTCCCACAATAAAAGATTCAAAGGTAAAAGAAGGGTTGAGGTTCGTGGAAGCGTTGATTTTTCTTTGAAGGTTTTTTTTGTCTTTTTTGCCATCTTGAGAGGGGATTTCAATAATAATTTCCGGTTTGATTCCGTTTTGGACTTCATAAAGATGAGCGATTTTTTCAGCAAATTTTGTTTTCACAAAACGGGCAATAAAAATATTTGGAGCATTAAAAACTAAGCGGTCAGTGCGGGAGTATTTCTCATTAAATTGAATTTGATTAATATAGCTTTCAAACTCAAAGGGCGAAATTTCTTTTTTAAGCTGCAATAAAACCGAATGCAAAGTTAGCCTTTAGATTTATTCACAGGGTGTGAATAAAATGTGAATAATTTTTGTATTATAACAAGCTCTCCCTAAAATTTTAGTTTAAATTCCAAAGATTTGATTGAAATTTTCAAAACAAAATCATTACAAAGAAAATCTTATTTTTAAACAAAACTTTTGTATGATTTTACAAAAATTTTAAGGATTTGTTGGTTTTGAATATCTTAGGGATTGACCCGGGAAGCCGAAATTGCGGCTATGCTATTATTGCTTTGGAGAAGGATTCTTTAAGACTCATTGAAGCAGGGCTTATTAAGATTAAAGAGAGGATTTTACAAGCCCAAATTTTAGAATTTGTTGAGGGAATTGATTTGATTTTAAAACAGCACAAAATCGATTCTGTTGCGATTGAAGATATTTTTTATGCGTATAATCCCAAAAGTGTTATCAAGCTCGCTCAATTCCGTGGGGCATTGAGTTTAAAGATTTTACAAGAATTAGGGAATTTTGCAGAATACACGCCCTTACAAGTCAAAAAAGCCTTAACAGGGAATGGTAAAGCCGATAAAACTCAAGTTGCTTTTATGGTGAAAAAAATTTTAGGGATTAAAAGTGAAATTAAGCCTTTGGATATTACTGATGCCATAGCGATTGCTATTACTCACGCTCAAAGGCAAAAAATTAATTCCAAAGCTTCTAGGGGAAAATAATGACAATCACATTACTGCATTATACGGATTTAAAGATTTGTTCTCACGCCATAAGGACTTGTTGGCAGAGTTTTGATAAGGGTGATGATGGCGGGGAAAAAGATAAAGAGCTTATTGATAGGGTAGGAAATAAGTATAAACACGCCTCAACCCTAGAGCATTTGCAATACAGCTTTTATATTCAAGGTATTTCAAGGGCTTGTTTGCAGGAACTTGCAAGGCACAGGATTGCCTCTTTGAGTGTAAAAAGTAGTCGCTATACTCTAAAAGAGCTTAAAAATGAGGAGAGCTTTTTGCCCTATAATGCTTATAATCTCAAACGAGCAGAGAAGTTTATTGTTTTGGTTCAAAATCCTCAAGTTGATTTTGCGTCATTAGCGGCATTAGAGGGATTGCGAAATCTTTTAGTTGAAAATATCAGCAATGATTTTGCTAAATACGCAATGCCTGAATGCTACAAAACAGAGCTAACTTGGAGCATTAATGCAAGGAGTTTGCAAAACTTTTTGCACCTTAGAAGCTCTAAAGCTGCCCTTTGGGAGATTAGGGAATTAGTACAAGCGATTTTTAAGGCTATTCCCAAAGAGCAGCAATTTATTTTTGAAAGTGTGATAAGTAAGGAAGAAGCGTGAAATTCTTAAAGATTTTTTTCTTTGTTTTGATTTGTTTTAGCTGTGCTTTTGGTTTAAAGGAAGGGGAAGATTATATCACACTTAAAAAGCCTATCCCTAATGCCCAAAATACGATTATTGAGCTTTTTAATGTGGGTTGCCCACATTGTGCTACTTATTATGAATTTTTGCCCGATTTATTTGAGATTTTACCTTCGGGGGTAACTTTTAAGCCCTATCATATCGCTACTTCTCAACCCTTTAGCGATGAAATTTCAGAGATTTTAGCGACAATGCTCGTTTTAGACGCTAATGAGGGTAAGACGACTTTAGATTTAAATTCTCATTACCATAGGGTTTTAGAGTATTATTTCACACAAATCCACAAAACACAAAAAAATTGGGAGAGCAAAAAATCTCTCAAAGAAGAATCCCTAAAAATCGCAAGAGTTAGCCCAGAGCTTTATGATAAAACTCAAAAGGAAGCCAAAGGGCATATAAAAGAATGGAAAGATTCTTTAGAATACGCTAGGATTCAGGGTGTTCCAAGCTTTATCGTTAATGGAAAATATTTGATTTTGGCTAAAAATTTGGAGAGTTTTGAGGACTTAGCGTATAAAATTGACTTTTTATTGCGTAAATAAATCCTTATTAAGTAAAATCTCTTCCTTGCAAGAAATCCTCAATATCTTGGGCGATTTTATCAATCGCACTGATGATATTTTCACAATAAACCTTATCAAAAAAGGCTTCCAAAGGACTATCCCTCTCAAAAATATTTAAAATACTCTTTTGACACATTTGGGCGTAATGCCCCACAGGTAAGACTTGCCCACTTGTCCCAATACTCACAAATAAATCCGTTTGATTTAAAAGCGTATAAAGCGTTTGGTAAGCAGGGGCTTGTTCCTCAAACATTACGATATTATGCCTTAAATGAGAGCTTTGACATTTGGGGCAGATTTTATCTTTTTGGCTTTCATAACCTATGGCAAAAACCTCGCCACAATCTAAGCAACGCAATTCAGGTAAAAATCCATGCAAGTGAATCACCTCTTTACAAAGAGAGCGTTCAAGCAAATCATCAACATTTTGTGTTAGCATAAAGCAGTTTTTAGGGTATTTGGCTTTGATTTTGGCTAAGGTTTCGTGGGCATAGTTGGGCTTGACATTTTTAAGCTCCTTTCGTCTTAAATCATAAAAATCAAGCACTTTTTGAGGATTTTTGGTAAATCCGCTTGCAGAACAAACCTCCATAACATCGTATTCTTCCCAAAGTCCATTATTATCCCTAAAAGTCTTTAATCCACTTGGAGCACTTAATCCTGCTCCGCTTAAAATCATTACATTAGGAGTTGCGTTTGTGTGTGTTTTAGGTTTGTAAATCATATTTTGAAACCTTTTAGATTTTTTGTGAGTTTAGCACAAAAGGCTTTAATAAGGAGTAAAAATAGTGATAAAATATTGCTCAAAAATTCATAAAAGATTGACAATATCTTCAAAAAATCTTTACAAATGCAAGTTACAATTTTACTATTAAACATCAACAAAAGGAGTTTTTATGAAAACACTAAAAAGATTTGGAAAAGTAGCAATCCTAGCAAGTTTGTTAGCTTCAAATGCGGCAATGGCAGATTGGGATTTTGATATTGCTGGACAAATTTCTGCTGTGGATAATGCCAATAAAACCATTACTTTAGCATCACCTAGCGGGCAGTTGGTGATTAAAGTTTTGCCTTATACTAAAATCAAGGGCGATGATTGCGGACCTTTGGGTTCAGATATTTATGGTAGTTTTAAGGATTTAGCGGTGGGTAAATTTGTCGAGGTGGAGGCTATCCCTAATAATGCCCCTACTTCAAATTCACTTCAAGATATGCAATTAAGCGCTAAAGAGATTGAGTGGAAATGCCACCCTAGAGCTTATTAAGCTTTAGGGATTTGAGCTATCCTTGCGTCATTACTTCGTTGTCATTACAAGAGGCGTTAGCCTTGTGGCAATCTAGTTTTAAGTCAAAGATGAGGGAAAAGTCTCACAAATGACGAGAAAGCAATCCAAAAAAATAATTTCTTAGAAAATTAACATAATAATGAGTAAAGAGATTGTAAAATTCCTTTTATTAAGGAGAAGCAATGACTCAAGAACAACTAAAGCAGCTTGATTTAGCTCATATCTGGCACCCTTGCACCCAAATGTCTGACCACGAAAAGAATATTCCTCTGCTTCCGATAAAAAGGGCACAAGGGATTTATGTTTATGATTTTAACAATCAAGCTTATATGGATTGCATTAGCTCTTGGTGGGTTAATCTTTTTGGGCATTGCCACCCCTATATTAATCAAAAGCTAAAAGAGCAAATCGACACCCTAGAGCATATTATCCTAGCGGGATTTTCACACGAGCCTATTATTAGGCTCTCTAGCCGACTCACTTCGCTTTTGGATTCTAAATTAACAAAATGCTTCTATGCCGAAAATGGTTCAAGTGCGATTGAGATTGCCTTAAAAATGGCTTTTCACGCCCAAAAGCTTAAAGGCAAAGTTAAAAACAAATTCCTATGCCTTCAAAATGCCTATCACGGCGAGACAATAGGGGCTTTAAGCGTGGGTGATGTGGGGATTTATACGCAAACTTATGAACCGCTTTTGTTAGAAGCACTAAAAATAAAAATGCCAAAAGGCGAGGAATATACGCAATCTTTGGAGCAATTAAGGGAGATTTTGCAAAATCACGCCCAAGAGATTGTGGCTTTTATCCTAGAACCGCTTATTCAATGTGCAGGAAATATGAATATGTATAGCCCAAATTTTGTGAGGGAGGCGGTGAAAATCTGCCAAGAATTTGGCGTTTTTGTGATTTTCGATGAAATTGCTGTGGGATTTGGACGCACAGGGAGTTTATTTGCTTATGAGCAATGCGGCGTTGTGCCGGATTTCTTATGCCTTAGTAAAGGTATTAGCGGAGGGTATTTACCCCTTTCTTGCGTGATTACAAGCGATGAGGTGTATCAGCTCTTTTATGCTCCTTATGAGGAACACAAAGCCTTTTTGCACTCTCATTCTTATAATGGGAATCCCCTAGCGTGTGCTTGTGCTAATGCGGTGCTTGATATTTTTGAGCAAGAAAATATTATAGAAAAAAATAAGCTTTTATCAGCATACATTTGGGGGAGATTTTGTGAGTTAGGGGAGTTTAAATGTGTTGCAAATCTTAGGCATTGTGGAATGGTGTTTGCTTTGGATTTGGTGGGATTTGAGGGACAAAGAAAAGGCTTAGAGGTTTTTAACCTCGCTCTTAAAAAAGGCTTGCTTTTGCGTCCTTTGGGGAACACAATCTACCTAATGCCCCCTTATATCATAACACAAAGTGAAGTGGATTATATCATTGATTGCCTCAAAGTAATTTTTGGGAAATTTTAGCATTGATAAATGATAAGGATTTTGGATTGATTTTGTTGAGTTTGGAGGCTAAAATAACCCTTAAATTAAGATAATATTAAGCAATAACCGCTATAATTTTGCTCCATATTTTCTATGGGAAAAAATCAATATTTTTATAAAGGTGTTGCGATGAATATAACAAAAATGGCAAAAGCCAATGAAATCAAACGCGATTGGATTGTCCTTGATGCAGAGGGGAAAATATTTGGTCGCCTTATCACAGAGATTGCAACTTTGCTTCGAGGCAAACATAAGGCAAGTTATACGCCACACATTGATTGTGGGGATTTTGTCGTGGTGGTAAATGCTCCTAAAGCTAGATTTAGTGGCGTTAAGCTTGAGGATAAAGAATATTTTACACATTCAGGATATTTTGGTAGCACAAAATCTAAAACACTCAAAGAAATGCTAGAGAAAAATCCAGAAAAACTTTATAAACTAGCAGTTAGAGGAATGTTGCCCAAAACAAAATTAGGTCGTGCGATGATTAAAAAGCTTAAAGTGTATTGTGATGCGAATCACCCCCACACTGCACAAGTTTCAAAGAAGGATAAATAATGGCAAAAATTTATGCAACCGGCAAAAGAAAAACCGCAGTCGCAAAAGTATGGTTATTTCCGGGTAGCGGGAAATTAAGCATTAACCAAACCAATCTTAATGAATGGTTAGGCGGACACGAAGCAATTAAAATGAAAGTAATGCAACCCTTGCTTTTGACTAAGCAAGAAAAAAGCGTTGATATTGTTGCTGTTACAATGGGGAGTGGGTATTCCGCTCAAGCAGAAGCCTTAAGACACGGGATTGCTAAAGCTTTAGTTGCCTATGATACTAATTTCCGCTCGATTCTCAAACCTAAAGGCTTATTGACTCGTGATTCTAGGGTGGTTGAGCGTAAAAAATACGGAAAACGCAAAGCAAGAAGAAGCCCACAATTTTCGAAAAGATAATCCCAATCCCTTTTGGATTGCGGGGGCTTTATGCTTCAATCCCAAGACGCAAGAAATCTTTTTTTTGGCTTTGTTTGTATTGTATTACTTTATGCTTTATTTGCCTATACTCATTTTTTAGAATACCAAACTTTTCTTACTAATCCTCAAAATTTTTTTCAAAATCATTTGATTTTAACAAGCTATGATGGCTATTATTATGCTAAACACACAAGGGATTTTGGAGAGATTTTATCTCAAGATTTTGGAATCAGACAAATTGCTTCTATTTTAGAGATTGACATTCCTTTTCTTTCTTTTTTGGGCGGGATTTTATCAAGATTTTTTGGTTTAGAAAATGTGCTAGAGTGGAGCAGTGTCGCTTTAGGTGGGACTTTAGGGATTGTGCTTTTTTTGCTTTTGGATTTGTTTTTGAAACATTTTGGAATATTGGGTGCAGAGAGGCAATTTCTTAGCATTTTAGGGGCGGGATTAGGAATTTTTGCACCGGCTTTTTATCAACGCAGTATTGTGGGGTATTTTGATACGGATATGTTGATTCTTACCCTGCCGCTTTTATCGATTTATGGGCTTTGTAAATATTTATGGGAAAGAAAAATTGTAGGATTTTTCATCTTTGGGATTTTTGGAGTTTTAGGGGGAATGTGGCATAGTGGAATCCAAAATCTCTTTTTGTGCGGATTGATTTGTTTTGTGATATTTGAAGGACTTTTAAGATTGGGCTACAAGAAGCAAGAGAGCAATTTTTGGGGCATTGTGAGTGTGTTTTTAATAATCTTAATGCCAAGTGTTTTAAGTGTGTTTATTGTGATAATAGTGATTATTGCAAGGATTTGGTTAAAAGATTTTTTTATTTTATTGACTCTTATTGCAGCCTATGGGTTTTATGCCTCTGTTTTGGGTATTTTTAATCCCCTCATTGCCCAAATTAATGCTTATTTTTGGGGAGAGATTCAGCACTCTAGCGGTTATATTTATGCCTCTGTGGTGAATTGGATTTTAGAAACCACCCCTTCAACCTCTAGGCAAATAGTTGAGCGTTTGGGCGGGATAACACAAGTGAGTTTGGCTCTTTTGGGTTTAGGGTTTTTTATGATTTTTGCTTCAAGAAAACAATGGTATCTTTTTGCATTACTTTTGCCTTTTTTTATACTCGGAATCGCTTCTTATTGGCTTGGAGCAAGATTTAATCTTTTTTTAATCCCGATATTGTCTTTAGGTTTTGTAATGCTTTTTGCTCCCCTTTTTAGGCTTATCCCAAAATCTATTTTTCGATTGTTGCTTTTGTGTGGAGTGGGAATCTTGCTTGTATGGCAAAAGCCTCTTTATGCGATTCCTCAGCCCATTTTAAGCCAAAATGAAGTTCAATCTTTCAAGCAGCTTTCTGTTTCGCTTAAGAGTGAGGATATTTTATTTAGTTGGTGGGATTATGGCTATGCTTTGAGTTATTTTACACCCGCTAAAGTTTTACTTAATGGCGGTAGGCATTCAGGTGTGATTAATTATCCTGTTGCTGAAATCCTGCTAAACTCAAATGCTACTTTAGCCTATCATCTCTCTTTTTTACTCGCTTATGAAATGGAGCAAAATCCGCCACGACAATGGAATGGGATTTTTGAGAATCTCCTTAAAAAAGCACATTTAGAACCTTTGGCATTTTTAGAGACACTCAAAGAGAATCACAATCCGCAAAAGTTTCAAGCCGAGATTTTAAATAATCTTAAAGGGGAGGTTTATTGGGTGCTGCCTCTAAGGACTTTAATGCTTTTGGCAAATATCAATGTCTTTAGGGCATTTAACCCCCAAAATGGCAAGGCTTTCGCTCCTAAGACTTTTCTCTATGATACCCCAAAGGCAAATCCTAGCGAGATTTATGATGTTTATGAGGATTTTTATCTGTTTATGCAAATAAAAGCCCAAAATGATTTAGCAAGGCTTGAATTTAGAGGAATGAATTTTTTGCTTAGCCTTGATTATCTTAAAAGCAATCTTGTGCAATGGTTGGTGTTTAAAAATCACGCTTTAATGGATATTGTTCTTGATGATAGCGAGGTTAAAGCCTATCGCCTTAAAAAGGATTAAAATGTGTGGAATTGCTGGTTGTCTTAATCTCTCTCCTATTCCTTTTGAGTTAGTTTGTGGGGCGATGAAGCATCGCGGACCAGACGCACAAGGAAAGAGGGCAGAAAACACGCAGGGTGGATTTTTGCAATTTTTTCACTCACGACTTAGTATTCAAGATTTAAGCACAAGTGCGAATCAGCCGATGAGTATGGGAGATTTGACTTTAGTTTTTAATGGGGAAATTTACAATCATAAGGCTTTGCGGGAAAATCTTAGCTACGGATTCCAAACACAAAGCGATACCGAAACGATTTTAGCTCTCTATCATCTTTTTGGGATAGAAATGCTAGGAATGCTTGAGGGAATGTTTGCCTTTGTCTTGTATGACAAAAAATCCCAAAGACTTATTTTAGCAAGGGATAGAATGGGTAAAAAGCCTTTGTTTTATTACCAAAAGGGGACGATTTTTGCCTTTGGTAGCGAGCTTAATACCTTGTGTGCAATGTTTAAACCTGAAATTTGTCAAGAAAGTTTAGCAATGTTTTTGCGTTGTGGATTTTTTGTTAATGATGGAACACCTTATCAGCATATCCAAAGCTTACCGGCAGGAAGTTATGGGATTTATGAACTTAATAATCATACTTTGAATATCCAAAGCTATTTTGATTTAAAATCCCATTACCTTGCTCCTAAAATCACCGATGAAAAGGAAGCCCTAAGAGAATGTGAGCAAATCTTAAAAGCAAGTATTCAAGAGCGTTTAGAATCCTCTGATTTGGAAGTAGGGGCATTTTTAAGCGGCGGGATTGACTCTTCCTTGATTGTTGCTTTAAGCTCACAGATTAAGCCTCATATCCGCACCTTTACGATTTCTTTTAGCGGGGCTTATGATGAATCCCCTTTAGCTGAAATGACAGCTAAGCATTACAATACAGAGCATACCACCTTGGCTATTACCACAGATTTGAAAAATGATATTGAAAAAATCTTGCAAAACTATGGGCGTCCTTTTGCAGATAGTTCTGCGATTCCAAGTTTTTATGTCGCTAAGGAAGCTAAAAAGCATTTGAGTGTGATTTTAAATGGCGATGGGGCTGATGAGCTTTTTGGTGGGTATCGGCGTTATGTTGGGCATTTATTGGTGCCTAAGATTGCTCCTTTTTGCTTTTTATCTCCCCTTATTCCCAAACCCAAAGAGAAAAAATCCCTCCTCAACTACGGCTATCGACTGTTTAAAATGGCACAAAGCTATAAAAACAAAGGCTTAGAATACTATCTTTTATCCACAACCGATATTTTTGAGGGGTATTATGATTTTAAAGCAAATTTTACAAGCCTAAATCAAGAAGTTTCTAGTATTTTACACTCCAAACTTACGCCTTTATCCCAAATGCTTTATTTGGATTCTAAAATGTTACTTTTTAGTGATTTACTACCCAAAATGGATATTGCCACAATGGCGAATTCCCTAGAGGGACGCTCACCCTTTTTGTCTTCTAAAATGGTAGAGTTTGCAACACATTTAAGTGATGATTTGAAAATCAAAGGCACACAAACCAAATATTTGCTTAGAAAACTTGCCCAGAAATACCTCCCCAAAGCCCTTTGTGAAGCTCCAAAAAGAGGCTTTGAGGTGCCGCTAAAAGCGTGGGTTGAGGGAGAGCTTAAGGAAATGATTTTTGATGCTTTGTCCTCCCCTAAGATTGCCAATGATTTTTTGGATTCTCAAGCAATCTCTGATTTGTGCTTTAAGCCCCATTTGTTCCCCGCAGAAAAGAGAGCCAAAATGCTTTGGAGTCTTTTTGTGCTTGAAGTGTGGTATAAGCGGTATAAGGAACTTTAAGTCCTGAAAGAATTTTACTCTTGCAATGATGATAAAAAGTCACAATAAAAGTAATCTTACAAATTTTATAAAACAGAAATATCTCGTTACTAATATTTCCTTTATAAAATTGATTTATAGTAATTTAATAAAGATTATCGTGATAGCTAAATTAATTATAAAATAAAATCCAAAAGTATTTTACAACTCAAAATTACTGATTAAAAGCTATTTGTTTTTCTCTAAACTGAAATTGCTTATCAAAAGTTCTGCTCCTTTTGCTGCCTGCATTTGCTTATAATTATTCATTCCATATTGCAAAGAATATTCGTATACATAAAAATCCTTATAAAGATTTCGTATCAACTCGCTATCATCATAAGTGAGTAAGAATTTATGTTTTGTGTTTTTGAGATTCTCACAAAGTTTTTGATGATTAAAGCTTGTATGCAAATCCCCCTTTTTACCATAGAGCCTTGACTTTGTAACCGAATAATAAGGCGAGTCTAAAAAAAAATAAAAACATCTTTGCCTTATTTTTGCAAGAGATTCTCATAGCTTTCATTACTAAAAATAAAATTTTGCAAGATTGTATCTATATTTTTAAGTCTCTCAATAGAGCTTTGTGTAAAGCGAAATTCAAAGGCTTTTTGTGAATATCCCCCACAATCAACCACTCCTGAAAAAGTAATGCGATTGAGTATAAAAAAATCCACAGCTCTTTGAAAATCGCTCATTTTAGAATTTCTACGCTCTATTAATGCCCTATAGAGTTCTTTTCCATTTTTAAATTTATCTTTTATATGTTGAATCTCATTGATAAGTTTTTCAGTTTGTGTTTTTAACATCTGCCAAAAACAATACACATCATAATTCAAATCACTCGCAAAAAATTGAAGCTCTTTTTGCCTAAAATGTATTTGCGTGAGATAGATTCCAATACTCCCACCACCAAAAAATGGTTCTCTGTATTCTTTAAAATTTTGAGGAAAATACCTTTTTAAAAATTTAATAGCCCTTGATTTAGCACCGGGATAACGAAGCGGGGATTTAAGATAAATCACCGCTTGACTTCTCCTCTTTTCACAATTTTGTCTCGCACAGAACTATTTTTTAGAATCTCGGCGTGTTCAGTTTTAATATCTGTTGGCCAATCCATTCCCTGTTCTTGCACATTCCATTCAGGGTATTTGCCATTTTCAATCCTTAAATAATCCTCTACACAGCTTTGCTTGATGAGTTTGTAAGAAATGTAGGCATTTTTCACTTTCTTAATCCCAAACAATCCTTTAATATCCTTTTCAAAATTCTCTTGATAAATCATATAGAATTCTATTTTCTTGCCCTCTAAGATTGTGTAATAAAGAAAATACCAAATCCCAAAACTTCTTATGCCAGGTCGTCCTTTTGTCCCACCGTCGCGATAAATAGACAAAGTATTTTTAATTCCTCCTTTACTTTGACTCCCTCCAATCTTTTTAATCTCGCCATCAACAACAATTAAATACACTCTAGCGACATTTTCAGTAAGAATTTTTTGAGGCAGAGCATTGCCATTTTCATCTTTCAAATCTTTAAGATAGTTAAAATTAAGCCTTGTGCTTCCCTCCACATACTCTACATCAGCAATTTTAAAGGCAGTTTTTACTTCACTTATTTTCATCTCTACTCCTTTATAATCAACAATTCGTGGCTTTGCTTAATATTATCCCTATTGCCTTGTAGTCCATTATTACGATTGAGGCGATTTTTGCCTACTCTTGTTTCGCCTTGCCCCATTGTGTATTGCCATTTGGGTTCTAAGATTCTAAAATCTTTATATGTTTCCCTTACAAACTCACAATCATTATAGCTTAAGATAAACTTCCCTTTGTGATTTTTTAAATATTTACTTAAGAGTTTATGATTAAAGCCATTATGATGAATAGGGAAATTTCGCATAGGATAGATTCCCTTAAACATTTGAGAATCCCCCTCTAAAAAATACGGTGGGTCGCAGTAAAAAAAATCATTAGGGTAGCTTTCAAAAACCTGCTCAAAACTCGCACATTCCACACTTATATTTTGCAACTTGCAATCTTGCCCTATATCTTTTAATTTTTCTAAAGTTTTTTTGTAGCGAGTTTTATCTTCATAAATTTTACTCATCCAGCCTAAAAAGCCGGGTCCATAGCTTAAATTAAAATTAAAATAATAATCGCGTGCAAGCGTGAGGGAATCGAGCTTGATTTGAGCAGTATTTTGCGAATCTTTATGCCTCTCATTCCAATAGGCTTTAAGTTCCTCTTTTATCTCTGTATAGGTTTCTTTTGTAGGTTCAAGTTTCAATAAAGCTTCATAAAGTCCATTAGAATCTGCAATCAAAATTTGCCAAAAATTCACCAAAATATCAAAGACATCAAAAGCCTTCACTTCTAATCCAAGTTCTAAAGCACTTGCGATTTCAACACTTCCTCCGCCCATAAAGGGGCTAACAAGTCGCTTTATATCATTTGGGAAGTGTTCTATTATCAAGCCAACAGCTAGAGATTTGCCTCCTCCATAACGCAAAGGACTTTTGGTATAGCGTTTATAGGAGAGAGATTTGCCTTTGAGAGAATCCAAAAAGAGAATTTTTTTGTCAGTAAGAGAATTATTTTGGTAAAAAAGATTTTGCCAGTCTTCGTAGGAAGTTAAGGCAACTCTAGCTTCCATATCTCACAGCTCGCTTTTCAATACTGCGCCATTAGCAGCGTTGCTCACAAGCAAGGCATATCGCTTGAGCCATTTGCTTTGAATCTCTTTTTGATGGCTTCCAACACACACTTTGTTTTTTAAAACTAAAACCCATTTCATATTAAATCCTTTGTTTGATTTTACTATAAATATCGCCAAAACTAGAATCTAACATACAATTCTCTAGGCTTCTTTGGGAAAATAAAAATCGTCCATCACACACAAAACCCAGCTCTTCCCAATCTATATCATTAAGTCTTATGCATAATTCTTGTAAAAATCTAGAATTCACTTCAAATTTTGGAAAAATCGCCAAAACAGAGCCATCATAAGCATTGCAAGAATGAATAAAAAAAGGCTTTTTATTTCGGGTTTTCGTATTGACATAGATTCGTGGCTGTTCGCTTTTGTAATAGTCTCTGCCCCATTGCCACCAATTATTTTCATCAAATTTTTTAATTCTTCTTTGTATCAATCTTTGTTTAAATTCTTGCAAATATACACAATCTTTGGCATAAATTCCATAAATCATTTTTTTTGTTTTACCGCTTTTTGCTGTGGTAGAATTTACAAATTCTACATTACCCCATTGTTTATTAGCAAAAATAGAATCTGCCCCGCTCACTGCTCCAACTTTAACAAAGAACAATGAGCTAAAAGGAATGTTGTAAGATTTTTTAGTAAAAAGAATCTGCCCATTGATGCAACTAAATTCCCTCAAACATTGTGTTTTTCGCCTAAAATTTCCCTTTTCAAATCTCCATATGGCACAATTAGGTTGAGCTTTGTTAAAAATCTTCCTATCCCCCAAATCTATAAAATCTGTTATGCTGCCTTGTGAGAATAAAAACTCATTGAGTTTTATACTTGCTGTGCTTTTTAGAAAATCTCTAGGCGTGATAAAAATCAGCTCGCCTTTATCTTTTAAATGTAAGATACACTTATAGATAAAAAATAAATACAAATTTGAGCGAGAATCAAAGATATTCTTATAGGCATTTAAAAGGAATTTCGTAGAATCTAAAATATCTTGATAGCGCACATAAGGAGGATTGCCAATAATACAATCAAATTTTTCGCTTACAGGATAGCTAAAAAAATCAACCTTCAATATAGATTTATCGCAAATCAATTTAGAATCTAGCTCTATGCCTATTTTGTTGTTGGGTAAATTTTCAAAAAAAGCTCCATTTCCACAGCTTGGCTCTAAAAATCTAGGATTTTCTAATTTTGTGCTACTTTGGATAAGATTTAACATATCACTTACAATATGTGGTGGTGTAAAAACTTGTCCTAAATTTATTACATCAAGATTCATAAAAGTATCTCTTAAAATGGAGGTAGGCTTCAGCTCTTAATTGCAAAGATTTTTCAAAAAATCCAAGCAAAAATGTTTTTGCGCTTTCAAAATCTCTTATAACAATATTACGATTATTGTCCCATTTTGCCTGAAAGGGTAAGTTGTTCCCATTTGGCAAAATGTTTTCTAAGCTTTTAAGTGAAGTAACAAAAACATCACTAGAGCTATCTTTGTTGATAATCAAAAAATAATAATCTTTTGTATTTTCTTGTATATTTTCTTTAAGATTTTTGAAATAGCAATCCCAACTTACGCCATTGCCAAAAGGCGGAATCTTGCCTGTTAGAGCATAATATATACCAAGTTTGCAGTTAAGATTATCCGTAGTTTTTGTTGTGCTTACCTTGATATTTACAGGACAAAATATCCCATTTTCTTTAAAAGCAAAATCAAACCAATCACGCATATTTGGTCGATTGATAGCAAAGTTGGATTCCAAAATATTAAAAATCTCATCTTCATTAAAGGCAGAGTTTATTCTGCCATCTCGACTTTGCTTAGTTAAAGTAATAGGATTTTCTTTTAAAAATTCTACGATTTGAATAAGCAAAGTTGGCATTACTTGAGTCATTTGTTCATCGCTCTTATATGGCTTCAATCAGAATGAGTTTCTTACTTGTTGTCATTGTTTATAGTTCGTTTTTCAACACTGCGCCATTAGCAGCATTGCTCACAAGCAAGGCATATCGCTTGAGCCATTTGCTTTGAATCTCCTTTTTAAGAGGTTTCCATTTTTTGGCTCTCTCCTCCAAAATCTTAGAATCCACACACAATTCCAAGCTCCCCTTGCTCACTGAAATAGCAATTTTATCGCCATCTTCAATAAGTGCAATCAATCCCCCTTCCGCAGCTTCTGGGCTAATATGCCCGATACACGCCCCACGCGTTGCCCCACTAAAGCGTCCATCGGTAATTAGTGCTACGCTATTACCTAGCCCCATTCCCATAATCAAACTTGTGGGGCTTAGCATTTCTTGCATTCCCGGTCCCCCCTTAGGTCCCTCATAGCGGATAACCACTACATTTCCTGCTTTGACTTTGCCCCCGGCAATGCCCTTAATGGCTTCTTCTTGGGAGTTAAAGCATATTGCCGCTCCCTCAAATTCTTTCATAGATTCTGCTACAGCGGCGACTTTTAGCACTGCTCCTTCTTTGGCGAGATTCCCATAGAGGATTTTTAAGCCCCCCACAGGCGAGTAGGCATTCTCATTGTGGCGAATGACATTAGAATCCGCAATCTCCGCGCCTACAATGCGTTCGCCCAGCGTCTCGCCCGTAATTGTAAGCGCATCAAGATAAAGGACACAATCTCCTCTTTTTGCCACTTCATTCATTACCGCCGATACGCCCCCCGCTCTGTTAATATCCTCCATATGAATACTACTCAATGCAGGAGCGATTTTGGCGATGTGGGCGACATTTTGAGCGATATTGTTAATGGATTCTAGATTGAAATGAATTTCGGCTTCTTTAGCAATGGCTAACATATGTAGCACCGTGTTTGTGCTGCCCCCCATAGCCATATCCACGACAAAGGCATTATGCACGGCTTTTTCATTGAGAATATTGCGGAATCTAAATTGTTCGCTCAAGGCAGAATCTAAGGCGATTTCTACAATTCTCCTTGCAGCTTTGCGTAAAAGCTCTTCGCGTTCTTTGGTAAGTGCAGGAATCGTGCCATTACCCGCTAGAGCCACACCCATAGCCTCACAAAGTGTGTTCATTGAGTTTGCAGTAAACATACCGCTACAGCTTCCTCCGCCCGGACAAGCCTTACATTCTATCTCGTGCAGTCTTTTTTCATCAATCTTGCCTTCTGCGTAAGCCCCTACTGCTTCAAATGCGGAGTTTAAATCTAAAATCGTGCCATCTGCGAGTTTTCCTGCCCTCATAGGACCGCCACTTACAAAGATTGTTGGCACATTCACACGTAATGCTCCCATTAGCATTCCGGGCACGATTTTATCGCAATTAGGAATGCAAATCATCGCATCAAGGGCGTGAGCATTCATCATCGTTTCAATACTATCGGCGATGAGTTCGCGGCTTGGCAATGAATAGAGCATACCACTATGCCCCATAGCAATCCCATCATCAACGCCAATGGTATTAAACTCAAAAGGCACGCCACCGGCTTTTCTAATCTCCTCTTTGATAATTTGTGCATAACGATTAAGAAAAAAATGCCCCGGAATAATATCGATATAGCTATTTGCTACGCCAATAAAGGGTTTATTGAAATCTTCATCTGTTAAACCCGTAGCACGTAATAAACTCCTATGCGGGGCTTTTTGATAGCCTTTTTTAATGATATCACTACGCATAAAATCTCCTTATATGGTTTTGTAAATTATTCAGGAAGGGAGTAAGCATCAAGGCGGAAAGAAAAAACGAGCATTTCCTCTTCCCTCTCAATATGAATAGGAAAGCTAAATTGAGTAATTCCTAATAAAGCCTTTGATAACCCTAAAGCGTTTTTTAGGGTGGCGATGTCTTGGACTTTACCGCTAATAATATAACGTTGCTTGATATACTCTCCCTCTCTAAAGGGCATTCCATCAGGCACGACATTAGCAATATTGAAAATAATATTAAGCTTCTCTTGGATTTCTCTTTGTGTGAGTGTGTGTTTAAAACCGCTTAAAATCACATTATGTTCTTGCTCGTATTTTAACAGCTTTTCTTCCTCTGCTTTTCTTTGGGATTGGATTTGTTCTAAAACATAAAGTTCCTTGCGATATTTAGCATTATTAATGCGAAATTCATCAAGTGAGGGCATTACCAAACCAATAAAAAATCCCAAAACCAAGAAAAAATAAAAGATAAAAAAGAAAGTATTTCTTACCCAATCAATTTGTGTCAAAAAAGCTTTCATTCTTCTTTTCCTTCTTCGGGTTCTAATTTACTTACAGAAACAAAATTATACCAACCATTAGGGAGCATATAAAAACTTGCACGACTTTGAGTGAAAATTGAACGCAAAGGCACTTCAAGCAAAAAAGTATAAACTTGCTGCGATGGAGTAATACCATAAAGGGTAAGTTGGTATCGCTCCATTTCAATTTTATTCAAAGTAATTTGGTCTGGAATCAAATCAAACAGATTCTCTACACTTTGTTTCAATAAAACATTTTGACTTGCCAAATACTCACCAAAGCGGACAATCTCTTCCTTTTCTACTAAGGTGAGTTGAAAATTTTTAATATCCTCTAGGGCTTCTTGCTGGGCTGCTATAGATTCTTCAGTACTTTGTTGCATAAAATAACCTTGAATTTTTAATATCCCCACAAATCCACCAAAAATCAAAAGGGTTAGGAAAATATAGCCCCACCAAATGCGTGAAACTTTCTTTAGAATGGTTTTTTTGCCGGGTGGTATAAAACTATAATTCATTACACTTTCCCTTTGGATTCAAAAAACTTATAGGATTCAAATCCTAAAATAGCTAATTCTTCAGTAACACTACAAGGCATAACCTTAACTTCAAGCAAAGTAGTCTCTTGAATGTATTGTAGAGTTTCTTCGGGAATATCGTGTGGGTTAAACAAAACAATCTCATTGATAAATTCACTTTTATAAATTGCATTGCTATAAAATTCATTCAAAGCAGATTGGATATATTTCGTTGCCATATTCACTCGCGAGAAATCATCAAGATTGTCCTTTTTTTCTTGCATATTTTCTTGAGATTCCTCTGTACTATCCTCTTTTAAAGCCTCAATGAGTTTATCATCATCTTCTTGATTGTCTAAATCCACCTTTTCAATATCAGATAATTCTTTTTGAATATCATCGGTTACGCCCAATTCATCAATATCATCAATATCTTCACTTAAAGAATTTTCAGCCAATTTAAGCTTAGAATCAATCTCGCTTTCAAGCACATAATAGCTCCCAAAAAGCACACCTTCATTGAGTTTAGTTACAATCATTGTAATATTAGAGCGTTGAAAAAGCACATAGAGCTTACAAGAATCCTGAAAAGTTGCTTTAGCGAGATGATACAAGATAACAAAAGGGGAGATAATAAAATCCACACCTACTCGCAACATTTTTTCCCTTGTTTCTGCAATCCCTACTCTTGAGACATAAGCACTCCATTGGTTATCAAAACCAATCCGCACAATATCATCTTTTTTAATACCATATTTCTCAAACTCCGAATCCCTATCAGTATTAATAGCCCCTTGTATCATCGTGTTTGATAAAGTTGTAATATAAGTAAAAGGGTGTCGATTGCGTGTAGCTTTTAGGAATCTTGTTGCTTGAGCAGGTAATTCACCGAGGATTGTCTTAAATTCTTTGGTTTGTGTTTTAAATACCTTGCCTCTTTTATAATATTTCAATGTTACAGCACAAAGCTTATTGTCAATCTCTACACCTGCAATGACCGTTGCAAAAAAAGGTCGGATTGTTTTTGCTAGACTCATTAATGCTCCCAAACTTATAACTTCTTTAGATATGATAATTTAATTTAGCTTAAAGAATGCAAATTTTCTCAAATTTACCTTCTTAATGGCAACAATCTGAAATTTCGTGATGATTTCCTTGATGTGTATCTGAACCTTCATAGCCTACAAATCTCACTCCTTTATAAGCCATAACAGCACCAAACAAAATAATAGCCATTGCAGCAAGATTCATCATTGCTTTTCGCCAATTTGTTTGTGCCATTAACACATTAGAAACAAATGCCACTCCAAGTAAAGCAGGAATTGTTCCCAAACCAAAAGTTGCCATTACTGCCATACCCATTAAAACACTACCAAAACCCGCTGCACTAAAAAGATAGCTATACACTAACCCGCAAGGTAAAAGCCCATTTAAAATCCCAAGCAGATATAAGCCCAAAGGATTTTTAAAAGCAAAAAAATATTGAAAGCTCTTTTGATACCAAGAGGATTTTTGCCCTAAGCTTTGCAATAAAGATTCAAAATATGCCAAAAAACGGATTTTTCCAAAAAGTGAAAATCCTGCTAAAATCATCATTACTCCAGCAAATATAAACAAAACTCCTCTTAAAGTGGCATTAATGGCAAATATACTCCCCAAAAATCCAACAATCCCGCCTAAGACAACATAAGTGCTAAGACGCCCAAAATTATAAAGCAAGTGATAAAATAACCATTTTACCATTGAGTCTTGCTTGATTTTTCCACAATAAGCTAACACAATCCCGCCGCACATTCCAACACAATGCCCAAAACTTGCTACTAATGCAATACCAAAGAGTGAGATTAGACTAAAGTTATCCATTTCATAATTTCTCCCAAGTTGTGCCATTAGGAGTATCCATAATCTCTATTCCCTTTTGTCTTAATTGCTCACGAATCTCATCGGCTTTTTGAAAATCCTTGATTTTTTTAGCCTCCAGACGCTCTTGCAATAAATCCTCAATGATTTGTTTATCCTCCAAAGAAATCCCGAGTTGAAAATACTCTATGGGATTTTTCCCCCCTATACCTAATAATCGTTCAATAATCTTTAAAACCCCTGCAATCAAAGGGATTTTATCTTTTTGTTTGCTATCAAGCACTTCGTTAGCAAAATTAATAAATTCATCAATCACGCTTAACGCCCTAGAAATATTCAAATCATCGCTTAAAGCCCCTAAAAATTCTGCTTTGAAATCCCCACAAAGACTCTCGTTAGCCTTATCTAGCGATAGGATTCTTTTTTTGAGGCGATAGAGTTTATCAAGCCTCTTTTTAGCACTCAATAAATCCTCTTCGGCAAAATTCAATCCCGCACGATAATGTGTCGCTAATAAATAATAACGCAAAATCTCACCATCATAGCTATTTAAGGCATCTTTAATAAAAAAACTATTCCCCAAAGATTTTGCCATTTTTTCGCCATTAATCGTAACAAATCCGTTATGAATCCAATATTTAGCCAAAATTTGATTATCAGCACACCGCGTTTGTGAAGCTTCATTTTCGTGATGAGGAAAAAGCAAATCCGCCCCACCGCCGTGAATATCAATCGCATATTCCCCTTTATATGCTAAATGTTTTTTAATCATTGCCGAGCATTCAATATGCCAGCCCGGACGCCCTTTGCCAAAAGGCGATTCATAGCCTACATCATCGACCCCCTTATAGCTTTTCCATAAAGCAAAATCTTTTGAGTCCCTTTTTTGTTCGCTATTTTGGATTCGGCTTTGAGTCTCTAGCTCGGCATCTCTCCCGCTTAAACTACCATAATAAGAATCTTTACTCACCGATAAGTAAATATCTCCATTTTCGCTTTTGTAGGCTATTTTTTTATCTAAAAGGGTTTGAATCATTGCAAAAATAGCTTCCAAACTCTCGGTAGCTTTAGGCTCAACATCTGCTCGTTTTACCCCTAAAGCGTCCATTTCCTCAAGATATTTTTGGATATAAGTTTGGGTAATTTCCTCAACTTTTAAACCGCTTTGGAGAGATTTATTGATAATTTTGTCATCAATATCAGTAAAATTTTTAACAAAAATAACTTTATAACCTAGCTCTTGGAGAACTCTCCGCAATAAATCAAAAGCAATCGCACTTCGAGCGTGTCCTAAGTGAGCATTATCATAAACCGTGGGACCGCACACATAAATCCGCACCTCATCGGGATTAATTGGCACAA
Source organism: Helicobacter sp. (assembly GCA_022511145.1). Lineage (GTDB taxonomy): Bacteria > Campylobacterota > Campylobacteria > Campylobacterales > Helicobacteraceae > Helicobacter_D. The sequence goes on from JAFLSC010000002.1 coordinate 51,506, forward strand.
AATCAACCTTTTCTTTTTTGATACTATCATAAATTTTTAATGGCATAAAAGAAACTCCCTAACCTTTAAACTCTAAAAATGATAATCTTTTAAAAGTATAGCACATTTTCTTATTTAAAGCCCCCCTTAATTCTAGTTTTAAATTTGTGATTTAATTTTATATCTCTTTTTTGCCCCATACAATTATTAAAGCAGGAATGACGATACAAGCCGCACAAATAGGAGTAAAAATCACCCCAAAATATTTTAAAACAATGCCCCCAAGAAAACTTGCCATTGCAATCCCCACATTAAAAGAGGCTTCATTGACGCTAATAGCGCTATCCTCAAAAACTTTAGCATATTTTTTAGCATTAAGCATTGCAAACATTTTAAGTGGAGCAATCCCGGCAAATCCAACTAATCCCATTAAACATAAGCCCAAAATCGCCCCATAAAAATTATAAACCAAAAAAGTAAAACCAAAATAAATCACAATTTGACTGATACTCACAATCCGCAAAGCCCCTATTGCTCCTTTTCTGTCTGCAAGTTTTCCACCTAGCAAATTTCCTAAAATCCCAAAAAATCCATAACACAATAAAACTAAAGCAATATTTTGTGGAGAGATTTGTGTGATTTCAACGAGTAATTTAGCAACATAAGTATAAATAGCAATCCCTGCCCCGCACACACAAAGTGTTACGCAATAAGATTGCAAAAGAGCAGGGATTTTTAAAGCACTTTTGAGGTCTTTAAGTTTGGTTTGTTTGCTCTCTAGTCTTGGCATAAAGCATACACACGCTACTAATGCTCCAAAAGTGCAGATAAAAATCAAAAGAAAAACAGATTTAAAACCCCAATGATTCCCCATAAAAGTCCCCAAAGGAACGCCACTCACTAAAGCAATCGTTAAGCCACTCGCCATTAAAGAGAGGGCAAGATTTTCCTTACCTTTTTTTGCAACTTGCACGGCAGTTAAGGTTGCAATCAAGAAAAAAATGCCGTGCTGTGTGCCTGCGATAAATCGAGCCAAAGCCGTAAGGTAGAAATTTTCGCTCAAAAAAATCACCAAATTAGCTAAAGCAAAAACCAAAAGATTCACAATAAGCTGAAATCTCCGATTATAGCGACTAAGTGGAATACTCACAAGAGGAGCACCTATAACGACACCTAGGGCATAAAGGGTTGTAAGATAACCTGCTAGAGTGGTATCAATCTGAAAATAATCTTGCACATCAAGCAAAACTCCCGCCATTACAAATTCTGTAACACCCATACAAAAGGAGCTTAAAGCAAGAACAATCAAAACTTTATAAGAATCCAAAATTACCCTTTAATTTAAAATGATTGCGAGATTGTATCTTTTTTGTTTTAAAGCAATCATAAGGATACGCTATACAAATAAATACCATAGCCATAATAAATGAGGTTACAGCCAAAAAGCAAAATAAAAGCCCAACGAAAAAAGAGAGCAAATAAAGTCAAAATATTACAAAATAAAAACAAAAACAAATTAGGTTGCAAGGTTATGGTTGCATAAGGAATATTAAGCCACGCAAGAAGCAGTGAATCTAAAAATCCCCCAAATCCTATGAGATGAGCAAACACAACCAAAGGATAATACAAGCCAAACAAAGGTGTCAAAATCAAAGAATAAAGAGAAAATGGGGAAAAATAGGGGAAAAAATAATACACCACAATCCCCATAGCGAAAAAAACAAAAACATTCAAAGCTAAAGCATAAAAGACTTTAAAAAGCCTTTTTGCAGGGATTTTAAAATATTTTAAAAATAAAAAAATATACAAAACGCCCAAGCAAGAAAAATAAAACCCCACAGAAAAAATCAAGCAAGGAAAAAAGGCAAGTAAAATCCCCACACACCAAAAAAACGATTCTAGTCGCAAAATATCTAAGCCCCTAACCAAAAGAAAAAAAGCGACACCACTCATCACTAAAGCCCTAAGATACGAGGGAGATTGAGTCAGTAAGAAATAATACCCCACTAAGCCCAAAAGCACCAAAAATCCCAAATCAAAATAACGATTGCGATAAGGAAAATAATTCCTCTGCAAAGGCACATACAAAAGAGCCAAAAGAAAAAAGCTCGCCGCACTTAAAATCCCTGTATGATAGCCTGAAATCGCAAAAAGATGGGAGATGCCATAACTTTGGGCGAGTTTTCTCCACTCTAGTGGCAAGGAATCCGACAAAAAAAGAGTGAAATAATACTCCCCCATTATTGGCATTGTGTGTTGCTTAGCGATAAATTGCCTCAAAGATTCTCTAAAATCCCTCTCTCTTAACAAAACAAGATTAAAACTTGGAGCATAAAATCCCTTGAGATATTCCCAAAAATTTACCTTATCAAAGATAATATTAAGCTTGATTTTTCGATTTTGGAGAGGGATTAAATCTTCTTTGGAGGTTGTGTAAAATACTCCAAAATCACTTTGGAGTTTCAAGACAAAATAAGATTGACTTTCTTTTGTCTTAGTGTATTGGAGCAAAACAGAAGCATTAACAATGGGGGTTTTTTGAGCTTTTAATTCCAAGAAATGATAATATTCATAAGCAATATTAACAAAAAAACAAATCAGCAAAAATGCAAAGAAAGAAAATCTCTCTTTGTTTTCTAAAAAGACAGGAGCTGATAGACTACCCACCTCTAGCTTATCTTAGAACATTAAACTTTCCAAATCACAACATCAAGGTGTGAGTTTTGCAAAACATCTAAAGCAAAAAAGCTTATTTTCCCACTTGTTGGCAAAGCAATCACAGAAGCATTCTTAGAATCTGCTACACTAAGCAAACGTGCATAGGAGAGGATTCCACTATCAAGAACAATTTGTGCTTTTTCTTGAGTTTGATTTTTATCTTTTTTATCAATTTGCACTTTTTCTTGAGTTTGATTTTTGTCTTTTTTATTAAAATGATTAAGAAACTCTTGAGAACGTGCTTTTGCCTTTGTTTCTAATTTTGTGTTATATTTGGAGATTTGGTCTTCATTTGCTCCATAATGCCCTAAACGAAGCTCAAAAGGACGATTAATCATATGATAGAAAATAAAATTAGCACCCACAAAGAATTTTTCAATCGTTTTGACAAACTCAAAAGAAATATCAGAAAAATCAGTAGGAGAAAAAATATTAAGATAATCAGGCACACTCTCATTTTTAGCCACAAGTACCGGTATGGGAGAGTTTTTTACAATCTTTTTAGTTGTAGAACCTAGCAAGACTGCGGTTAAATGCTGACTTTCACCCGCTGCACCAATACATAAGAGGCGGCATTCTCTATCTCTGATATGCGAGTTAAGTTTTTTGTGTAAAGCACCTACATAGCAAAATTGTTGTATTTCGACTTCCGTGCTAGGGAAGTGTTCATTTAAAAATTTTGATAAAGCCTCTTTTCCTGCTCTCTTGTCTTTTTTGGGGTCGCGGAAAATAGAATATTCTACAATATGCACCACATCAAGCGTATATTTTAATGTTTTAGCAAGATAGATAGCCTTTGTTAATGCCATCATACTATTCTGTGAAAAATCTGTTGCAACGGCGATTCTGTTTTTCATAAATTCCCTTTTTGCTTTTATTCTAATGACAATTATATTGATAATTAACTTAAAGGTAATTTAGCCTTTTATTTTTCACTTCTTAAATCAATAATCCTTTTCTTTTAGAAACAAATTGTTTGATTTATGACTTTATCTATTTTAAAATCTTAAAAATAGATAAAATCTCTTTTGCTCTAGGCTGCTTGTCATTATTTGTGCCTATTATAGTAATCATTAAGTAAGTCTATGATTTAGTTAAGTTAAACTCTGCCCCTCTAAAAGCGAGGTTTAACATCAAGTAAAATCATTACCCCCAAACCCATTAAGATGAAAAAATAAATGTTTTCATTGTTTTCCTTTTTTTACTGCTTGTTGTCTTATTATCAAAGATTTTGATAGTGAAATCACTCAAGACTGCTTTAATCTAAATCCTTATATAATAAACCCGCCTCCTAAAACCTTATCTTCCTCATACAAAACCAAAGCTTGTCCTTTAGCCACACCATACACAGGCTCTTTTAAAAAAGCTTTGATGATTTCATTTTTTCCTTTATCCTCTAAAGTAACTTTTGCAGGGACTTTATGGCTTTTATAGCGAACTTTAATCTCACAAAGAAGCTCATTAGCTTCTTGAAAATACATTTTAGGCAAAGAAAAATTCATTGCGTAAATCTCACTTACAGCAAGCTCTTCTTTTGAACCCGCTACAATAGTATTATCTTGCGGATTAATGCTTAAGACATAATGCGGACTCAATGCCCCGGGAATTGTAAGTCCTTTGCGTTTTCCAATCGTATAGTGCATATAGCCCCGATGTGTGCCGATTTTCTCACCCTTACAATCCACCACAACACCCGATTTATTAGGATTGCAATGCTTTTTTAAAATATCCATATAGGTTTTATCCACAAAACAAATCTCTTGAGAATCTTTATAAGTCTCTAAATTTCCAAGCCAAGGAAGCTCTTTTAGAGCAATAGGCTTAATTTCTTCTTTTTTTTTATCCCCCAAAGGAAAGAGGATTCTAGGAATCCACTCGGGCTTTAATCCAAAAAGAAAATAACTTTGGTCTTTGTGCTTATCAACACTTTGTGCGATTTTGTTTTCTTTAATCTGGGCATAATGCCCTGTGGCAACAAAATCAAAACCCATTTTATCAGCCAATCCAAAGGCAACACCAAATTTTACATAGGGATTACACATTGCACAGGGATTAGGAGTTAAACCTTTTTGGTAAGATTCTACAAAATAATCATACACTTTTGTTTTAAATAGCTCTCTTTCATCAATGATTTCATAAGGAAGATTGAGATGTTTAGCACATTGTTTTATATTATTAATATAATATTGATGTTTTTCTTCTTTATCGTGAAGTTTTAAATAAACCATAAGAACACTATAACCTTGCTTTTGTAATAAAAATGCACAATAACTAGAATCAACACCACCGCTAGCAAGCAATAAAACTTTTTTCATTATTCTCCTTTTTTAAAAGTAAGCTTTTTTGTTAATAAAAGCTTATTATCGGTGTATTTCGCCCATAAAATCTCTAAGGCAAAAACTTCCCCTTCTCCTAATTTAGCAAAAGGGAATTTTTGATAGTAAAGTTTCTCTTGAGATACACTAGCCATTTTAAAAAGGGCTTTGATTTGCACTCCTTGCAATAAACCAATCTTTTTAGCGTCTTGTGCAATAATCACACCTACTTTAGGGCATTTTAAAGCGAGCTGGATATGCTTAGATTCTCTTTGGCTTTTAAAAATTAGATTGATACATTCCTCATCAAAGGCATAATAGCAACTCGCACTATAAACCTCATCGTTTTCTATCACGCTTAAAGCTAAAAGCTGATTGCGTGCAATAAAGCTCTTAATCTTTTCATTCACTAGAATACTTTAAAAACCTTAATTTAACTTGAACTTTACATTAATTGTTCAATGCGGTCTTTTTTGGGTGCAATTTCAGTAATTTGAATACCAAAGTTCCCATCGACAATAACAACTTCGCCTTTAGCAATCACTTTATCATCAACTAAAATCTCCAAAGGGTCATTAGCAAGCTGATTAAGTTCCACAACGCTCCCAATATCCATTGCAATCACATCTTTAAGCAACATTCGCTTTTGCCCTATTCGCACTTTAACTTGCAAACGCACATCAAGGAGCATTTGCATATTTTTCATTTCCCCTTCGTTTAATTCAATATTTTGAGCAGGAGTGCCACCTGATGCTTGTGGTGCAGCAGGTGCTGCCTCTTGAGCAGGTTTAAAAAGATTTTCAAAATCTTGCCCAAATGCAAAATATAAAGAATCAGAAATAGCACCTACTTTAAAACTGAAAGTATAAAAATTATTATAGCTACCAATCCCTAAATCTCCATCAGAGAAAAATTGAATACCTTTGAGTGTAAAGCTTAATTTGGGGAGTTCTTTTTGTGCCCCCAAAGAAGTGCTGATTGCCCCAAAAATATTAGAAGCAATCTCTTTGGTTGCGTCCAAATCATCATCACTCATTTCCTCTTTACTTTCCCCCTCGCCTCCAAGCATCATATCAGCAAGAGCAGTTGCCACTTTTGGAGGCATAAAAAATCCCAAAATCTCGCCACTTTCCACTTGCATTTCCATTTTTGCCATTGGTGGCACAATAGAATCTTTAACACCATCTTGTGCAGGAATATGAGAAACTTCAGGAGCCTGCCCCAAAAGCCCCTCAATCGTTGAAGAAGTTTCTTGTGTGATGAGTTTCAAAAAGCTTTCAATCATAAACTACTCCTAATCATCTTCAATCTCATTAGCACGAGATTTACGTTGTATTTCAAGCATTTCAAGAATTTCTTTAACTTGGTCTTTTTCAGTTTTAATCATCTCTTTAACTTCAATTGTTTTGCGATAACGATGCAATCCGATTCCTGCCAAGAATTTCTCTCTCCCATCAACATTAATAATCACTGTATCATCAGCAGGTCGATTCAAACGCACAATATCGCCCACATCTAAATCTAAAATTTCACGCATTGAAAGCTTAGTTTCTCCCAAAACTGCTGCAACATTAACTTTCGCTCCACCAAGTAGGGCTTGAAGTTCTTTGTTTCTTGATTTTTTGGAACTTGTCTCACTAAGCATAATATCCCGATTTGCCAAACGCGAAAGCACAGATTCTAAAGAAATAACGGGATAACAAAGGTTCATCATACCGCTACTATGCCCGATGATAATTTCCATTACCACCATAATAACAATCTCATTTTGTGCAACAATTTGCACAACATTAGGGCTTGATTCTTTCACATCAACGGTGGGGAATATCTCTGTAACCGGTGCCCACGCTTCTTTGAGATTTTGCATCATTTGCCGCAAAATCGTATCAAGCAAATTCAATTCTATATCGCTAAATTCACGCGTAGATTCATAAGGGTCGCCTTTTCCACCCAAAAGCCTATCAATCATTGGAAAAGCAATACTAGGGTTAATCTCTAAAACGCCTGTTCCATCTAAGGGTTTCATTGAAAAAACATTAAAGCTCGTAGGTGAGGGCAAACTCATTAAAAATTCCCCATAAGTCATTTGATCCACACTATGGAGCTGAATCTCAACGATAGAACGCATAATCGCAGAAATTTGGCTAGAGAGGCTTCGTGCCATTTTATCGTGAATCCCCCTAAAAGCACGCAACTGCTCTTTACTCACACGATTAGGACGTTTAAAGTCATAAAGTGTGATTTGTCGTTGCTGCACTACGGCGGGTTTTTCTAACTCTTCTTGGACTTCCTCGCCACCATCATCAACAACTTCTAAGAGGGCATCAATCTCTTCTTGACTTAAAATATCAGCCATTATATCCTCCTTTTATAAGTTGCTCTTTGATTTTGCGAATCACGGCTTTATGGATTTGCGAAACACGCGATTCGCTCACATTGAGAATCTCACTAATCTCCTTAAAATTAAGCTCCTCATAATAATAAAGCTGAATCAATAATTGCTCATTCTCGCTAGCTTTAGCAAGAATATCCTCAATAATCTCAATGAGTTCTTGTTTTTCAATCTTATTATAAGTTTGGTCATCGCTCATTGCAGCAAGCTGCTCATCTAAAGGCAGAGTGGTATAAATCTCACCGGCTATTCTTGCTTGGGCGATTTTGTCCTCTTCCTCGCCCAAAACCTTACTCAAATAAGCATTATCAGGCTCTTCTTGGTGTTCATTATAATATTTAGAAATCTCATAATCCACCTTTTTCATTAAAACCCGCATTTGACGGCTCACACAATCCAAACTCCGCAGATAATCCAACATTGCTCCATAAACACGCGTTTTTGCATAACCCCAAAAAGAATCATTAACGCGAGAGTCATACCGCCTTGCAAGTTTAATTAATTCCTCTGTGCCAATAGAAACAAGGTCAGCAAATTCAACATTAGGGGGTAGCCGCTCTTTGAGATGATATGCCATTGCTTTAAGAGCAGGGAGATAGTCTATGGCAAGCTGGTCTTGATTGCTTTTAATCACGCTTTGGTAGCTATTGATATTCTTAGGCATTGTTATTCTCTTTTGAAGTTTGTTTTTTTGTCGCTTCTTGCTGTTGTTCAAGCATTTCTTCTTCTTGCATTGTTCTTTCCATTGTCCTTAAGAAGCCACGAATCCGATTGGTCATTTTTTCTCGGCGGTCAAATTCCTCAATGTATTCTTCTAATATGTGATTATAAGAAGGCTTACGAGTTTTTTTCTCTTCATAATTAAAAAATCGGATAAAAAATGAGGCACTCACTAAAGTAATAAGATAAAATCCCATTGTTGAGATAAAAGTCCCCGCAATAATCATTTCAGCTTCATCAAATTTTAAAGAGGATAACAATAAACCAATAAAAAAACCGCTAACAATAGCAAAGCTTAAGAAGTTATCCATTCTGAGTTTAATCATCTCTTATCCTTAAAAATGGGCTTTTAGAAATGTCCCAATATCCTTTTAAAAAATTTTCCAAATCTTTTATCCTCTTGAACTAGCACATTTCGTTCCAATTTTTTTGCCAAGCTCCTTGCTACCTCTTCTGTTTCCATTGAAGGAGAAGAATTAGGCTCCTCTTTGACGAAAATCCCTCGATTTTTTGTGTAATGATTAATAAGACTATTTTTGGAGAGCTTACCAATAAGCTCCAAACTAACACTTTTAATATTGCTTTGAGCAATCTTTTGGATTTTATCAAAAATCAAATCAGCCTCTTGATTACTTTTTGCCATATTAATAAGCATAAAAATACGATTTTTATACACTGAGGCGAGTTTGATTGTGGCATAAGCATCAGTGATTGCCGCAGGGTCTGGGACGGTTAGCACAATCACATCATCACTATTTTTTAAAAAGACTTGCGTGTATTCCCCAATCCCCGCACCTGTATCAATAATCACAAAATCCAAATTATCAAGCAACGAGGAATCCTCAATAAAAGTTTCAAACATAAATTCACTTTTATAGCGGAAAATATCTGTCCCTGAATCACCGGGTATCAAATACAATCCGTGTTCAATAGGCACAATAATATCTTTAAGCCGAGCCTGATTTCTTAAGACGTGCAAAAGATTTTTTTCGCAACGCACCCCAAACATCACATCAAGATTTGCCAAACCAATATCCGCATCAAAAATCCCTACTTTAAAACCTATTTGCCAAAGCTTATAAGCTAAATTAGCACTAAAAGTTGATTTGCCCACACCTCCTTTGCCACTTGTGATGGCAATAAATTTCGTATCACATTTTTTGTCATCATTTAAGAGTAACTCCAAATTAGCCGCTTGATTTTTCATTCTAACCCTTAATAAACCCATCAAGCAGACAATCAACCAAAAAATCACTACTGGCTATATTTAAATCATTAGGCACTTCTTGCCCGATAGAAAAATAGCTTGTGGATTTTTTGGTTTCATAAATGAGAGAAAAAATATTCCCAAAACTATGGGTTTCATCAAGCTTGGTAAAAATCAAAGTATCAATCCCCAAAGTAGAAAAAGTATGATAAATGTCTTTTAAATCTTCATATTTTGTTGTGGCACTCATCACCAAATTCACATCAATTTTGCTATTAGCATCAGCATTAACAAAACTTTTTAGGGATTCTAGCTTCGCCCTGTCGTGTTGAGAGCTTCCCACCGTGTCAATTAAAATATAATCGCAATATTTCAAGGAATCCAAAGCATTCACAAATTCTTCGGTATCCACCACCGTATCAATGCTTAATTTCATCTTTTTAGCATAAAACATTAGCTGATCCACTGCCCCAATCCGATAAGTGTCCAAAGTAATAATACCCACTTTATAGTTTTTATTAAGCATTCGGGAATAACGTGCAGCAAGCTTAGCTAAAGTCGTTGTTTTTCCCACTCCTGTTGGACCAACAAACATCATAATATTTTTCCCATTGCTATTGAGATTCTCTGTCCTGCAATACACCATTTTTCTTAACACTTCGCGGAAGTAACGTTTAATCAATACAGAATTTTCACGCATTTTAATAGGCATTAGCTCCAAGGTAAGCTGCATAATCTTATCGAGGTGTTCTTTTGCCATTCCGCTTCCTTTAGCAATACGGAAAATCTCGGCAAATTCGTGTGGGATAATAAGCCCCTCTCTTTTAGGTCCCCTCTCCTCCCAAAACATATTTTGGATAAGTTTAAGCTTATCATTAAGTCTATCAATCTCGCCACGGATTGCTTTTAAATCGCCACTTTCTGTTTTGGATTTTTTTTCTTCCTTTTTGCTTGGGGACTCTTTTTTATCTAGGGCGGGTTTAGTTTCTTGCTTGTTATAAGCTGTTGTGGGTGGCGGAGGCATTGTTGTGGGTAAATTAGCAATCTGTGAAATTTGCCTCACCGCATCAGAGAGTTGCAAAGAAACATCTTCAGGCAAACTCGCTGCGGCATTAGCGGCTCGTCTTTTCTCTAATTCCTTAGCCGCAATAAGCTCTAAACGCTCGGCTATATTATTATTTTTTGCGACAAAAGCGTCCTCTCTTTGTTCTTTCTTTTTGTTTTCTTGTACTCTTTTTAAATCCTCTTCATTGATTGCCACAGAAATTTCATAACTCCCATCAGAAAGTTTTTTTTGCGAAATGATTGAACACTCATCGCCTAATTCTTGTTTTGCTTGTGCTAAAGCTAAGGCAGAAGTCTCTGCTTTGTAAGTAAAAAGTTTCATTGTCGCCCCAATAAAGGAATTTTTACACTCTCCCGATTTGCCCATTCTTTGTGAGGAATTTGCAAATGCTTAAGTGTAATTTTTTTGTTTTTAAACCCTAAAATATCAATATCCAAGCTACGGGGTGCATTTTTGAAAATCCGTTTCCTTTCTCTCCCAAAAAGACGCTCTAAATACATCATATAAGAGAAAAAATCCCCATAGCCTTGCTGTGTTTTAACCCAAACAATCGCATTATAAAAATCTGCTTGAGCCTTGTAACCAAAAGCAGGATTTTTATAAAATAAAGATTGATGAATTATAACATTTTTTTTATTTTGTATCCTCTTAAAAAATTGCCAAAATGTAACCAAAACATTTCCTTGATTTCCTCCTAATCCCAAAATACAATAGTTTTTAAGCTTAGAAGCACACAAAAAAGAATCATAAGGATTAGCTAGAGTGGCAATAAATTTTGGCAAACGATTTTTAGGCATAAAAAGTTTAGCAATTTTAGGATTTTTTCTCAAAGGTTTTTTTTCAAAAAGCCAATGCCTCTCTTTTAAAAGCGTCATTTTATAAGCATAAAGAGAAAAATAAGAATCATCTTTTCTAGTCTCCAAGAATCTTTGCTCCTTTAGAAGTTACAACAACCAAATCTTCAATCCTTACACCCAGTTGATTTGGTAGATAAATGCCCGGCTCCACAGAAAACACCATACCTTCTTCCAATTTCGCCTTACTTTTAGCAGAAATAATGGGTAATTCGTGAATATCAAGCCCAATCCCGTGTCCAGTGGAATGCACGAAATATTTGCCATAACCCGCTTTATCAATGACTTCACGGGCTAGAGCGTCAATATCGCAAGCAAGCATTCCGGGCTTTATGCCTTTGATTGCCCTCTCTTGTGCTATTCTCACGGTGTCATAGATTTTTTGCAAAGTCGAATTTTTAAAATCCTGCTCTTTAGAAAAGCTCAATCCCTCTTTGCCAAAATACCCTGTCCTTGTCATATCAGAGCAATAACCTCGGTATTTAATTCCCGCATCAAAAAGCAATAAATCACCTTGTTGGAGCTTATCTTTAGAGGGGAGAGCGTGAGGTTTAGCAGCATTGCCATTAATCCCCACAATAGGATTAAAACTCAAATCATATTTTCCTTTTTGCCCCAAAAATTCCTTAGCTTTAAAATGCAAAAAAGATTCTCTTTTATTCTCGCCTTTTTTGGAGATAAATTTTGCAAACTGCCTAAAAGCCCTAAAATTTCGTTTTTGGGAGGCTTCTATAAGTTGAATTTCCTCTTGAGTCTTAATGATACGCTTTTCTTGATGAAAATTAGGCTTGGGGATAAATTTTGTTTTCAAATCAGCTTTGAGCCGCTCAAAATCAAAGACTGAAAATTCCTGCGGATTATAAAGGATTTGAGCTTTGGGGTATTTTTTGAGAATACTCCGCACATTGCGAATCAAATCCCTTGTAATTTGAAGCTGTATGTCATATTTTGTTGTTTTGATATGTTCTTGGGCTTCAACTTCATAGCGTCCATCAGTAATGAACCACCCTTTATCGCCTAAAGCCAAAAAAATAGCATTATCACAGCTATAACCTGTCTCAAAATAAAGTGCATTTTCATTTTGAATAATAAAACCTTCCACTTTGCTCCCCCTTTATGCCATCTGTTTTGTCATTACAAGAAAGAATCATCATTGCAAGATTGCTTCAGTCGTCATTACGAGAATCCGCAAGGATTCGCAGCAATCTTTCTTTGAGATTTTTGAGATTGCCTCGTCATTGCGAGAGTTCGCAAGAACTCGTGGCAATTTCCCTTGCAAATGCAATCCTACTGATTTTGCGGATTTTGTCGCATTTGTTCTTGAGCGGCTTTTATGGCATTGATTTCATTAAGAATTTGCGAGATTCCTTGCAAAGCAAGATGATAGCCAATCGCACCAAATCCTGCTACAACAGCCGTGCAAGCTTCAGCAGTCAAACTTTTTTGTCGGAATTCCTCTCTAGCGTGGATATTAGTAATATGCACTTCAATAGTGGGCAAATTCACCGCACTAATAGCATCACGAATCGCCACAGAAGTGTGCGAATACCCAGCAGGATTGATAATAATCCCATCACATTGCCCTAAGCACTCTTGGATTTTATCGATAATTTCACCCTCAAAATTGCTTTGAAAAAAATCAACCTCAATCCCTAATTGCTCGGCGTGTTTTTGGACATTTTGATGAATCGCTTCAAGCTTAATAGGTCCATAAATGCGTGGCTCTCGAATCCCCAAAAGATTGAGATTAGGTCCTTGAATCACCATAACTTTCATTACAAGACTCCTTATATAAATAATAAATTATAGCAAAAGATTAGTAAAAACTGCAAAAATTAGATTTGGGTTGGATTTGGTGGGAGTTTAGAATCCTAAAATCAGGATAAAAATATTAAAACTTTAAGACAAATCAGTATTTTAGTTAAAGCATAAAGTTTTAGCTTAAAAATTTCAAACAACAAATAAAGCTAACAATGAAAATAATTTAAATTTCCATTGTTTTCCTCAAACAAACCCTCTTTATAGGATAAAACAAAGGATTTTTAGAGTCAGAAAAGAAAGCTTTTGGGTTTTTAAGTAATTTTCTAAGCAGTCTATAAGCTTTAAATCTTTCTAAAAAATGAGGCATACTAATGCCAAGTCTTAATTTTTCATCTATTTTATTAGCTCTTAAAAAGGACTTATAATTTTTCTTAAGCTCATAAGCAAAGGGGAGGTAATGCAAAGAATCAAGCTTGTATTCTTGTTTTTTAAAGCATTTTGCATCTAAAACTTTGCTTTTTCCAAGTCTAATTTGATAAAAATTCCATTTTATCGTTCTTCTAAAATCTGAATTTTCTTTAAAATTTTTAAGCACCACAGATTCAGTATTTGCAAAAGAGTAAAAATCCTCTTTAAGATACTTGATAAAACGCAACATTTTCTCCTCATTAAAATGAAATTTTCCCTCTAAAATTTCATCAATTTTGGCTTTTAATTCCTCTTTAGTATGAGCTTCTAAATTAAGTTCCTCAAAACGATAAAAAGCCCTCGCACAAAGCACAGCAGGAATTTTTGAAATCATCGCATAAAGTCCAACACCCGAATTTAAACACACACAAGCACAAGCAATATTCAGTAAAGAAAGGATTGAGCATTCATCATCTGCAAAGATTAAATTATCATAGGCTTTTTTATCAAGCTCTATGGCTAGAGGGTGTTTTTTGCACACAAAAACCACTTGTTCTTTTGCATACAAAGGAGCAAGCTCATTAAGAATTTGCAAAAAGCCCTCATAAGTAAAAGGCTCTTTGGTGAAAAATCTTATTGCTGTATCACTTTCAACTTGCAAAGGCACGAAAATAACCTTTTTATGACGCACTCCTAAGCTTTCTTTAAGTTCATTTTCACTAAAAAATTGATTTTTATCCTCCAAAAAAGAATCACCTCTTAAAAGCTCACTAACATAAGCCTTAGTTCTGCTTAATTCCTCCTCGTTTATTGCCTTATTCCACAAAATTTCATCGTAATTTTTAGAATCCGCTAAAAAGCCACTATCATCAAAAAACCAAGAGTCTGGAAAAGCCCCTCTTTCAAAGATAAAAAAGGGGATTTGTTTTTCTCTCATAAACTCATATATTTTTTGTATTGTAACTCTTGCGTAAGGATTAAAGCACATAAACCTTGTGATTTGATTTTTTTCTATAAAACTTAAAAATCTTTGTTCATTAAATTCCTCATCATCAAAAAATATATTCTCACTCGCACTCACATATTCACCTAAAAATACACAAGGTTTTTGAAATAATTTAAACACATAAGATTTCTCATAACAAAGTATGCAAATTTTTTCTTGGGTATTTGCAAAAGTTAAAGAATCAAGTTCAACAGGCTTTAAAAGTCTTTTTTCAAAAAATCTTTGGTTTTTATGTGTATTGCTTAGATAGTTGTTTTGATTTGGTCTTTGATGATAGAGATGATACAGATAAATTCCACTCAAACTTGCTTCAAGTCCTAGCACAGAAAATAAAGAACGAAAGCCTTTAAACTGCTCAAAATCCCAACTTTGTGAAAAATATTTCAAATGTTTTGGCAAAAGCTCAAAATTTGCACAATGCCTTAAAAGCCTCCATAAAAAGTCAAAATCCTCACTTCCAAAACCTATATAGCTATCATCATATCCACCAAGCTCTAAATAGGTATAAGTGTTTAAGATTATAGAACTTGAAGCTTTCATAAAAAAGTGAATTGATTCCTTTTTTCTATAAATCAAATCCTGTAAAATTTCAAGTTCCGCTAATTCTTTGTTTGCGAATTTTAAACTTCCTGCCTCATTTAAAAATATGCAAGGTAAAACCAAAAACGCGGCAGGGTTTTGGTGAATTTGTTTTATTTCTATGATTTTTAGAATTTTTTTGAGATTTTGTATCGTTAAAATATAATCAACATCTAAAACCATCATACAAGGAGTTTTTGTATGTCTTGCTGCGAAATTTCTACATTGTCCTTGTGAAAAATACTCTTTTTGACTTTCATCTTTAAGATAAAGATGCCCATTTTCTTTTATAATCCTTGCACATTCTAAGGAGGCTTCTAAAGGGGTACTAGAATAGCCCTCAACAAAGATATAACAAACTTTCTCATCGCTTTTAAATTCTTTAGCTTTTAAAATCACTCTATCTTTGATATAGGCTCTTTCTTTACTCAAACCAAAGGGAATGATGATGGTTAAAAGTGGCATAATTTGTCCTTTCTTATTTGAAAATAGAAGTTTTCAAACTAAAAATTTACGCAAATAAGGCATTTACAAGAGTTTTTAAAAAAGAGTTTTAAATGTTCTTAATGAAAAGAGTTTGCGATATTTAAGGAAAAAACAGATACAATAAAGTATTGAAAACTTCTATTTTCAAGACAAAATTTACTTTACTTCGTCATTATGGGAAATTCCTTGTCATTACAAGAAAAATCGCAAAGGTTTTCGTGGCAATCTCACTCAAAAAACAACAAAAGATTGCTTTGGCTTACGCCTCGCAATAATGGCGACTTTATAAAGATTCCTAGCTTAAAAGATTTAAGAAAATGTGGAATTTCACTTATCTTAGGCTATAATTGCATAATCTATTTTAAAGGAAAGATTGATGAAAATCGCCCTAATTAGTGATTCTTTGCTTTTAGACCATACTTTGGAAATGTATCTTAAAGAATACCTCACAAGCTACAAATCTTGTGATTTTGTCGTGGCAACAAAATCTATGGAAAGTGCTGATAAGCCTGTATTTCTCATTAGCGATGATGAAAACGCTCAGCTAAGCAAACCTTTTACCAAAGAAATTTTAATCCAAAAATTAGAATCCTTTTATACCCAAATTAGCAATCCTTCTACACAAGAGCCACCAAAAACAATCAAGCCTTTGAGTGATTTTCTTGCTCCCAAAGCACCAAAATTTCAAAATACAAATACGAGCTTAGAAGCCCAAATTCAAGAGCTTTTTAAACGTTATGCCGATGAACTTAAAGAATTGATTTTGCAACACAAAAATGGCTAAAAATACTCCTAAAAAAACGCAATCTCTCAAAGATTCAAAAGGGTTACCCCAAAATCCTCTCAAAAAATCTCTGAAACAAAAATCCTCCGATAAGCCTTACTCAAACGCTCCTCAAAACCTCCAAAAATCTTTTCAAAACAATTCCTCAAAACCCCCAAAAATAAAAATCCCAAAAAAGCCTACTTTAAGAATACTTGGCGGTATTTATAAAGGAAAATCCTTGCAAATGGCTGATTTAGAAATCACGCGTTCTAGTAAGGCTATTTTAAAGGAATCCTTTTTTAATACCCTAGGAGCAGCCCTTGGGGGAGTAAATTTCATAGAATTTTTTGCTGGGAGTGGCAGTATTGGCATTGAAGCTTTAAGTCGTGGGGCAAAAA
Source organism: Helicobacter sp. (assembly GCA_022511145.1). GTDB lineage: Bacteria > Campylobacterota > Campylobacteria > Campylobacterales > Helicobacteraceae > Helicobacter_D. Next base: position 68,161 of record JAFLSC010000002.1, read on the forward strand.
ATGCGATATTTTTTGAAAACAATCAAGCCTCTTATCGCACCCTCACACAAAATCTCAAAAGTCTCCAAATTACTGCTTATAAAGCGTATTTTGGGGATACTTTTAAACTCTATCCCACACTTTTGGAGACTTTTAAATCCCCTTGTATTGCGTATTTAGACCCGCCTTTTGATTTTCGCAATAACGCACAAGGGATTTACCAAAAATGCTTTGCAATGATAGAGCATTTTAATCCTGATATTTTTAAAATCATTACCCTAGAGCATTATTTTAACTTGGAGATTCCCCATTTCATCGGCGATTTTTGTTTGCATAAAACTAAAAAATTTGGTAAAAGTGCTTTGAGCTATTTTTATGTGGTGGAGTCTTGATTGCAATCATCAAAACACTAAGAATCATTGCAAAGCCCTATCTGAAGCAATCTCTTGTTTGGGTTGCCACAAAAGAGATTGCCGCGAGCCTTGTAGCTCTTGTAATGACGAGGTGGATTGCTTCAGCTTCTCCTTGTGATGATAAACCAAGATGGTAAGGCTTAATTATCCTGAAATTCCATAATCAAAGCCTCCCATTGCTTAAAGACTTGTTTTGCCCCAAATTTTTCTTGTATCTTAGAGGCATTGTGGGATAACATTTCTCTATTTTTTACTGCTTTACAAAAAGCTTCTGCCAAAGCCTCTATATTCCCTAGCTCAACCAAATAGCCATTTTCGCCATTTGTGATAATCTCTGCTGGTCCATAAGGGCAATCATAGCTTACCACAGGCGTTTCACACAACAAAGATTCAATCAAAACATTGCTTAATCCCTCTTTATGACTCGCTAGAGCAAAAAATTCTGCTTGAGCATAAGCACAAACAAGCTCTTCTCTTCTCCCCAAAAAAACCGCTTTAATCCCCAAAGTTTGTGCCATTTCCTCTAAGGCGTTTTGGCATTTTCCTTCACCAATTAAGACTAAAGAATAATGCGGATAGCTTTTTGAAAAAATCTTAAAGGCTCTTAATACCTCATCAAAATGCTTACTCTCAATCATTCTCCCCACACTCAAAACATAGGGTTTATAGGTGTTAAATTCTTGTGTAAGCTTAGCTAAATCTTTAGTGTTAGGGCATTTAAGATAAATGGGATTAGGCATTATGCGGATATTTTTTAAAAAATCATAATGCTTTAAATCTCCGTGCGTGAGCGTGGTTATGCAATTAGCTAGAGGATACACTCTTTGACGCAAAAAATTCCAAAGCTTTTGGGATTCTAAGCTTTCATAAGTGCTATGTTCTGTTGCAATAATGGGGATTTTAGCGATTTTAGCAGCAAGTATGCTTAAAATATTAGTTTGATGAATCAGGCTAATAGCAAAGCTCACTTTTTGAGATTTAAAGATTTTAATAAGAAATCCTAAGCGTCTGAAATTCCCCCAAATCCCACGAAATTTTTTGTGAGGGCAAAAAATTGTGATAGAATTTTCAAGGGGATAGAATTGCTCTTTATTCTCCCACAAAATCATAATAACACGATATTTTACACTTAGATGATTAGCAAGCAAACTCGCTACCTTCTCTGCTCCACCCATACGCAAAGAGGAAATAACAATCGCAATTGTGAGTTTGGGATTTGATTGGGGATTTGTGGGATTGCTAAAGCTGCTAGAGTTTATGAGATTGCTAGGATTTGAAGGATTGAATTCTTGGGGAGATTTCGGCATTTGCAAGGGCATTATGAGGCACTTAAATTAGCATTATGATTAAATTCAACAACAATTTCTTTGAGTTTTTGGATTTTATCTTGCGTTTCTAAAAGCTCATTAATATCTTGATTAAGCTTAGCAATAGCATAATAAGTTGGTCTTGCCACTTGGATTGAGGGGTATTGTGTTTTCCCCTCACTCTCTCCTAAAAGCAGTTCCTCATAGAGTTTCTCACCCGGTCTTAAGCCGCTAAAGACAATTGCAATTTCCTCATCTTTGCCATAGAGTTTGAGCATATTTTTTGCCAAATCTACGATTTTAACAGGCTCTCCCATATCCAAGATAAAAATCTCACCCCCTTTAGCAATCGCACTTGCCTGTAAGACGAGCCGACACGCTTCAGGAATCAACATAAAATATCGTGTAATATCAGGGTGTGTTACGGTAATGGGTCCTCCCTTTTGGATTTGAGATTTGAATTTTGGCACAACCGAACCGCTACTTCCTAAGACATTGCCAAATCTTACTGCAACAATCTCGCTTTCTTTAGCCTCAACATTTTGTGCGTATAATTCTACAATGCGTTTGGTTGCTCCCATTACATTAGTAGGGCGAACTGCCTTATCGGTTGAAATTACAACAACCTTAAGCACACCTACTTCAATCGCACAATCAATCACATTTTTTGAGCCTAGCACATTATTTTCAATCGCACTTTTTGGGTTGTATTCACAAAGCGGAACGTGTTTGTAAGCGGCTGAATGCACAACAATATCAGGCTTTTCCTCAAGCATTAAAGCCAAAAGACGATTTTTTTCTAAAATTGAGAGTAGCACAGGAATAAAACTTTGATGAGGTTTTTCATTAAGCATTTGGGTTAGTTCCTCAACAATAGCATAAAGATTGTATTCACTATGTTCTACCAAAATTATGCGTTTGGCTCCAAAAGCAACGCACTGCCGCACAATCTCACTGCCTATGCTCCCTCCTGCTCCTGTAATAAGCACCACTTTATTGCGGATAAAATTTTCAATCACTTCTTTATCTAAATCCTTAGGCGGACGCGAGAGTAAATCCTCAATAGAAATATCTGATAGGGGCGTATCCTCTTTGAGTGAAGAGGCGATTTTGATTTCCTCAACGCCTTTTTGTTTTAGCTCATTAAAAAGCTTTTCTAAAGGGGGTTTAGCATAACTTTGTGTGAGAATAACACTTTTGGTTTTATATTTTTGAAGCAACTGCGTAATGCTACTTGGCGGATAGATTTTGCAATTAGTAATATAACTTCCCTCTAGCTTGGAATCCTCATCAATAATTGCAATAGGATAGTAGGGAATCTCGCTATTTAAGGCACTTTTAATTAGTGTTGCACTTTGCGTGTTTGCCCCAAAAATTAAGGCGGGTTTGGGAGAATTTTTGGGAGAATTTTCTAAATAAATGCGTTTTGAGATGCGAATCGCTCCTATAAAAATGGCTGAAAGCACAAAATCAATGGCAATCACACTCAAAGGAAAATTTCCAAACCACCCCAAAAAAGCTAAAATAAAAAAAATCCCATACGCTAAGATTTGAGCATAAAGAATCTTTAGGGCTTCTGATAGTCCAAAAAACCGCCACGGCACAAGATAAATTTTTAGTAAAGCTAAAGCAAAAATTTTTAAAGTAATAAGGCAAATAAAAACAAAAAGGACTTTGGTTGTAAATTCTAAAGGCACTTGAAAGCTAAATCGTAAGTCATAAGAAAGTAGGAGTGTTAAATAAGAAACAAAAATATCCACAAGCACAAAAAAAAGAATGCGTTTGCCACTGCTAGGACGAAAAATAGGAGATTTTAACACTCAATTCCTTTCAAATAATCTTTTACATAAGAAGCAATTTCTTCCACATCATTTTGGCTTAATGCCCCACCGCTAGGTAGGCAAATCCCACTTTGAAATAAATTTTGAGAGACACCATTGCAAAAACTCAAAGCCTTTTTAAAAAGTGGCTGAAGATGCATAGGTTTCCACAAAGGACGCGATTCAATACCCTTTTGTGCCAATAAATCCACAAGAGCTAGAGGATTAGCTTTGGGATTGTTAAATCGTAAGGTTGTAAGCCAACGATTTCCCCTTGTATCAGGGAGTTCAGGCATAAACTCCACCGCTTCTCCTCTTAAAAGCTCCTCATACCACGAAAAAATCTCCCTCCGTTTTGCCACTTTCGCTTCTATTTCTTCAAGTTGTCCTACCCCGATAGCCGCACACACATTACTTAAACGATAATTATAGCCATAATCTTGATGCTCATAATAGGGCTGATTATCTCTTGCTTGAGTAGCATAATAACGGGCTTTATTAAGCTTTTCTTGCGATTTAGCAAGGAGCATTCCACCTCCGCTTGTGGTGATGATTTTATTCCCATTAAAAGACAAAGCACCAAATTCCCCAAAAGTCCCGGTATGCTGCCCCTTGTAAAAAGCCCCTAGAGATTCTGCAGCATCTTCAATCAAAAGCACATCATAGGCTTTACAAAGAGCAATAATTTCATCAAGCTTAGCACACTGCCCATACAAATGGGTAAGAATTAGGGCTTTGGGTTTAGGAAAAAGCTCTTTTAAGGCTTTTTCTAAAAGCACAGGAGAGAGATTCCAAGAATCCTCATCACTATCAATAAAAACAGGGATTGCTCCTTGATATAAAATCGCATCAATAGAGCCAATAAAAGTAAAGCTACTCGCTAAGACATAATCCCCGCTTGTAATTTGACTAACCCTTAGAGCTAAATGCAGGGCTGAAGTCCCACTATTAAGAGCTAAAGCATTAGGGCTATGCGTATAAGAAGACATTGCTTTTTCAAAACGATTCACAAATTCTCCCAAAGGGGCGATATAATTACTTTCAAAAACTTCTTTAACATAGACTTGTTCTTTTGTCCCCATTTGTGGTGGAGAGAGAAAAATCCTTAAACTCATTTTAACTCCTTTTTGGCAGGATTTCCGACAACTTTTTTATTAGAAACAATATTATGAATGACTACACTTCCCGCACCCACTAGACAAAAATCTCCCACGCTTTTACCTTCAATAATAACACTATTAGCCCCGATATGGCTAACTTTTCCCACACTTGCCCCACCACATAAAACACTACGGGGTGCAATATGGCTAAAATCCCCTATTTTACAATCGTGCTCAACCACGCAAGCCGTGTTTAAAATCACACCCACACCGATTTGACTCTTAGCATTTAAAACCACTTGAGGCATTACAACACACGCTTCTTGTAAAAAAGATGATTTTGAAATTATAGCACTGCGATGGATAATGGTAGGCAAATCAAAACCTTTGGATTTAAAAAATTCATAAAGCTGTTTTCTTAGAGCATTGTTACCGATAGCTAAGACTAAAGCAACTTGATTTTGAATTTGGGGGATTGATAAAAATTCTTCTCTCAAAATAGCCTTTATCCCACAAATTACTTTACCCTTAGGCTCATCATCAATAAGGTATTCCACACAATCCCCATTAGAATCCAAAATATCAGCAATCACTTTAGCGTGTCCGCCTGCCCCAAAAATCGCAAATTTTCTCATTTCTAGCCTCTAAAAATTATTCCTTGATAACTCATTAAAATTTTATTTATTATTATAATGTATTCTTGCAAAATCTTTAACTTTTTTTGTTAAAATTTCATCTTTATTATAAAAATTGTATTCTTAAGGGTAAATTTTGCGATTAGAAAAGATTGAAAATAATCATTACATCTTGCACGGGAAGATTAAAGAAATGAGCGATTATGAAGATTTGAAGGTTATTCTTGAACATTTAAGAAAAGACAAGCCTCAAGAAAGCATACAAGAAGTGATTTTTAAAATCCCTAACGCTAAGGATATTAACTCCCACATTATAGGTCATTGGCTCAAACTTGCCCGAAAGAATAATTTTAGATTTCATCTTTATATTGGGAATACTCGCTTGTATGAATTATGCTATCAACTAGGTTTAAATAATTTTTTTGAGATTATTGATGACAGAGTGGACACATATTTATAGCTACTTTGATCCCGTAGCCTTTAATCTTTTTGGTATTCCTGTGCATTGGTATGGGATTTTTTATGTTTTATCGTTATTAACCGCCCTAAGCCTAGCCCATTGGATTATCAAAAAAGATTCCTATCCCATTAGCTCAAATCTTTTGGATAGTTATTTTATTTGGGTAGAAATTGGCGTGATTTTGGGAGCAAGATTAGGCTATATTATCTTTTATGACCCCTATATGAGCTATTATTTAACGCACCCTTGGCAGATTTTTAATCCCTTTGATACGCAAGGAAATTTTATTGGGATTCGTGGAATGAGCTATCACGGGGCGGTGATAGGATTTTTGATTGCGTCTTTGCTTTTTGCAAAATACAAAAAAGTAAATTTTTGGCTTTTTATGGATTTAGCGGGACTTAGTGTTCCTTTGGGTTATGTTTTTGGTAGGATTGGAAACTTTCTTAATCAAGAGCTTGTAGGCAGACAAACCCAAAGTAGCTTAGGGATTTATGTCGATGGAATCCTAAGGCACCCTAGTCAGCTCTATGAAGCCTTTTTGGAAGGGATTGTTGTTTTTGTGATTTTATTTTGGTGGCGGAAGAGAGCGACTTTTGTTGGGCAAATTGGCATATTGTATGTGATTTTGTATTCGCTAATGCGTTTTATCGCAGAATTTTTTAGAGAACCTGATGTGCAAATGGGATTTATCGCGTTAGGTTGGCTCACGCAAGGACAGCTACTTTCTTTAATCCTTGGGGGATTTTGTTTAGTTTTGTTTTTCAAGCCGCAATCCTATCAATCCCACAATTCCAAATCCCAACCCCCAAAGAAAAGAAAAAATGGCTAATCTCTCTTTATTGAATTTCACCAAACAATATGATTTTAAACCCATTCTCAAAGATATTACTTTGCACATTCAAGAGGGTGAAAGGGTTGCTATTGTGGGTAAAAACGGGGCAGGTAAATCCACATTGCTTAAAATCCTTGATGGCACTTTACTCGGCGATGAGGGCGAGAGGATTTTAAAAGGGGATTTAGAAATTCAGCATTTACCCCAAAAACCTATTTTCAAAGAGGGTGAGCGTGTCAAACAAACCATTGTTAAAAGCCTAGAAGCTATAAACACGGCTAAAAATCAGCTTGAAAGTGTCGCTAAAAAACTTCAAAGCCAACCTGATAATAAAAATCTCCTAGAGCAGCACATTACCTTAAGTGCTTTTATAGAACACCACAATGCGTGGGATTTAGAAAACAAAATAGAGCAGATTTTAGAGACTTTTGAGCTTAAAGAGCTAGAAAATCATTTCACAAATCTCCTAAGCGGAGGGGAGCAAAAACGCGTAGCATTAGCGTGCTTGCTTCTAGTCAAACCTGATATTTTATTACTTGATGAGCCTACAAACCACCTTGATGTGCAAATGGTGGAATTTTTAGAAGAATTGCTACTCAAAGAAAAATGGACACTCGTTTTTATCAGCCACGACCGCTATTTTATCGATAGAATCGCCACGCGTATCATTGAAGTTGAGGATACAAAAATCCGAAGTTTTCAAGGGGGGTATGGGGATTATCTTAAAGCAAAAGAAGCTTTACTTGCAAGCCTCACAAAAAGCTATGAAACACTGCTTAAGCATCTCAAAGCTGAAGAAGAATGGCTTGCTCGCGGTGTGAGAGCGAGAGTCAAACGCAATGAGGGTAGAAAAGAGCGAATTATGCTAATGCGACAACAAGCCAAAAGCAATCCTGCTCTTATCCGCAAAATGACTTTAGAGCTTGAACGTGAAAAGAAACATTTTAACCAAGAGGAAGGAAGTAATCGCAAAAAAATGCTTTTTGAGGCAAAAAATCTTGCAATGACTCTCAATTCAAAAGTGCTTTTTAGCAATTTTAACACAAGAATCTTACAAGGGGACAAAATCGCCATTGTGGGTAAAAACGGGGCAGGTAAATCCACATTGCTTAAAATTTTGTTAGGTAGAATCAAGCCAACAAGCGGCACACTTGAATGCGGGGAAATCAAAATCGGGTATTTTGACCAACACCGCGAATTATTAGATGATTCTAAAGATTTGCTTGAGACTTTTTGCCCTTTTGGGGGAGACCATATCGAAGTGAGGGGCAAGAGTATGCACATTTTTGGCTATCTTAAAAGCTTTCTTTTCCCCAAAGAATTTTTGGATAAAAAAATTGCCTCACTTAGCGGTGGCGAGAAAAATCGCTTGGCTTTAGCTTTGCTTTTTACCAAAAAATATGATTGTTTGGTGCTTGATGAACCTACAAATGATTTGGATATTCCGACTATCAATATCCTAGAGGAATACTTACAAAGCTTTGAAGGGGCGATTATTTTTGTAAGCCACGACCGCTATTTTACTGACAAAATCGCCAAAAAACTTTTGGTTTTTAAACACGGAGAGATTGAGGAGAGCCACAAGAGTTTTAGCGAATATTTAGAGATTGAAAAGGAGCTTAAAGCCTATAATCTTTTAGCAAAAGAATACCAAAAAGCCTCAAAAGAGCAATCTACGCAGATTTTAAAAACCTCCCCAAATCAAGAAAAACCCAAAAAGAAGCTTAATTATAATCAAACACGACTCTTAAGTCTCCTTCCTGATGAGATTGAAGCCCTAGAGGCTCAAATCAAGGCTCTTGAACTTAAACTTTATAATCCTCAAACCTACTCCACAAGTGATTTAAGCACCCTAGCCCAAGAATATGAAAATCTTAAAAAACTTTGCGAGGAAAAAATCAATCTTTACTTGGAAATCGCAGAAATTGCAGAGAATGGGTAAGATAAAATCAATGCTAAGGAGTAATGATATAAAGATAGAACTAAATCATAAAATAAATGCTGTTTGTAACTTAATTATGATATAATAAAATTCATTTTTTAAGGAGCGTTTAGTGCAAAAAGGTATTTTTACGCGAATAAAGATTGCTCTTGTAAAATTTAGAGATACTTATTTTACAGGTGTTCAAAGGATTTTTCGCTATTCTCAAAGACTTGAGGCAAAGCTTGATGAGCTAGAAACTTTGCATTTTGCTTTAAAATCTGAAGTTCAAAATTTAAAAAAAGAGCTTACCCGCAAAAATAATGAGTTAAAATCAACACTAGCATATGCAAAAATCAATCAAGCTCTTATGAATCTTGAAGAAAAATTCACACGAAAAAAGGATTTTGATTTAAATACTTTTATTTTATTTGATTATTCTAACCATACTCACAGAAATTACCACAATTTAGGTGATTTTGTCCAAACTATAGCCGTTTGCAATGCTGTAAATAATTGGGGGGGGGGGGGAATTTA